>CAYRGM010000073.1:0-9111 GCA_964423765.1 uncultured Desulfobulbaceae bacterium
AAGGACAGAAATCAGTAAAATGACAAATAATATACAATATCCAGGTAAGGTCTATCTGGTTGGTGCTGGTCCCGGCGATCCGGGCTTAATTACCTTGCGGGGTAAAATTCTTCTCGAACAGGCTGAAGTTGTAATTTATGATTATCTGGTTAATACGAAACTTTTAAACCATGTTCCGGAAAATGCTAACAAGGTCTATGCCGGTAAAAAAGGTTGTGGTCTTCATGCTTTTACCCAAGAAGAGATTAATGAAATGCTGGTTGACTTTGCCAGATCCGGGAAAAGGGTGGTTCGCCTTAAGGGGGGCGACCCATTTATTTTTGGTCGGGGGGCTGAAGAGATAGAACAACTGGTTGCAGCTGGGATTGATTTTGAAGTTGTCCCCGGGGTAACCTCGGCCATAGCAGCAGCCACTTATGCCGGTATTCCCATCACCCATCGGGAATACACAGCCTCTGTTGCTTTTATCACCGGCCATGAGGCTCCCGGTAAAAAAGAATCCAATATTGCCTGGGATAAATTAGCCACTGGTGTCGGCACCTTAGTAATATATATGGGGATCAAAAATCTGCCCATAATCACGGAAAAACTTATCCGCTTTGGTCGGGATCCTAAAACCCCGGTGGCAGTTGTCCGCTGGGCATCCACTCCGCAGCAATATTCAATCAGCGGAACTTTGGAGAGCATCGCGGAACTGGTTCGGGAAAAGAATATCAAGCCTCCGGCTCTGATCATCGTTGGTGAAGTGGTTAAGCTTCGTTCCACCATTGATTGGTTTGAAAAACGCCCTCTGTTCGGTAAACGAATGGTGGTAACGAGAACTAGGGAACAGGCCAGCGAACTGGTGGCGTTGCTTGAGGAAAACGGAGCAGACTGCCTTGAGTTTCCCACACTTCACATGGAACCGGTTGAAGATGATGAGATTATTGACCAGGCCTTAAATAATCTCAGCCAATATCAATGGATAATCTTTACCAGTATCAATGCGATTACCTGGTTTTTCATGAAATTAATGCAAAAATCAATGGATGCCAGAGACCTGGCAGGTCCTAAAATAGCTGTGATTGGTAAAGCAACCGCTGATAAATTATTAACTTATGGATTATCTGCCGATCTGGTACCGGTAAAGTTCACCGGTGAAGGATTGGCAGAGACATTGATAGACTTTGGTATCCAGGCAAGTAAAATTCTCCTCCCTCGTGCTTTGAAAGCACGGGAAATTCTTCCGGAAATGCTGGCTAAGGCCGGAGCTGAAGTGACCATTGCCCCGGTGTACAGAAATGTCCCGCCCGCAGAAAAAAAAGAGGAGCTGCGACAGTTGCTTGTAAATAAAGATATAGAGCTTGTAACCTTTACCAGCTCTTCAACGGTACATAACTTCATGAGCATGATTGATGCAGGCACGAATGAAGTAATCAAGCTCATGGAGTCGGTTACCATAGCCGTTATAGGTCCAATCACCGCAAAAACTGTACGAAAATATGGCCTTAATGTTGATATCCAGCCCGAACAATATACCATCACAGATATGGTGCGAGCCATCATCAGCTATTACCGGCAAGCCAGCAGTTGATAATGGTCGCCTGTATTTACGCATGGAATTGGCGGATGATTCCCGTAGCCGCCGCAATATATCATCAGATGATGAAAAAACCGGACAAAAAAAACAGGCTATCTTCTGTCAGATCTGTTTTGCAGCCATTACTGCCAGGCGGGAAGCCATCAGCAGAAACGGCCGCCATAATCATGTTTTTTTTAACCCGCTTGGTATTGTTTTTGAAACCCGTTGTTTTGCCCAGGCCGCTGGTTGTCAGATTCATGGTCAGGCTGCCTCTGCTTTTTCCTGGTTTGCCGGATATCGGTGGCAATATGGACTCTGTGCCACCTGTCTGACCCATCTTGGCTGGTGGTTCTCCAGTAAAGATGATGGTTTTTTCAGTCTGATTGCCAATCGTCTTGTTGATTAATTTTTTTTATTTTTATCCTCTCAGGTTACCGGAGTAGAACTCTGAAACAGCAATTTAATGAAAATTATTCTTGCTAAACCCCGCGGATTCTGTGCCGGGGTTAAACGAGCCATTGCCATTGTCAATCAGGCTCTGGAAAAATACAACCCACCGGTCTTCGTTCTCCACGAGATAGTCCACAATACCCATGTCATCCGTGAGCTTGCCGGTAAAGGGGCAATTTTTGTTGAAGAGTTAGAAGATATTCCCAGCGGAGCAATTACCATATTCAGTGCCCATGGGGTTTCAAAAGATGTGAAACAACAGGGCATACAGCTTGGCCTGAAAACCATTAATGCCACCTGTCCCCTGGTTTCCAGAGTCCACCGGCGGGTTTCCCGTCTCAATAAAATTGGTTATGATATTCTGGTAATCGGTCATAAGGGACATCCTGAAGTTATCGGCACCTGCGGTCATGCCACCGGCTCAGTCCATGTTATCTCCACACCGGCAGAGGTGGCAGCATTAGAGATAGCAAATCCCGCCCGGGTCGGCTATGTGACCCAGACCACCTTAAGCATAGATGATACCAGAGAAATGCTTGTTGCCATTCGCAAAAGATTTCCGGAAATCAATGAACCGCAACGAACCGATATCTGCTATGCCACCAGCAACCGTCAGATAGCGGTTCGGAGACTGGCAGGCATGACTGAGCTGGTTTTTGTAGTAGGTTCGAAAAATTCATCCAATTCCAACCGGCTCAGGGAAACAGCAGAAAATTGTGCAGTGCCGGCCTATTTGATTGACCAGGCGACCGAGATAGAGCCAGGCTGGCTGACCGGAAAAAATATCATTGGCATTACTGCCGGAGCCTCGGCTCCTGAACATTTGATTGATGAAGTAGTTGATTATTTGCAGGATTTTGGGCAGGTAAACATTGAAGAGATGGATGGGGATAACGAAGATTTTAACTTTCACTCCCCCTGAATTGATTTGATTAAATAAAAACTCGCAGGGCTAAATCTTTATGTGTGCTTCTACTTAGTTCTGACCAGAATATACTTGGCAACAGCAATCATAAGCTCTAGGGTCTTAACATCCCCATTGTTTTTGAAAATAGTTAAAGCTGTTTCTGCCTCTTCAACCATCTTTTCAGCCCGTCTGTGGGCAAGATTAAAACCATCAAGGCGGTCGACTATTCGACACAATCTCTCTCTTGCCCCCTCTTTCTGAAGATCTCCGGTCATCAAGGCTGAAATTTCTTTCTGCTCCTGGATTGAGGCTTGTTGCCTGGCAATGATCAAAGGAAGAGTCATCTTTCCTTCTCCAAAATCATTCCCCGTCTGTTTACCGGTCTGGTCACTGTCACCAAGATAATCAAGGATGTCATCAATTATCTGAAAGGCAGTGCCAACCTTTTCGCCATAATTGGCCAGAGCAGTTAATTCATCCTGCCCAGCTCTGGCATACAGCCCGCCAAGGATGCAGGTGGAGCTGATCAGGCTTGCTGTTTTTCCGGTAATGATTGCAAAATACTCATCTTCACCGATGTCAGGCTTGCTGGCATAACGAATCTGGAGAAATTCACCGTTAACCATGGCTGCGGTTGCTCGGCAGAATATAGTTAACCCGGATGCTCCGCTCAAACTGCCAACAAGATGCATGGCTCGGGCATGGAGCCAGTCACCGGCAAGAATGGCAGGGCCAATGCCATATTCTTTCACCACTGAAGGACGACCTCGCCGCTGATCAGCGTGGTCAATAACATCGTCATGGATCAGGGTGGCAACATGCAGATACTCCAGAGCCGTAGCAAGCAGATAAATTCCCTCATCTCTGCCGCCGCATATTGTCGAAGACAAAACAGCCAACAGGGGACGGATTCGTTTACCACCGCCAAACAATGCGTACTCAAGCACTTCACCCAACATGGGATCACAGCCGGCAAGTGTCTCGCCAAGGTCTGAGCGCATGGCAGTTTCAACTTTTAAGCCACTTTCTGATGCTGCCTGTTGCAATATATCCGGTTTTGTTTTGTTAAGTTTCATTTATGTTTTTTATCTAAGCCTTAAGCTTGATTTGAGCGATTTTTTAGTTTGATCTACACTTGCTTATTTGGTGTAGATCAAATTAGAGAGTGCAGAATATAACATAATTGATTAGACAGTGGCATAATAAATTGTCAGCTTAACAGAGACTATGGATATACAAGTGATTTTCCATAAAGTCCAGTTAGGGTAATTAGATAGAGCATGTAGACCTCGTAAAATAAGCAGATAATAGTCGAGACTGGTTTAAAAACCGTCTCGACCAAACCCGGGTAATTTCTGAATGAGCATTCAGAATGTTCGTTGACAATGATTGTAGGTTGCGATATAAATACCTCTGAAAGGTTTAATCTTTAGGATTGATGGTATTTAGTTCATGCTAATAATGATAGGTATATCTATCCTTAACCCCATAAATCATTAACTTTCTGTTTATGCGTGGCCGCACGCAGACAGGTGAACCATTAAAGGTGTGTAAGCGTGAACCAGGAATCTCTTGTAGATCTTCTTTATGTGGCTGCTTTTTTTGTCGGGGGGTTAGGGTTTGCTATTGCTCCCTTTATTGCTGCCCACCTTCTTGCCGCCCGTTCCACCCGCAATACCCGTCAAAAAACCAAACAGCTTGTTGAATGCGGTGTGCCTCCTATAGGTGATGCCTGGGTTCGTTATGGCATTGTTTATTATATCTATGCTCTGATGTTCGTGGCCTTTACCGTGAATATCCTGTTCTTGTTTCCGGTGGTTCTGGTATATGATCAGGATTTTCACCAAGTCGGGAGTTGGCGTGCTTTTCTTATGCTTTTGATCTTTGTTGGGATATTGTCGCTGGCCATAATCTATGCTTGGAAAAAAGGAGACTTTGAGTGGAAACACAAGATATACAACCTCCGATAGTTCATTTCGCCAAACTTGACCAAATATTGGCCATGGGTCGGGCTAATTCCTTGTGGCCCATGACTTTTGGGCTGGCCTGCTGTGCCATTGAGATGATGGCCACTGGTGCGGCCCGTTTTGATCTGGCCCGCTTTGGCGCTGAGGTTTTCAGGCCTTCCCCAAGGCAGTGTGATGTAATGATTGTGGCCGGAACCATTAATCATAAAATAGTGCCGGTTATTGAGACATTATACGATCAAATGCCTGAGCCCAAGTGGGTTATAGCCATGGGTAACTGTGCTATATCTGGTGGTCCTTTTGTGTTTGAGGGGCAGTATGCTGTTGTTGAAGGAGCGGAAAAACTGTTCCCAGTAGATGTCTTTATTCCCGGCTGCCCGCCCCGGCCCGAGGCCCTGATTGAAGGTATTTTGGAACTTGAAGAAAAGATAACCGGCAGCCGCCGGTGGCCCAGGGTGGAGGCCGGCTGACATGAAACTTGCTGTGATTAAACAGGCCCTGGCGTCTTTGTCTCTTAAAAGTATGGTTGAAACCGATTATGCGGCCAAGGGTTATCATCTGGAGGTCAAGGTAGAGCCGGCACAGGTTGCGACCGTGGCCGCCATTTTTGATCAGGAAAAGTTTTTTCTTGAGACAATCACCGGTGTTGATTGGTTAGGAGAAAAAGCCGCCATTCAGAAAGAAAAAGAAAAGGTCAGGGCTGCGGCCGTAAAAGCCGCGGAGAAAGCTGCTATCAAGGCCAAAGAGGCTGGAGAAGGAGAGGTACTACCAGACCTTGGAGCAGTAGAGGAATCGGATCCTTTTGATCTGGTTGACGAACTGGAAGTCGTATATGACTTTAACCATATGGAAGAACTATGCCGGGTAGTGGTTCGAACCAGAATTCCTCGCGATGGCAGCGAGTATGAATTGCCGACAATTTCCGCAATTTTCCTAGGTGCTAACTGGCATGAGCGGGAGACTCATGATTTTTTCGGGATAAAGTTTAGTGCTCATCCTGATCTTTCCCCGCTCCTTTTGCCCAAAGATGCTGATTATCACCCTTTATTAAAGGATTTTAAAGTATGAGCTTGTTGGCAAAAAATCCTTTCCAGGAAACATTTATTATTAATCTTGGACCCCAGCATCCTGCGACCCACGGGGTACTACGGGTTAAACTCATGATGGACGGCGAATATATTGTTGAGGCCGAACCGGTGCTTGGTTACATCCACCGGATGCATGAAAAGATGGGGGAAAATCGTACCTGGGCCCAGTTTTTGCCCAACACCGCCCGCCTGGATTATCTGCATGCCCTGGCTTATAACCATGGTTATGTCGCTCTGGTGGAACGGGCGGCCGGCATCGAGGTGCCGGAGCGGGCTGAATATCTCAGGGTTATTACCGTTGAGTTGAACCGGCTTTCCAGCCACCTCTTGTGGTTTGGTGTTCTGGTTTTGGATCTGGGCGGCTTTACTCCTTTGCTGTACGCCTTTGATGATCGGGAGCAGATTCTGGATCTGCTTGAATCGGTCACCGGCTCCCGTCTTACCTATTGTTATTTTCGTTTTGGCGGAGTGTGTAATGATATTGACGATAATTTCATGAACGGTACCAGGGCGTTTATTAAGCGGTTACGGGACAGGATGGTTATGTACCATAAGCTGGTCACCAAGAATATTATCCTGATCAAGCGTATTAAGGATATCGGTTTTATTTCAGCTGAGATGTGTCGTAAGTATGGGGCGACCGGTCCTATTGCCCGCAGCTCTGGGATTAACTTTGATGTTCGTAAACATGAACCCTATTCAATTTATCCAGAGTTTGATTTTGACATACCGGTCTATAATGAAGGCGATACCATGGCTCGTTACTTGGTACGAATCGATGAGATTGAACAGACCATGCGTATTATAGAGCAGGCCCTTGACAAATTACCAAATGGTCCGGTAATGGCGGCCAAGGTTCCCCGAATGATCAAGCCGGTTAAAGGTGATTATTATCATGCTGTGGAAACTGCCCGCGGTTCTTTGGGGATCCGGGTGGTCAGCGATGGCACTAATACGCCTTATCGGCTGAAACTGCGTTCGCCTACCTATTCTAATTTGAGCCTGTACAGCGAGGCCTGCCAGGGAATGTTGTTGCCAGATGCCCTGGCCTTGCTGGGAAGTCTGGATCTGGTTATCCCTGAAATAGACAGGTGAAGAGATAATTGATAATTGACAATGGATAATTATCAATTATCAATTATTAATTATTAATTATCAATTATCAATTATCAATGATGAGTTTAGATCCCGAAGTAATAAGATTGCTGGCTTTCCTGGGGGGGATTATTGCCTTTGTCGCCCTTAATGCAGCTTATCTGGTCTTGGTGGAACGGAAGGTCGCAGGGTATATTCAGCGTCGTCCAGGACCAAAGGAAGTTGGTTATTTTGGTCTGTTGCAGCCAGTGGCCGACGGTGTCAAGTTGATGAGCAAACAGCTTTTCCTGCCAGACGGGGTAGACCCGGTGCTTTTCAGGATTGCACCGATAATGGTTTTGGTACCGGCAATTATGAGCTTTGTCACCATTCCGTTCAGCGAGACCCTGGCCGCCAGAAATATCAATCTTGGTCTCTTGATGATTTTTGCCTTTGCCTCAATAGGTTTTTTCGGCATGCTGTTAGGGGCTTGGGGGTCACGGAATAAGTATGCGGTAATTGCTGGGGTCCGGGTTATTTCGCAGAATATCGCTTACGAAATTCCTATGCTGATTACCGTGATGACCATGGTCATGATAACCGGCACCATGAATCTTAACGAGATGGTCATGCAGCAGGCGGGTGGTTTCTGGAATTGGAATATCCTGCGGCTGGAAGCAAACCCGTTGATGCCTGTGGTCTTTTTGATTTTCTTCATCTGTATTTTGGCGGAAACCAACCGGGCACCATTTGATATGGCTGAAGCGGAGAGTGAGCTGAAAGCCGGCGTTTATACCGAGTATCCGGGTATGGGCTTCGGAGTTTTTTTTCTGGGTGAGTATGCCCATATCGTTATCGGAGCCTGTCTTATTACTATTCTTTTTTTAGGAGGTTGGCATTGTCCATTTGGCCTTTTTCCAGGAGTACACTGGTTTTTGATTAAGATGTACCTGATCATTTTTATCGTGATCTGGATTCGCTGGACCTTTCCCCGTACCACTTTTTACGGATTGTTGAATCTTTCCTGGAAAGTCTTGATACCTATTTCTTTATTTAATCTGATTCTGACCAGTGCCATGTTGAAGGTGTTTTAGTAATGATCAACTACTTAAAAGAAATTTTGAGCGGCACCTGGAGTCTGTTTGTCGGTATGGGTATTACCATCAAATATTTTTTCCAGCCTGTGGTTACTGTGCAGTATCCGCATGAGACTATCCCCATGACCCCCAGGTTCAGGGGGCATATTGAACTGGTTCCAGATGAGGAAACCGGTATGTCGACATGTATTGTCTGCCTTATGTGCCAGAAGGCTTGTCCGTCCGGCTGTATAACGGTGGCTGGGGAAAAACCAGAGGGCGGTAAGCGTAAGGTGCTGACCAAGTATACCCTTGACTTTACTAGGTGCAGTTTATGCGGTCTTTGCGTGGAAAGTTGTAAACCGAACTCCATTGATTTTTCCAGGGTTTACAATCTTGCCGGTCCCAGAAGGGAAGATTATATCTTTGATCTTAAAAAACGATTGGAGGAGAGGAGCAGATGAACCCATCTCTGTTAACGGCCGAGGGTATGAGCGGATTAGTGTTTCTTGGATTCATCGCGATTACCATGGCCGGTGCTCTGTTTGCCATCAGGACAGCCAATTTGATCCGTTCAGTGATGGGCCTGGCCCTGTGCTTGATTGGAGTTGCCGGTCTGTATTATTATCTGAACAGCCCTTTTGTTGCCCTTATGCAGATCCTGATTTATGTGGGGGCGGTCTGCATTGTCATTATCCTTGCCATAATGTTAGCTGAACCGGAGGAGACAAGAAAAGAGAGAAAACGAAACCCTCTGGTCGGGTCTTTAAGTTTGTTGGCGGCCGGTGTGCTTGTTTGGGCTCTGGCATCTCTGGGTACACGCACCACCTGGGAGTCTTTCCCCCGGGTTAAAGAGGGGTCTGTCGAGGATATCGGCGTGGCTTTGTTGACTACATATAGTATGATTTTTGAGTTGATTGCCTTGATTTTGGTGACTGCTATTATCGGGTCGATAGTATTGGCTCGGGCAGGGAGAGATAAATAATGG
>CAYRGM010000074.1:0-9101 GCA_964423765.1 uncultured Desulfobulbaceae bacterium
TGGATTCAGGTAAATCAAATAATGACAATCGTCGTCGTTTCAGTCGGGTAGCGGCTACTTGTGCGGCGAAGCTGCTTAATTCCTCCGGAGCCTCTTCTGAAGGGATGGTTGTTGACTTGAGTCTTTGTGGTATTTTTTTGTATGGAGATTATGATGAGCAGGTTGGGGATCTTGTAGAATTGCTGCTTTATGGTTTAGGGCATCGACTGTCTCTTCTTTTTAAATACAGTTGCAGGGTTGTCAGGGCTAATCCGGATGGTATTGCCCTGGAATTTATTGGCATGGAGGCACAAAGTTATGATTATCTCCAGACAATTATTCTTTATTTTTCAGAAGACCCCCATAATATTAGTCTTGAATTTCCGGAGAAGTTTACATCTCATCCAGGTACGACTTGTTGAATTGTAGTTGTTGTCATAGGGATGATGTACGGGTCATTTGTTGCTCTACTTGATTAATTTAAATTTCAGCTAATTCCAAAGCCGTTGACTACAAAAAATATACATATGCACTCTGTTATCAGACCTGTTGTTGCTCTTGGTGACACAGCTCTCTATATTATTGTTGATTTGGGGAGAATGGGTCTATTTTTATTTGCTATGCTGACCGGCTTGTTTAAAAGACCGTTTAGGTTTTGGGAAGTTATCCGCCAGATTCGTTTTATCGGGGCAGGCTCCATGGGGGTTATCTTCTTTACGGCTCTGGCTTCCGGCATGGTTTTGGGGTTGCAGGGATATTACTCGCTCCAGGGTTTTGGTGCTGAAGGGATGCTGGGAACAGCAGTGGCAATGACAATTATCATGGAGCTTGGTCCTATTTTGACTGCACTTATGGTCACTGCCAGGGCTGGTTCCGCCATGTGTGCTGAACTTGGTATTATGCGTATTTCTGAGCAGATAGATGCTCTGGAGTGCATGGCTGTTGATCCTTTCCGGTACTTGATTTCTCCTAAGATGCTGGCGATTTTGATCTCTGTTCCTCTTTTGACCGCTTTTTTTAATGTGGTTGGTTTGTTTGGAGGTTATATTGCCGGGGTCCATTTAATGGGAGTCAGCTCCGGTTCCTATATTCAGGGTATGATTCAGGGCGTCACCAATCATGAGTTACAGCTTGGCATGATTAAATCCTTTGTTTTTGCCCTGCTCATTGTCTGGATATGTGCCGGTCGTGGCTATTTTGTTCATCAAATTCGCGGTGCCGGTTTTGGTGCTGAAAGCGTCAGCAAAGTAACCACCCAGGCCGTTGTTTTTTCTTCAATTGCAATTTTAATTTTTAATTACCTGCTGACTGCCGTTCTACTGTGATTATAGCTATGTCTGAAAATAAAAGAAATAATTCTCTGGATTCACAAGCTGTCATTGACTTTGTTAATGTAACAAAGTCATTTGGCGAGCGGATGCATAAAAATATTGTTCTTGATAATATAAGTTTCTCCATTCCAAGAGGAAAGACAACAGTGATTGCCGGTGGTTCCGGGCAAGGGAAAAGTGTTACCCTGAAACTGATTCTGGCTCTGCTGTATCCGGATAGTGGTACGGTACTGGTGGATGGGATAGTTGTTCATTCGCTCAGCAGGGGGGAGTTGCTTAATTTGCGAACCAGGTTTGGTGTGCTTTTTCAAGGGGCGGCCCTGTTTGATTCAATGACTGTTTTTGACAATATTGCCCTGCCGCTACGGGAAAGGACCAAGTTAAAAGAAGAAGAAATTCAGGGTAGGGTTTTTGACTCTCTTGAGCAGTTAGAGCTTAAAGGCACTGAATATAAGTATCCTGCCCAGTTGAGCGGGGGCATGAAGAAAAGGGTGGGACTTGCCCGGGCCCTGCAGCTTGATCCGCAAATAGTTTTGTTTGATGAACCAACCACCGGTCTTGACCCTGTAATGACCAAAGAAATTTATCAGTTATTTACTGCTATGCAGTTAAAATCGAAATATACAGCTGTTATTGTCAGCCATGATATCCCTGCTGTTTTTGAGCTGGCCGATCAGATTATTCTTCTTAATCAAGGAGAGGTTGATGTTTTTGATACGGCAGATGAAATTATTTTTTCAGATAAACCCCGGATCAGAGAGTTTGCCAGGATGGTTATGGGGAATGCAGGTGACGGGGAAAGCGGTAGAGATAATTGATAATTGATAATTCTCGACCATAAAAGGAGTCTTGTCCATCATGAAAAATGTAAAACTTGAATTTTTTGTCGGTATCTTCATTATAATTGGTTTTCTTAGTTTTGGCTGGTTGGCTTTACAGTTGGGGGAGGTTCCTTGGCTGACCAAGAGTCGTTCTTATATTATTTACGCTGAATTTCATAATATTTCCGGGGTTCAATCAGGTTCTGAGATAAAGATTGCCGGGGTAGTTGTTGGCACTGTTCGTGATATCATTCTAAACGAGTATGATCTTGCCCGGGCGGCTTTCCTGATTGATAATGATATCAGGTTTTCTGTTGATTCCATTGCTTCAGTTAGATCAAAGGGAATCATTGGTGATAAATTTATCAAGATTACCCCGGGCGGTGATATGGAGCTATATGCTCCCGGCGATACTATTATGGACACTGAGTCTTCCATTGATCTTGAATCGTTGATTTCACGCTTTGCCTTTGGACAGTTGGGTGACGGATGACGGGTGTCAATCATAATATGTTGATTTTACTTTTCTTTTAGTTTTTATTGGATTTAATAATGACGAAAAAGAAAAAATAGTGTATTGTTTTTCGTTTTTTTACCCTGCTGTTTGATGGTTGCTTGGTAATTAATCCTGAAAGGTTTAAATATGAAAAAATATTGTAACCATTCAGCTGAATAGCTGAATAGTTATGTTCTAAGTAATTTTGATTTTTTCCATATTTAGCGTGCATAATTTAGATGAACATATACTTGGAAATATAGATAAAAATCTCTGGCATAGTCCGGATGATAACGGAGGAAAATCAATGGCTGTACCCAAAAGAAGACATTCCCGTTCACGAACCAGAAAGAGACGATCCCATGATTTTTTAACCAGACCCAGTGTCGGCAAGTGTCCCGAATGTGGCGAACCCAAGATGCCTCATATGTTATGTGGTGGCTGCGGAATTTATAAGGGTCGGACTGTGGTTACCCTTGGAGATGAACTGAGCTGAAGCTGATTCCATGCGAATAGCTGTTGATACCATGGGAGGCGAACTCGGTTCTGAGTTTCCTGTGCAAGGGGCTGTGGGTGCTCTTGCTCGGCGACAGGAACTGGAAGTTATTCTTCTAGGTCCCCGTGATCTGTTAGCCAAACATTTGCAGTCAGCATCCGGGCTGACAGAACATATCAGAAAACGGCTCTCCATAGAACATGCTCCGCAAGTGATTGGCATGGACGAGTCTCCAGTTGAGGCTGTCCGTAAGAAAAAGGACTCCACGGTTATGGTGGGGTTTTCTCTTGTCCGTGAAGGGGAGGCCGATGGCGTAGTCTCTGCGGGGAATTCCGGGGCGACCATGGCTGCCGCCATTCGTTCCCTTGGTCGCTTAAAAGGAGTTGCCCGACCGGGGATAGGTAGTTTTTTCCCCACCCTCAAAAAACCTGTGATGCTCATGGATGTTGGGGCAAATGTTGACTGCCGCCCTCAGCATCTTCTGCAGTTTGCCGTTATGGCATCATATTGCTCCCATTTACTCCATAATATTGAACACCCACGGGTGGGTTTGCTCAGTATTGGTGAAGAGGCTGCCAAGGGTAATGCACTCGTCAAGGAAACCCATGAGCTTTTACAAGGCAGTTCTTTGAACTTCATTGGTAATGTTGAGGGGCGTGATGTCTATAAGGGTGATGTAGATGTTATCATCTGTGACGGCTTTGTCGGCAATGTTGCCCTTAAGGTTAGCGAGGGGCTGGCTGATGCGGCCATGCAGATGTTGAAAACGGAAATCATGAAATCCTGGCGGGCTAAAATAGGATACCTGTTTATTCGTGGTGCCTTTGCCAGTTTTCGGCAACGAGTTGATTATGCTGAATACGGAGGAGCACCTCTTCTTGGCATAAATGGAACTGCTATCATTTGTCATGGTACATCCTCGGTCCTGGCCATTGAGAATGGTATTTTAGGGGCGGCGGATATGGTTCAATATAAGGTTAATGATGGTATCATCAAGGCCTTATCTGATTATGAACATAAATGAATCTACCATGATAAAACGAGCTGCTGTTTTAGGTACTGGTTCCTGTCTTCCAGAGAGAATTCTTACCAACCATGACCTTGAAGAGATGGTTGAGACCTCGGATGAATGGATCACCAGTCGTACCGGGATTAAAACCAGACGAATAGCCGGCCAGGGGGATGATAATTTTCTTCTTGCCAGCCGGGCAGCGAGACAGGCCCTGGATATGGCCGGTCTTGATGCCGCTGAAATTGATATGATTGTGGTGGCGACCATCACCCCGCATATGATGATGCCTGCCTGTGCCTGCTTTGTTCAGGCCGAAATCGGGGCCGATAATGCCTTTGCCTATGATCTTAATGCTGCCTGTTCAGGTTTTCTTTACGGCCTGGATCTGGTCGATAGCTATTTGGTTCGTCGGCCGGATATGAAAATTCTTCTCATCGGTTCGGAAACCCTGTCTGCCCATATTGACTGGGCAGACCGTAATACCTGTATTCTTTTTGGAGACGGAGCCGGTGCAGTTGTCCTGAGCGGGAGAGAGGATAGAGGTGTACAGGCCTCACGGCTTTATTCCGATGGACGGTTATGGAATCTTCTTTATATGGACAGCCCGGAGAGTCTGAATCCGGAAATTGTTCAGAAAAACAGGAAGGGATGTTATATGCAGATGTCAGGCCGGGATGTTTTTAAGTTTGCGGTTCGTTCCATGGAAGGGGCTGTCAATGAACTTTTGTTTAGCGAAGGAGTTTCAGTTGATGAGCTGGCTCTAATTATTCCTCATCAGGCCAATATTCGTATCCTCAATAAATTACTTGATCGTTTGTCTATTCCTGCAGATAAAGCTTTTATCAATGTTGACCGTTATGGTAACACTTCTGCGGCGTCCATCCCCATTGCCCTTGATGAGGTAAACCGGGCCGGACGACTGCATCGTGGTGATAAGGTTCTGTTTTGTTCTTTTGGCGGCGGTTTTACTTGGGGTGCTTTGCTTATGGAGTGGTGAGGACGGATAATTGAGAATTGATAATTGATAATTCTTGACCATAAAAGGGGCAGGGGATAGGGGACAGTTGGTCTGGTGTTTTTATCAAGTCTGCATAATGAGAGGAGAGGGCGGTTGGATTACTTTTTATCAGAAGAACAGGAGATGATTGTCGGGACTGCCAGGGAATTGACCGATGAGAAGATCATTCCCGTTCGGGCTGAGCTGGATGAAAAAAATCAGTTTGCCGGTGATATTCTTAAGGAAATGGGTAAAGCTGATCTGTTTTCTGTTTTTATTCCTGAAGAATATGGTGGTCTGGGCGGCGGTTGTTTTGATACATTGCTTGTTCTTGAGGAACTTGCCCGGGGATGTGTTGGGATAGCAACAAGTTATGCCGCTAATGCTCTGGCTGTTTTCCCGCTGATGTTTGTCGGCAGTGAAGAGCAGAAGAAAAAATATTTACCAGCTATTGCCAGCGGTGAAACCTGGGCCGCCTTTGGCTTGACCGAGGCCAATGCCGGCAGTGATGCTTTCGGCATAAAAACGACAGCAGTAGCTGACGGAGATGATTGGATACTTAACGGAACCAAGCAGTGGATAACCAATGGCGGTGAGGTTCAGTTGTATACCATTGTCGCTTTGACAGCCCCTGACAAGGGGGCCCGTGGTGCTTCTATTTTTATTGTTGAAGATGGCGACCCCGGATTTTCATACGGAAAAAAAGAAAATAAAATGGGTATTCGTTCTTCGGCTACCCGTGAGCTGATCATGAAGGACTGCCGTATCCCTAAGGATAGATTATTGGGGCGTAAGGGAACTGGTTTTATAACGGTTATGAAGACCCTTGATATATCAAGACCGGGCATAGGAGCCCTTGGAGTCGGTCTGGCCCAGGCGGCTCTTGATGAGGCTGTGATTTATGCCAGGCAGCGAGTGCAATTTGGCAAGCCGGTTATTACTTTTCAGGCGGTCCAGCATATGTTGGCAGATATGGCAACCTCACTTGAGGCGGCAAGAGCCTTGGTGTATGCTGTGGCTCGTTATATTGATTCAGGACCTAAAAAGATGAGTAGAGCCTCGGCGATGAGTAAACTTTTTGCTACAGATATGGCCATGAAGGTTACCACTGATGCGGTGCAGATCCTGGGTGGTTATGGCTATATGAAGGAATACCCGGTGGAAAAGATGATGAGGGATGCGAAAGTTCTGCAAATTTATGAGGGAACCAATCAAATTCAACGCAATGTTATCGGTCAGGAATTAAACCGTGAATATGCGTGATTTTTATCAGCAGACAGATTCTAAGACTCATTTGTTGCTACCTGAAAAATAAATAAAACATGAAAGCTCTTAAGATAATTGTCTGTATTAAGCAGGTTCCCGAGGTCAGGGAGGTTCGCATCGACCCTGAGACAAAGGGGTTGGTCAGGGACGGGGTTTCTTTGATTATGAACCCGCCTGATCGCCATGCCCTGGAAGAAGCGGTATCTTTGCGGGAGCAGTTTGGCGGGACTGTAACTGCTCTCTCCATGGGGCCTCCCCAGGCGGAAGAGATACTCCGGGAGGCCATTTCCTGTGGTGCCGATCAAGGGGTACTGGTCTCTGACCCTGCCTTTGCCGGCTCAGATACCATGGCAACCTCATATACTCTTGCCCAGGCTGTTACTGCCATTGGTGATTGTGACCTGGTACTTTGTGGTAAACATGCCATTGATGGAGATACGGCACAGGTAGGGCCGGGGCTTGCCTTCGCTCTAAGGCGGGTCTTTGTTGCCGGAGTGCGCAGGGTAAGAAAAGATGAGGGGGGCGACAGTTTTTTTGTGGTTGAGCGGATCATGGACTATGGTTATGATCTTATAAAATTACCCTTGCCGGCCTTGCTGATGGTTTCTGATGAGATCAATGAACCACGGTTTCCTTCGCTGAAGGGCAGGATGAAAGCCAAAAAAGCAGAAATTATCAGGTTGTCTGCTGCTGATATAGGGGCTAAAGAAGACCGCATTGGCTTTACCGGTTCTCCGACCAGAGTGGTTGAAGTATTTGCCCCTGAACAGAGCGGCGGTGGAGAGATGCTCTCCGGAACCATTGAAGAGCAGGTTGACCAACTTGTGGTCAAACTAAAACCATATTTGCAGAGCAGAGGCTAAAGTAAGGTGGAAAAAAACCTGATAACAAAGAAAGGCAAAGATGATAACCACTTGGATGACTGGTCAGGGGTTCTGGTCTTTGCAGAGTTCTGTAATGGCATGATTGCCCCGGTGGTTTTTGAGTTGCTTGGTGCTGGGCGTATCCTTGCCGATGAGTTGCAGGTTCCTCTGAGTACAGTTTTAATTGGTCATGGAGTCAAGGTTGAAGCAGATAAACTGATAGCTGCCGGTGCTGATATTGTTCATCTTGCTAATGATCCGGCATTTATTGCATACCGGGAAGATATTTACAGCCGGGTTTTAGAAAATTTAATTCTCTTAAAAAAACCTGAAATAGTCCTGGCCGGGGCAACCGCCATTGGCCGTTCCCTGATTCCGGCGGTGGGTGCTTCTCTTGGAACCGGTCTGACGGCTGATTGTCTTGAGTTATCCCTGCATGGACCTGAGAGGATTCTCCGCCAGATCAAACCGGCATTTGCTGATAATGTCATGGCTGTCATTGAATGTCCCCATACCAGGCCGCAAATGGCTACGATTAGAGCTGGGGTGATGGTGCCGCTTGTGCCTGATGACAGTCGTCAGGGTCAAGTTGTGAATATAAAATTATCCGGAAAAATGACCAGCTCACAGGTGGAAATCCTTGAACAGGTTGTTGAGGAACACAAGCAGGTTGATCTAAGAAAAGCAGAGATTATCGTGGGAGTTGGCCGGGGGATTGGCAACGAAAAGGGGCTTGCTCTGGTTAGGGAACTTGCAGATGAGCTGGGTGCTTCGCTTGGGGCAACCCGGGCCGTGGTGGATGATGGTCTGTTACCCCATGCCGCTCAGATTGGTCAGACCGGAAAAACTCTCAGCCCTGAACTCTATATTGCCTGTGGTATATCCGGAGCTGTCCAGCATACCGTTGGAGTTCGTTCTGCCGGTACCATTATTGCTATCAACCGGGATGCACAGGCTCCTATCTTTGATCTTGCAAAGTGGGGAATTGTCGGTGATTTTTTTGAGATTGCCCCACTATTGATTAAGAAATTAAAAGAGGTCGCCTACAAATGAGCCTGCAGGGAAAAATAGCCCTTGTAACCGGGGGAAGTCGTGGTATAGGGAGGGCGGTATCTGTTCGTCTTGCCTCCATGGGATGCATGGTGGCTGTGAACTATGTTGCCGATTCAGCTGCCGGGAAAAAAACCCTGGCCGAGATTGAAGCTCAGGGGGGTAAAGGATGTCTGTTGCAGTTTGATGTCGCAGACAGCGGGGCTGTTCAGAAAGCACTCAAACAGCTTGGCGATGAATATGGTAATCCTGATATTCTGGTCAACAATGCTGGTATCACCCGGGATGGTTTAATGGCCCGGATGAAGGAAAATGACTGGGACAGTGTTATTGACACTAACTTAAAAGGTGCGTTTCTCTGTAGCAAGGCGGTCATGCGGGCAATGATGAAAAAAAGATGGGGCCGGATAATAAACATTAGCTCGGTGATCGGTTTTCTTGGTAATGGAGGTCAGGTGAATTATGCGGCTGCCAAGGCCGGTTTGAGCGGGCTAACCAAGTCTATGGCCCGGGAAATTGCTAGCCGGCAGGTGACGATTAATGCCGTGGCTCCCGGTTATATTGTCACAGATATGACCAGTGATTTATCTGATGATATTCAGGAAGGTATCAGGGCTCATATTCCTCTTGGCAATTTTGGTCGCCCTGAAGATGTGGCTGCATCCGTTGCCTTTTTTGCCTCAGAGGAGAGCGGATACTTGACCGGGCAGACATTACATGTTAATGGCGGGATGTATATGCCTTGATTTTGGAATATAACCAGCCGGGCTGAACTAGTGTCTCGTCAACG
>CAYRGM010000075.1:0-9072 GCA_964423765.1 uncultured Desulfobulbaceae bacterium
GTTTTATCTGTTCACCGCCGCTCTGGGGGCTTAGAAAGTTTTGGGCAGCTGTTGTTTTAAACTATATAAGTTCACCGCCGCACAGGCGGCTTAGAAATTATCTTTTTACCATTCGCACGGTTTCTAATCGTTCACCGCCGCACAGGCGGCTTAGAAAGTGATGCGTGTTTTGTTGTCGGCGTAGAGAATGTTCACCGCCGCACAGGCGGCTTAGAAATTGGGCGTGATGCTCTCATAAGCATCCACACAAGGTTCACCGCCGCACAGGCGGCTTAGAAAGGAATTTGCACAACGCACTGATTGGGGTGCATGTTCACCGCCGCACAGGCGGCTTAGAAAATGGTTTGTAGCAAAAGAGGCTTGATGAGTTTGTTCACCGCCGCACAGGCGGCTTAGAAACTTTTCGATTTTCTGTTATGATCGAGATGCGTGTTCACCGCCGCACAGGCGGCTTAGAAAGCTGTTCTGTCATCTATGTATACCTTTTTGTTGTTCACCGCCGCACAGGCGGCTTAGAAAATTGCCAAATATTTACCATCTGGACTCCATGCGTTCACCGCCGCACAGGCGGCTTAGAAAATTGTTTATTTTTAGACCATTCTCGAGAATTAGTTCACCGCCGCACAGGCGGCTTAGAAAGACTTTTTTTAACCTTTTGAAAAAGAAACAAAGTTCACCGCCGCCCAGGCGGCTTAGAAATTGTTCATCAGCTATCGTCGAAATATCTAATCGTTCACCGCCGCACAGGCGGCTTAGAAAACCCCCGTTGGGAGTAGCCGTGTGATAATCTTGTTCACCGCCGCACAGGCGGCTTAGAAATCTTTAACCGCCAGCCTTTGTTCGGAGTCATAGTTCACCGCCGCACAGGCGGCTTAGAAATGTCGATTATTTTTCGGTGCTGATGTTTATGTGTTCACCGCCGCACAGGCGGCTTAGAAATTCTCGCTTAAAGCCGGATTAAGCTCAATGTTGTTCACCGCCGCACAGGCGGCTTAGAAAAGATAGGCGGCTCAAGTTGAATGATCTCAAAAGTTCACCGCCGCACAGGCGGCTTAGAAAAACGGCAACAACAGCAGTGC
This sequence comes from uncultured Desulfobulbaceae bacterium, assembly GCA_964423765.1. Taxonomy (GTDB): domain Bacteria; phylum Desulfobacterota; class Desulfobulbia; order Desulfobulbales; family Desulfobulbaceae; genus DRLX01. Next base: position 1,080 of record CAYRGM010000075.1, read on the forward strand.
CAAGGACGGCAGGTTCACCGCCGCACAGGCGGCTTAGAAATGGTGAATGGCCGTTTTGATTACCTACCAATAGTTCACCGCCGCACAGGCGGCTTAGAAATATGCAGTTCGCACTCTCTTGAAATATAATTAGTTCATTGGGGTGGAGTTCAACAGGCGGCCCTAATGGACGAAAATGGTAAGATTCGTCAAGCAGAGAAGAAGGCGGTGTTTGTTTTTGACATGCGGCATTCATGTTTGCTATTGTAGCAAACAAAATGAATTGTGTGCCGCTTTACTAAAAAGACTGGCAGAGCGGGGTTTATTTTACGATGTCTGTCAGAGAGCGGATGCTTTTAAAATATTGAATAAAATTATTATATGTAATATACAGGCTGTACTGTTTCGACAGTACTTTTGATGCGGGTGCAGGAAGGAGTGTTGTCGAACATTTACGGTGGTAGTTGACTGCAAATCTATCCTTAACGAACGAGTGCAATATCTCTATGATAGTGTTAAACTTTAAAAAAGATGCAAATGGAATTCTTCCAGCGATTGTTCAGGATGATTTGTCTGGAGAAGTTTTAATGCTTGCCTATATCAATGAACAGGCCTGGCAGAAAACCCTGGAGACCGGCAAGGCTCATTACTGGAGTCGTTCCCGTAATAAGCTCTGGTTTAAAGGGGAAACATCCGGGCATGTCCAGCTGGTTAAACATATTCTTGTTGACTGTGATCAGGATGCTGTTGTCTTCAAGGTTGAACAGTTAGGTGGGGCAGCCTGTCATGAAGGGTATCAAAGCTGTTTCTTCAGGCAGGTCAGTGATGATGCACTGGTGACTGTTTTGCAACCTGTTTTTGACCCGAAACAGGTTTATGGCAGTTAGGGTCAGACATCGTAAATTGAGAATTGATAATTGAGAATTGATAATTCTTGAACATCAAAATGGCTTGATTATCAGGGGGCAGGAAAAGCTGCACAAGAAAATTGTCCAAAAAACAGGGCGTTTTTAGAGGGCGTTTACGAGGTCTGTAGGGTTGTTTTATTGTCTGGCTTCTGGCTTCTGGCTTCTGTTTTCTGATAAAATGATATAATATGGTATGATATGGAACAATTAAAAATAGGAATACCAAAAGGAAGTCTGGAAAATGCTACCATTGAACTGTTTGCCAAATCAGGATGGAATATAAAGCTGATTTCAAGAAATTATTTTCCCGAAGTAGATGATGCCGAACTTTCATGTTCCATTTGCAGACCACAGGAGATGTCTAATTATGTGGAATCTGGAATGCTTGATGCAGGGATCACCGGTTATGACTGGACTCTGGAAAATGGTTCTGATGTTGAAATTGTCGAGAAGCTGATCTATTCCAAACTGAGCAGAAAGCCTACCCGCTGGGTGATAGCTGTGCCGGGTGACTCCGACATAACCACTATCGAGCAACTTGACGGGAAACGAATATCTACGGAACTTGTTAATGTTACCCGTCGTTTTTTTGAAGAGAAGGGGATCAATGTAGATATTGCCTTTTCATGGGGAGCAACCGAGGCCAAGGCTGTCTCCGGGCTGGCTGATGCCATTGTGGAAGTTACGGAAACTGAATCCACCATCCGGGCTCATGGTCTGCGGATCATCCATGAACTTATGGAGTCTACTGTTCAGTTGATTGCCAACCGGGAAGCCATGCAGGATCCCTGGAAACGGGAAAAGATTAAAAACATTGCCATGTTGCTTCAGGGAGCACTCAGGGCTGACCATATAGTTGGTCTTAAACTAAATATTCCTGAAGAATATCTTGAAACTGTGATTGAACAGCTTCCCAGCGTGACAGCACCAACCGTTGCCAAACTGTACAAGCAGGCTTGGTTTTCCGTGGAAACAGTTATCTCCGGGCATCAAGTTCGTGATCTTATTCCGAAACTCCATAAACTTGGTGCCAAAGGGATTGTTGAGTATTCCCTGAACAAGGTTATATGAATGGTAGAAGACGGGGAGCATAAAACCAAAATACTGGCGGGTAAACTTTTTACTGAGGTCAGCTTTCTGATCTCTGTTCATTCACTTGTCCAGTTACCCGAGCCTCTCTACCCTGAAATTGCTTTTGCTGGTCGCTCCAATGTCGGCAAGTCGAGCTTAATCAACACCATGGTTCGTCGCAGGAATCTCGTCAAGACCAGTGGCAGACCAGGGAAAACCCAGGGGCTCAATTTCTTCACAGCATCTAATAGTCTATATCTTGTTGATTTGCCGGGATATGGTTTTGCCAGGGTGTCTAAAAAAATGCAGTTATCCTGGCAGCAACTTATCACCGATTATCTTGAGAGCCGTAATTCCCTGCGGCTTGTTGTGGTAATTATAGATTTACGACATGGTCTTAAAAAAATGGATCGTGATCTTGTTGACTGGTTATCTCGTCAGGGGATATCCACGCTCCCGGTCTATACCAAGGCAGATAAATTATCGGGAAATAAACAAAATAAGCATGCCCATACTCTGGATGCAGCCTTGGGAATCTCTGCTGATGAGCGGGTGATCTTTTCTGCCAAAACAGGGTTGGGTCGGGATGCACTTATAGAAAAACTTGCAAATTTATGTGAATTCTATTAGACCTGAGTTGAGCGGTTTTTTAACTTGATCTGCACCAGGTAAGCCATAAAATCGCTCAATTCAGGTAGAGAAAATATTTGATGTGAAAAATGATGACTGTGAGGAGTACAGACATCGTAAACTCCCTATAAAAATGCCTTGTTTTTTGGACAATTCTCTTCCCTGCTGCACCGGTCTCATCTGCCGTCCTCTCAAACTGTCTGGATTTGGTAGAGACGGGTTTCAAACCCGTCTTCACGGTGGCATCATCGGCATGACTGATGGTTGGGGTTTTAAACCCGTCTCTACGGTTGTATGCTTGTTTTACGATGTCTGTCGTAATAGCTTTGAAATGTCTAATTTTACCTTGTGTGCTTAAATATAAGTTGTTTTAGCTGTTGTCATTTTATTTTTTTGTAAATATCTATAGTAGGTATATCTAACTGTTTTGTAACTATTCAGCGAGATGAACAAACGCCCATAAACTTGGGCTGTAACTGTTCAGATGTGCTTTATATTCGTTCATTTTGAGCTTCGCAGCGTACTAATGCTACTCAAGAAGCTCAGGTAAGCGAGGAATGAGACTCCGAAATGGGCGAAGATGGAGTGCAGCTGAATAGTTACACTGTTTTTTCGGAAATTATTGCAGGGAAGGAGGCGGAAATGGGGTTAAGAACAGAGTGGCCATGCTGGAAAATAATGGAATGCAACCCGGAGGCTGTGGAAAAATGTCCGGCTGCTCATGCAGATAAATTCTGCTGGGAAGTTATGCGTGCTACTGATCCTTATTCTGCTAATATTTGCAGGGACTGTTTAGTCCATGTTGTTAATCAGGAAAATTCAATTCTCAGCCAGGAAGAAATATTAAGTATTATGTCTCAAAAAGGTGTATCTACCGTTAGTAACGCGGACAGAGGATGCCCATTATGCAGTCAATCTTCGGCGTAAACCTGTTTTTATTAATATTCGGCTAAACACCTCACGGAGTCTCGTTCCCTGCTTACCATTAATCAGATTTCAAGACAGCAAGAAACGCTTTTTGGGGGATTTCCACATTACCTACGGTTTTCATGCGTTTTTTACCTGCTTTCTGTTTTTCAAGAAGTTTTCTTTTTCTGGATATATCACCGCCATAACATTTGGCAGTAACATCTTTGCGCATAGCTGAAATATTCGTTCTTGCTACAACATTTCCTCCAATGGCGGCTTGAATGGCAATCTTAAACATTTGTCTTGGAATCTCCTCCTTTAGTTTTTCACAGGCTTTCAGACCTCTTTCTCTTGCCCGATCACGATGAGTCAACTGGGACAGGGCATCAACCTGTTCACCATTAACGAGAAGGTCTAATTTTACCAGATCGCTTGTGCGGTAATCAATCATTTCATAATCAAAAGAGCCGTAGCCTTGGGTTATTGATTTCAGTTTATCGTAAAAATCATAAATTACTTCGGCAAGTGGCAGCTCGCAGATGAATTCAATTCTGCCCGGCATGGGATAATGATAATTAGTGTTTTCTCCCCGCCGTTCCATGCACAGGGTCATGACTACTCCCATGTATTGCTCAGGAATATGAATGGTGGCCTTAATAAAGGGTTCTTCAACATGTTCAATGGAGCCTGGGTCAGGGAAATATGATGGATTATCAAGTTCGATGATGGTTGTATCCTGAAGATAAAAGATATATTTAACCGTTGGCACGGTTAAGATCAAAGGGATATCAAATTCTCTCTCAAGCCGTTCCTGAATAACTTCAAGATGAAGAAGTCCAAGAAAACCACAACGATAGCCAAAACCAAGTGCGGCGGATGAATCTTTCTGAAAGGTAAGGGCCGCATCATTTAATTTCAGTTTTTCAAGAGCTTGTGCTAAGTCTTCGTAATCATCGCTGGTGATTGGGTATATGGACGAAAACACCACCTGCTGCACTTCTTTGAATCCTGGCAGCGGGATAGAGCAGGGATTTTCTATCAGAGTGATGGTATCACCTGGTTTGGTGTCGGATACGGTTTTCACTCCAGCAAGTATATAACCTACCTGACCTGCGGACAGCTCTTTTTGTGATTGGCGTTGCAGGCCAAATACTCCAACCTCTTCAACCCGGTATTCAGAATTATTGGACATGAAGACAATATGATTGCCCGTTGTTACCCGACCGTTAATAATCCTGACAGAGATCACTGTGCCACGGTATGGATCGTAATTTGCGTCAAAGATCAGGGCCTCAAGCGGCTTGTCCGGGTCACCTTTTGGGGGCGGTAACAAGGTGATGATGGCTTCTAATAGTTCTTTGACACCTTCGCCTGTCTTGGCAGAACATTTACAGATGGCCTTCTTGTCAAGCCCAAGGTCTTCTTCAATGGATTTGGCTGTTTTTTCAGGCTCTGCAGCAGGTAAATCTATCTTGTTGATGACCGGGATGATTTCAAGGTCATTTTCCATGGCAAGGTAAAGGTTTGCCAGGGTCTGGGCTTCAATACCCTGGGCAGCGTCAATCAGGAGAAGAGCTCCCTCACAGGAAGAAAGAGCTCTTGAAACTTCATAACTAAAATCAACATGACCGGGGGTATCAACGAGATTGAGCATATATTGTTCTCCATCAGAACCTGTGTATGGCAAGCAGATGGTTTGACTTTTGATGGTTATACCGCGTTCCCGTTCAATATCCATATTGTCTAATAACTGTTCCTTGAACTCTCTATCGGTAACCATGTCGCAATGTTGAATGATTCGATCGGCAAGGGTCGATTTTCCATGATCTATATGGGCTATTATACTGAAGTTACGGATGTTTTTTATGTTCATCATGTATGTGTTGTTTTGCTTGTCTATCTTTGCATGATCCAGGATTTTATCGTGACAGGAAAAATGATAGAATACCTGTGAATAGATATAAAAGTAAAGTTGTTTTCAGGATTATTGTTTATTTGAGTGAAATATGTACATAACTGGAGTATATTATCAATTGTATCATGACTGAAACATTTTTATATCAGAAAATTAAATTTTTCCGGTTTGCGTTTGTCTTATACCTGAATTCGTGATCTTTCGATGGTGCTTTTTTAGGCATATTTTTTTGGTAAAAGCATGAGAAAACAGAATATGAGTGGAGAAGACAGAAAAAAAGAAAAACAAGGTAAAAAGCTTACTCATCCGCTCGTGGTCATATCCGATGATGAAAACCTTCCTGTTGTCAGTAATCCTGCCCTGCATAGATATTTACAGGAGATCAGCCAATATGAACTCCTTTCCCGGGAAGAAACCGAAGAGCTTGCCATAAAATTCAGGGAAACCGGCGACCCGGATGCCGCATACCGTCTGGTTTCTTCAAATCTTCGTCTTGTGGTCAAGGTTGCCATGGATTTCCAGAAGTACTGGATGCAGAACTTTATGGATCTTATTCAGGAAGGAAATATAGGGTTAGTTCAAGCGGCAAAAAAGTTTGATCCTTACCGTGGGGTGAAGTTTTCTTATTATGCCGCCTATTGGATTCGTGCTTATATTTTAAAATTTATCATGGATAATTGGCGGTTAGTCAAGATTGGCACGACCCAGGCCCAGCGAAAACTTTTTTTTGGTCTCAACAAGGAAAAAAAGCTTCTGGAAGCACAAGGTTTTACAGTCGATGTTAAATTGCTTGCAGATCGACTCAATGTAAAAGAGTCTGAAATTATTGAGATGGGACAGCGGATGGATAACTGGGATGTCTCTCTTGAGGCACCGGTTCGCAATGACTCAGAAGAACAACAGAAGGATTTTATTCCCTGTGTCAGCCCGGGTATTGAAGAAATCATTGCCGGTAGAGAAATCCGTGAAAGGCTTGGTGAAGTTCTTGATGGAATGATGGACAGATTTAATCCTAAGGAGCAGGTGATTCTGCAGAAAAGGCTCCTTTCTGATGAGCCTTTAACTCTACAGATTATTGCTGAGCAATTCAGCATATCCCGGGAACGGGTTCGTCAGATTGAGGTCAATTTGCTGAAAAAAATAAAAAAACAATTAGAAGAAGAAATGCCTGATATCAGAGATAATGTTTACTGATTTCCGTACCTGTTGGAAGGCACTCCATCAAGTCAACCCTACATCGATTAATTGATCTTGACCTGATCAGAGTATGGGTTCATTAGATGTATCATCTCGCATGCAAAATGACCTCATGCTATCTCGTTTTGTACAATTATGATTTAATATTTAATTCTATATTCTATATTCTATCCAAATGAAAGTACCATTGCTTGATTTATATCCGCAAACTAAACAGTTGCGGGAAGAGATAATTGTTGCCATTACTAAAGTAATTGATTCAACTCGTTATATTCTTGGCCCGGAAGTAGAATCTTTTGAAAAACAAATCGCAAACTATTGTGGTGCTGATTTTGCGGTTGGTGTGTCCAGCGGTACGGATGCCCTTGTTATTTCGCTGATGGCCATGGGGATAGGGTACGGCGACCGGGTAATAACCAGTCCGTATTCATTTTTTGCCACCATGGGGGCAATTTTACGGGTGGGTGCCAAGCCGGTATTTGTAGATATTGATCAAAATAGTTTTAATCTTTCTCCGGCTGCCCTTGCGGATACCCTTAAGCATGAAGTAAAGAAAAAAGAGTCCATCCGGGCAATTCTCCCTGTCCATCTTTTCGGACAATGTGCTGACATGAGGCTAATCCTTGAGCTTGCCGGTCAATACAATATTCCAGTGATTGAGGATGCAGCCCAAGCCATAGGGGCATGCTGTCCTGTTACTTCGAGTAATGGTGATGTTGTCTGGAAAAAGGCGGGAAGTATGGGAATGGCAGGTTGTTTTTCTTTTTTCCCCAGCAAGAACCTTGGTGGTATTGGGGATGGCGGGCTGGTTACTACCTGTGATGATGGGTTTGTTGACTTATTACGCTCATTTAGAAATCACGGAGCCAAGCCTAAATATTATCATGCCCGGGTGGGCGGTAATTTCAGGCTTGACCCGGTTCAGGCAGCTGTTCTTGCTATAAAGCTCCGTCATCTTGAAAAATGGCATAGTCAACGCAGAGAAAACAGTAATTTGTATCGAGAATTATTTGCCGGTCACGGTTTGCTTGATTCTGAGGTTGTTTTGCCAATGGAGATGTATAATGAGAAAAAAGGAGCGGAGACCCATACCCATCATATCTATAATCAGTTTATAATTCGGGTTCGCCACCGTGATCAGTTGAAATTATTTCTTGATAACAATTCAATAGGTTGTGAGGTGTACTATCCTGTTTGTCTGCATAAACAAAAATGTGTCCGTCAATACAATGAGTTAACGTTTCCTGTGGCAGAAAAAGCTGCAAGTGAGACTCTTGCTTTACCTATTTATCCTGAACTATCCGGTGACCAACAAATTTATGTTGTTGAGAAAATAGCTGAATTTTACTCTTACCTGAATTGAGTGATTTCATAACGAAGAGAT
>CAYRGM010000076.1:0-1312 GCA_964423765.1 uncultured Desulfobulbaceae bacterium
GGGGGGTTCTTGAGGATAATTATCGCAAAGTTGGGCTAACATTAATATCACCGCCACCGTGAAGACGGGTTTGAAACCCGTCTCTACCAAATACAGACATTTTAAGAGGACGGCAGATGAGACCGGTGAAGCAGGAAAGAAAATTGTCCCCCACAGGGTATTTATAGGGCGTTTACGATGTCTGTATTAGCACACCTGCTTATAGAAGTACATCGAACGATCACGGACTCAAAAGATATACCAGCAGGCAACGACAAACAACAGGATGGGTAGACAGCAATAGACAATTAACGAACCAACCGTCATAATTTTGACAGCCTGCTTAATGTGAAATTCCTTCGGGGTGTTTAAGAACTCACCAATGATTGGTTTTTCAATCAGTTTACCAAAATAATAACTGGCTCCTCCAAGTTGGAGACCAAGAGCTCCAGCCATGGCAGACTCAGGATATCCGGCATTGGGGCTGGCATGGTTCTGGCGGTCATTGAGCAGGACTTTCCAGGCCAAAGTGCCATTTCCCCGGCAAAGAAATGCCGCCACGATTAACACAAGAGCAGAAATTCTCGCTGGCAGCCAGTTAGCCGCATCATCCAGTTTGGCCGGAAACCGGCCAAAAAGAATATACTGTTCATTCTTGTAACCAAATATGGAATCCATGGTATTGACAGCCTTATAAAGCATGGCAGCTGTGGCTGCAATGGCCAGGCTGAAATCTGCCCAGCCAGTTAGCAGAGCAGCAAAACCAGCCAAGGTTGCAAAACAAAAGGGAGCAACCACTCCATCCGAGATATTTTCCGCGGCACTTTCCACACAGGCACGGATAATGCCAGCTTGATCAAGCTGTTTTGTGTCCCGACCGACAATCATGGCTAACTGCTTTCTGGCAGGTGCCAGCTCATTATTACCCTCCACCAAGGCAGCATGAACCGCCAGACAGTGTACAATCAGGCTGCGAAGAGCCAGGCTTGTATAAAGAATAAGGACCGAACCAAAAAATAACAGGATCGGAGAAATAGCGTTCAAAACCGCAAAAAGCAGTATACAGCAGAACAGGGTTACAGTCAGGGTTGTCCAGGTGGTCAAAAATCCCGCATAAAACTCGCTGCGGATTCGTTTTCTCGACCAGTTTTCAAGACCGACCGCCAGTCTAGCCATGAAAACAACAGGATGGGGCATGGAACGGGGATCACCAAGCAGCCCGTCCAATAGGCAGGCCAACCATATCCCTGTCAACAGGGCAACAGGGGCAGGGTCGGTGTTTTGCAGCCAGTCAAAAAACTCCATTTTCTTTTTCTTTTCCCTTTTCCCTCTT
>CAYRGM010000076.1:1412-9064 GCA_964423765.1 uncultured Desulfobulbaceae bacterium
CCTCTTCCCTCTTCCCTCTTCCCTCTTTCACAAATCAAGAAGTTGATATATTTTATCCATATCAACACTGTCCCGTACCGTATCGGCAAGACGATTAAGAGCCGGCTCCAGGTCATAAGTCGCTCCCCGGGCAAGTGAGGGCATACCCCGGCCCTGCCGCAGCCGGTTGATCCACCAGCGGCGGAAATCATCATTATCAAAAATACCATGCAGGTAACTTCCCCAGAGCCGGCCTTTTGCCAAACCGCAGACGGAACCGTCTGTAAAGGAGAGAATCGGTTCTCCATGGATATCGCTGTTACCATGATGAATTTCATAGCCGGATATTTTATGACCAGATGAAAGATGCAAGCCGCTTTTACGGGTCAGGGTTTTCTTAAATACCAGAGTTGTGTCCATGGGTAAGAGTTGCAGGCCTGGAAGTTTTGTTCCCCGTTTTCCCTCAAGACCATGGGGGTCATGGATAGAGTTGCCAAGTACCTGAAAGCCGCCGCAGATGCCGACAATCTCTTGGTTATTCCCTGCCGCTGTGAGAATTTTTTCAGCAAGACCGCTGGTTTTAAGAAATTCGAGATCGGCAATGACATTTTTTGAACCAGGGATAATAATGGCATCAGGATCGCCAAGGTCCTCAACCCTGCCAACAATACTGATAACCACATCCTCTTCAATAAGAAAAGGTTCAAGATCAGTAAAATTAGAGATATGAGGAAAATCAATAACCGCGATCTCAACAAAAGGCTGCTGACGCTCTGTACTGACCGAGTTGAACAGCCCCGCCTTGAAACTGACCGAATCTTCCTCGGGCAGACCAAGCCCCGATAAAAACGGCACCACCCCAAGTACCGGCTTACCGGTCTGGTTAAGCATGTATTGATGAGCATCATCAAGCAGAGAGGCATCACCCCTAAACCGGTTAATTAGATAACCCGCTAATTGCTGCCGCTCCCACGGTTCCATAACCATGAGATGGCCAATGAACGAAGCATATACCCCGCCCCGGTCAATATCTCCGACCAGCAGAGTTCTGGCCCCGGCATATTGCCCCATCCGACCATTAACTATATCGTGGGACTTCAGGTTTACCTCACCGGAACTGCCTGCCCCCTCAAGAATAACCAGATCATATTCAGATGCCAGACTATCATAGCTTACGCAGATATCCTGCCATATTTTTTCTTTATAGCGAATATAATCCATGACCTTCATATTGCCCACAGGTTGACCGAGGACAATTATCTGGCTGCCCAGATCAGAGCATGGTTTTAAGAGAACCGGATTCATTTGGACGACTGGTTCCAGCCGGCAGGCCTGGGCCTGAACCACCTGGGCCCGGCCCATTTCTCCGCCGCTTCTCGTCACAAATGAATTAAGCGACATATTCTGGGATTTAAACGGAGCCACCGAGACCCCATCCTGAAAAAAAACCCTTGCCAATCCTGCAACCAATACGGATTTTCCCACATCTGAACCTGTACCAAGGAGCATCAAGGCCGGAGTTTTTTTCTTATTTTTCTTCTTCTTATCCTTCTTGTTTTTTCTGTTTTTGTTAGTTGAGATCCCTTGCCGCCTGGCATGGGAATGAAAAATTTCTGTAATGGCCCGAACAAGACGATTGTTTTCATCTCGGCTGCGAACCGCAACCCGAAAATAACGATTATCAAGATTATTATAATTTTCACAGGGGCGAATGGCAATACGATACTGTTTAAGGAGCTGTTCGGCCAGAACCGTTCCTGAAATTTCCAGATGATGGGAACAGATCAGCAAGAAATTTGCAGCCCCACATATAATGTGAAGAAACTGGTTTTCGCTCAAGCTGGCAATAAGCTGCTGCCGCTGCTCAGCAACCATGGCAACGGTTTCTTTCATATATTCACAGGTATTGAGCGGAAAACCAAGGTATTCCGCTCTGGAGGCAGCAAACCGGCAGGTATAATCCTCTCCCAGCCAGGATATACCAACTGCTTGGGCCAAGGTGTTAACTCCCCAGGGGGCCGACTTTGCTGTTAACAAAGCACAGATATCCGGGGCAGCAACCAGAAATCCAAGGCGCAGACCGGGAATGGCAAAAATCTTGGTCAGGGAACAGAGAACTATTAAATTATCTTCACAACCGGCAAGACTGATATATTCCGGGATAAAAAGAGCAAAAGCCTCATCAATCAGGAAAAGCACCCGGGGGTTTTTTCGGATACATTTTAGCAGGTCCTGCCGGTCAACAAGCTGGCCGGTCGGGTTATTGGGCTGACCAATAATTACCAGATCTCCGGGTTTAAACTCAGATTCGAGCTGATTCAGGTTAAGGATAAAATCATCTTCAACATTAAGATAAATTTGTTTAATTGGCAGCTCGGCAGCCTGACAGGCTCGTTCATAGTCAATATAAGATGGAACCGGGATCACCGCCCTATGCACAGGCAGAATACGGATTAACTGAAAAAGCAGCTCGGAAGTACCATTACCGGCAACGATTTGCTCTGTTTTAAGGTGCCAGCATTTGCTGATGGCTTTAATCAGCCCACTGCATTCAGGGTCAGGATAATGGACAAGATTTTCCAGATGGTAATTTATAACCGCATTAAGATTGGCAGGGGGGCCCAGGGGATTGAGATTGGCACTGAAATCAAGAATTTCATCAATCCTGCAACCCTGTTGTTCTGCAAGGGAATATAGATTGCCGCCATGTCCACTCATTGACTGCTCCAGACAAGCCCTGCCATACTGAGTGCGACTACGGCTTCGCTTAGTTCACAGCCAGCCCCCAGGGTATCGCCGGTGGCACCGCCAATTACTTTTTTACAGATAACAACAAAAAGCATTAAAACCGCCACCAGAAAAAAAAGAATCAGCAGCCCCATCCAGTCGGCAACCAATAAAGAGGTCAGGGTAAATAGAAATAATCCTCCCACAACAACCAACCGGGAGTTGCCGCGATAAAACAATTGACCAAGGCCGCCTTCCTGACGGGCATAGGGTAGTAAAGCCATCATCAAGGCAATTGCACAACGACCAGCCAGCGGCATGAGTAAAGCTGCCGCCATTGCTTCGTGTCGCTGCAACGATGACAGACTGCTAATTTTGACAGCCAGGATCATTATTAGCCAGAACACTCCCATTGCTCCAATCCGGCTGTCTCGCATGATCACTAGGATCTGTTGCCTCGAACGGCTGCTGCAAAAGCCATCCCCGGTATCCGCCACCCCATCGAGATGCAAGCCCCCTGAAAAACCAGCCAACAACATGGTTAACAGCACTGCCGCAGGCAGCGGTGGCAAAAAAGACCAGAGTAAAAAGGTCATCATCGAGGCAAACAGCCCCAGAGCAAGACCTATCAGGGGGAAAAAACCCAGCGAGCCCGCCAATTCCTCCTCTGAGCGTCCTAATTTGCCGGGTATGGGCAGGATGGTCAGAAAGCGGATTGCTGCCACTCCTCTTGCTAAAAATTTAGTGCCCTTAGGGCAGGCTTTTAGTCTGTTAATAATTGATTATTACCAATTGATTATTGATTATTATTTTTGCGATTGAAAGCAGTCTTTACGCTCGCGCTTATAATCCTGCAAAGTTTCATCACACTCTTTATATAAACTTGGTAACCGTTCACCAGCACCTCATTGACTGCAAATCTATACCCTTGGTGAACGGTTACTAAACTTGCACACTCTTGCTTTGGTATCATCTGGCTCTGCCAGCCTTTTTTGTATATCATCGCCTTTTGCCATATCAAATAATCAATAATCAATTGATAATAATTAATTGTAAAGTTAACGACATCAACTGATGATATCGCACCACGCGTGACACATAACCATGATGATACAATTGCCCGAAAATGAAAATTCATAGGCTATTAAATTATAGCTCGCAGCTCTCAAACAGACTCACCGCTAACCCCGGCATCGGCGAAAGTGGCGATTTCGGTGAGTATTGCCCGGGCAGCTTCAACAAGGTTCATGGCCAGGGCCGCACCCGTTCCTTCACCAAGCCGTAGATTAAGGTCAAGTAACGGTTTTTTTCCCATTTTTTCGTGCATTGCCATATGGCCCGGTTCCACCGAGCGATGGGCACAGATGATATAATCACGAACAAAAGGCTCCAGCGAACAAGCTATCAAGGCCCCGGCCGTGGAAATCAAGCCATCAACCACCACCGGTTTCCGTTGGGATGCTGCCCCAAGAATCAAACCGGCAATCCCGCCGATTTCAAAACCACCCACCTTGGCAAGAATATCTATCCCGTCCCTGGGATCGGGACGGTTCATGGTCAATGCCTTTTCAATGGTTTTTATTTTACCTGCAAGTTGCAGGTCATCAAGTCCGGTTCCCCTACCGGTCAGTTCGGCAACCGGTTTACCGGTCAAAACCGCAGCAATGGCAGTGGCCGGTGTGGTATTGCCAATCCCCATATCGCCAGTGCCAAAGATATCCACCTCGGCTTCGAGTTCGTTTGCCACCTCAATACCGGCCTCAACCGCCATCACCGCCTGGGTTCTGGTCATCGCGGCACCAAGAGCCATGTTTTTTGTTCCCAGAGCAATTTTTTTGGCTATAATTTTTCCGGCATCGGCAAGCTCTGATAGATCAACCGCAGTCCCCATATCCACCACTCTCACTGTTGTCCCGCTCTGTCTTGCCAAGGCATTTATCCCGGCTCCCCCGGCCACAAAATTATATACCATCTGAGCTGTTACCTCAGGCGGAAATTTTGAAACCCCTTCTGCGGCAACCCCATGGTCTCCCACCATGACCACCACGGTCTTACGGAGTACAGCCGGCTCAAGAGAACGGGATATCCCGGCTAAATCAACGGCTAAATCCATGAGATCGCCTAAGGCCCAATGGGGCATGGTCAACTGTTCAAGACGAGCAACTGCCTTCTTCCGAAAACTTAAATCCTGGGGAGAAATTTTTTGATATATTGCTTGAAGAAAATCAGGTTGCTTATCTTGATTTATTATTGTCATAACTCTCCCATTTTTTCATTTTGTCACTATTTAGCGAAATGAGGTAATCGTGTAACTTTTCAATAAGTAGGTACAGTCTATGGTTTTGACAAATTACCTTAACAGCATATTGGAAACGGGGCTTTAGCCCCGTCACCTGCTTTAGTCAGGTTAGCGGGACTAAAGTCCCGCCTCCGAATCACCTTGTGCTTAACTTATATTGATCGCTGCCCAGACTTATTGAGAAGTTACATAATCGTTTACCAAGGTTATAGATTCATTGAAGATGCATTCCCACGCAGGAGCGTGGGAACGAGACATACACGGGGTTTATTGAATGCATCCTCGTTCCCATGCTCCAGCGTGGGAATGCATACACGGGATTTGCTGAATGTTTACCATTCTTCGTTTTCAAATAACCATGTATCTTTCTGTATTTAATAATAATTATGGTTTTCGTTCAGACACTAACTATTTAATTTGCACAGGAATCCCGCAACTAACCAGAAAAACACGATCCGCCCCACCTGCAATGACCTGATTGCACCGTCCCGCCAGATCCCTGTATCTCCTGGCTAACGGGTTATCAGGAACAATCCCCTGACCTACTTCGTTGGTTACCATAAAAATAGAACCACTTCGTTGGTTACATGCTGCTAATAACTGCCCTGCCAGCTCAATAATATTTTCTTCACTAAGTAATTCATCTTTCTCTGGATTAGCAGCAAGCAGTAAGTTGCTAATCCAGAGGGTTAAGCAATCAAGTAAAATAGTTGTTTTTTCGTCTGCTTCCAGGATAACTCTTGCCAGATACAATTTCTCTTCCACAGTCTGCCAGCCTTTGTCTTCCCTGGCCCGGCAATGAAAACTTATCCGCTCTCTCATCTCTTCATCAAAACAAGGGCTGGTGGCAATAAACAATCTGGCAGATTCAATCTGCTCGACCATCTGTTGGCCAAAATCTGATTTACCGGAACGACAACCTCCGGTTATAAGGGTTAAATATGCCATACACACTCACCGGTTCAATGTCTTTAAAATTCCACCCTCACTATGCATTTCCAGGGTTGACCACGAACAGTAATCAACCTGAAAGAGCAGATAATTTTTGGGATCAAGATTAAGTGCCAGGCAAATCATGGTGCGGATTACTCCGCCATGGGAGAGGAGAATAACCTCATTTTTATCTTGTGCCTGTAGTTCATCAAGAACCGAGCTAACCCTTTGCAAAAAATTAGACACAGACTCACCATTGGGAAAAGTAAAATTATGATATTCAAGCCAGTTAGAGAGATCATAACCACTAAAAACTATTTCAGAAAAAGTTTTCATCTCCCAGTCACCAAAATCCATCTCTCTTAATCGATCATCAAATATCACCTCAGATAATATTCCATGCTCCTGCAAACATGCAAGTGTCTGTCTTGCCCGGAGCATGGGGCTACATATACAAAAAGTATTCGCAGGAATCTTATAGGCAATAGAACCGGCATGTTTCCGTCCGGCAGCAGACAAAACAATATCTGTTGCCCCTAACATAACTCCGACCGGAGCAATTGTTTCTCCATGTCGTATCAGGTGAATTTTCATTTTTTTAAAAAAAATAACCAGACATTAACTATTTCATCACCGGACGCGTAAAAGCTCATTATAGGCATTGGTCAACTCGAGAAACTGTTCATGGTCGCCACCCTTGTCCGGATGCAGTTCCCGGGCTTTTTGCCGATAAAGCCTGTTCAGCTCCCTTTTGCTTAAACTCAAAAGTTCAGCCCGGCTGATTCCAAATACCGTACTCGCTTCATCCATGGACATACGGATTGTTCCGGCAGACGGAGGCCGATAATGTTCACCGTTAAAAGCACGGGAATAATTATTCCTGATGCTGTCTTCGGGAAAACCATGGTCAAAATACATGATCAGATAATTGCTCAGATAAACCGACAGCTTTTCCTCTCGATCCATTCCCCGCCAGAAAAGAATATCTTGATCCAATCTGCATATCTCCTCAACAAATCTCTCGTCCAACTGGAGAGCATTGAGCAGGTGAGGCATGGTTCTGGCATAAGATTCGCTGAAAAACCGCGGCAAATCAAAAATAGTGACAAGATAGTTTTTGTATTCAGAAGGTGATAGAGACAGTTCCTGAGTGAGAATAAACTGTTCAATTTCGTCTCTGGACTTATCTAATAATGCCTTAAACGGCAAAGCCGAACTGTCAAGGCCTTGCTGGTTCAACTGACCAAAACGAAGATAATGGAGCCGCCGTCGGTCAAAAATATGGGTTTCCCGGATAATTCTCGTTTGCTCATCTTCACTCATGGGTTTCCAGTGACAGTACTTATGACGATCGGAAAACGGGGCAATTTTAATTTTAACCCATGGCTTCAGAAAAGGTAACAATAATTGCTCAACCTCTTCATAGGCATAATTAACTCCTTTCTTTTCAAGTTGATCAAACAACAGATCATCTATATAAAAAGAGGAACCGCCAGGATATTTAATTAATTTACCGGGGTCATCACCAAGACATACAAGATCCCGACTGGCAAACCAATCACCACTGGCAAAGGTTTGGCAAAGAATATACTGAACATTATTATTTATTATCCGGCGGGCGAGATACATGAGTTTGTCAATGATATCCTATGTATAACTGTCAGACATCGTAAGATAAGCAGACAACCGTAGAGACGGGTTTGAAACCCGTCTC
>CAYRGM010000077.1:0-8991 GCA_964423765.1 uncultured Desulfobulbaceae bacterium
ATCGCACCACGCGTGACACATAACCATGATGATACAATTGCCCGAAAATGAAAATCCTATGCTATTAAATTATGGCTTTCCCTGCAATAATCCCTGCAGGGCGGTCTGCCGCCGGCTGGTGTCCTGAGAGCAGATGGCCATGGCAAGAGCCCTGCGAGTACCGACAAAGACCGCAAGTTTTCTGGCACGGGTCAGGCCGGTATAAATCAGGTTGCGGTAAAGCATCTTAAAATGCTGGCTCAGCACCGGTATGATCACCGTTGCAAACTCACTTCCCTGGGATTTATGAATAGTAATGGCATAGGCTAAATCCAGCTCGACGATATGTTCTTTTTGATATTCCACCTCACGCCCATCCGGGAAAAAGGCCACCACCATGGTAAGGTCTTCATTATTGATAGCCATAATCCGGCCAATATCGCCATTAAACACCTCTAAGTCATAATTGTTGCGACGATGAATGACTCTGTCGCCCACTCGGAAGATTCGCTCACCCATCTTGATTTCTGCCTTGCCCGGCTCTGGAGGATTGGCAGATTGTTGGATTACTTGGTTAAGATTAGCCGTGCCAAGGCTGCCCCGGGTCATGGGAGAGAGAATTTGCACTTCTGAACCTTTGTCCTGATACCTGGGAATCCACTCTAAAAAGAGCTTGACGACAATATCAACAGCCGACAGACCATAATTCAGAGATGACCAGGGATGTACCTTCTTTAACACTGCCTTTAACTGTTCCACCTGCCCCTGGGCTTTTGTAAGTTTTTCCAGATTCACATGCTGAAACTTTACAGGCACCTCAAAATCATGTTCAAATGCTGAGATAATGGCCTCCCGGGTTCTGAACTGATATGGACTCTCACCGGTGGATAAACCTTCCATATCCTCCAACTGCCAGCCCATGGACTGTTTCACTTGAGTAACAAAACGAAGCTGTTCCCTGGTGGCCTCTTCAGAGTCAAAAAACAAGCAGTCATTCCCTTGCTGCCAAGCCTCCGGCTTTTTAAAGGGGGACTCAATATCCGGCACTTTTCCCTGATTGATCTGATGGGCATATTTAATAATCAGGGATTCTCGGGCCTGACGAAAGACCTGGGTCAGCCGGAAAATAGGAATAACCTGAGAAGCAATCATATCTTTCAGGACATTACCAGCTCCCACCGATGGTAATTGGTCGGCATCCCCGATGAACAAAATCTGGCAACCTTTGGGGACAGCCTTCAGCAACGAGGCAGACAGACTGATATCAAGCATGGAACATTCATCTATAATGAGGAAATCTGCCTTGAGCGGCTCTTTTTCATTTTTTTTGAATCGGCCTGATTGCCATTGCAGCAAACGGTGCAGAGTTTTAGCCTCCCTGCCAATCACCTCGGTCATCCGTTGGGCAGCCCTGCCGGTAGGGGCAGCCAGCAATACTTTCTTGCCCATAGCCTCCAGGAGGCGGACAATGACCTTGGTAACAGTTGTCTTGCCACAGCCGGGACCGCCGGTGAGAATGGCAAACTGATATTTAACAACACCCTGAACCGCATCCCGTTGCTCCAGACTTAAACTGATTGCCTTGAGATGGCAATAACGGTCGCACCAGTCAGCCACCCGCTTTGTATCCATTGTTAGCGGCCCGGTTAGCTCCTTAACCTTGTCGGCGACGGTCTTTTCATCATAATAAAGAGACTTGGAGTAATAACAATTTTGCAGGCTGCCGGTCTTGTCTGCCAGAACACGAACTTTAAGATGGTTCTCATTTTTCATCAAACTTAGATATTGCTCCAGCAAAACTCCCAGATCCATCTCTAAGAGTTTTTGAATCTCGGTCTCAATTTGATTAGTAGTAAGATAACAATGCCCCTGTTCCCGACTGGCGGCCAGGACATGACGAATAGCGGCAATGATGCGTTGCTGACTATCCCTGGCCAGACCAATGGAAAGTGCCACCTGGTCAGCCGAAAAAAAACCGATTCCGTAAAAATCATGGGCCAGACGATAAGGGTCTTCAGTAACCATGGCTATGGCCTGATCACCATATTCCTTATAGATCCGCACGGCAAAGAGAGTGGAGATGCCATGTTCCTGAAGGAACATCATCACCTCTCTGATTGCCCGATGCTCAAGCCAGGCCGTTTCGATACTGACCAGCTTCTTCTCGGCAATACCCGGTACCTCAGTAAGACGGATAATATCATCCTCAAAAATATCCAAGGTGGTTTTGCCGAAATGTTTAACGATCTTCCTGGCGGTCTTTGGACCAACGCCCTTGATTAGACCGGAACCCAGATATTTCTCCAGGGCAGCTGCTGAGGCAGGTTTTTTCTCGGTGGCAACGACTGCCCTGAATTGCCGGCCAAACTTGGGATGCACCACCCAGGCTCCACGAAATTCCATGGTCGCTCCGGCAAAGACCTTAGTCTGGTGTACGGTAACAGTCTCCTGACTTGTAAGAGTGTTCAAGGGGTTAACCCGTAACACTGACCAGCCGTTATCATTATTATGATAAGTTACCCGTTGGACAATGCCGGTGAATGTTTCCTCAATAGTTTGCATAAAAAGCAGAGTAACTATTCAGCTGAACTCCATCTCCGCCCATTTTGAGCTTCTTGAGTAGCATTAGTACGCTGCAAAGCTCAAAATGGACGAATATGAAGCACATCTGAACAGTTACAGCCCAAGGTTATGGGGATTTTGTTCATCTTGCTGAATAGTTACAAAGCAGAAAAACATCAAATCATTGAATGCGAGTTCGCTTACTTCTCTCACATATTTTCATTATAAAATTGCTCAATTCAGGTTTGATTCGCTGAAGGGACGACCAATTTTATCTAATGCATACCTCGTAAACGCCCTGTTTTTGGGACAATTTTCTTGTGCAGCTTTCCCTGTCCCCTGATAATCAAGCCCTTTTGATGTTCGAGAATTATCAATTATCAATTATCAATTATCAATTCTCAATTTACTATGTTTGTAATGATGCCAGTTAGTTAAAATCCCATAGTTCATCTCCGGACAGTTCCCCTTCGTTACCATTACAGATTTTCCCTATAGGACATTCGTCTAAGCCGAAATCAAGCAGGGGAGTAGTGAACTCAACCTGCTCTTTGCCCTCGCCGCTTGGGGCAAGACAATGGGTTTGCAGAAAGGATATAATTTGTTTCTCACCCCTTATCAACTCTACACCATCATTTCTTTTTTCAATCAACACCGGAACAGTATTGATATCAAGCATTCTTAAAATTTTGATATTAACAGTCAGGTTATATGAGTCAACAGGCTCAAGATCAGGCAATGGACTTTGTTCAATCTGGTGAATGGGATTCAATTTAACCTCGCATAGTTCAGTAGTCTTAAGCACTTCAAAGATATTATGGCAATGGGGGCAATCTTCTGAAAAAATAAAAAAAAGTTGCCTGTCGGACGGGACAACAGAGCGTTTAATTGCAGATGTACCATCTGCAAGAGATAAATTATTAATACCCAGAGCCGGATTATTAAATTGAAGAAGAGAAAAGACAAGAATTTGTGAACTTATTATTAACACTCCAAGACAGGCTTGCCGCCAGCCGGATATAATGTTCATAAGGAGGATAAAGGCAAATATAACAATACAGTACGAGCAGAAAACTTGCACTACAAACCATTGATACGATATCAAGACACCTTCTGCTGCTAACCCACAGAGCAACAGAACACGGAGCAAAACCTGAATGTTCAGGTTGCCTTTCCTTGCTAACAAAGCGAGAATAAAAAGAGCTAAAAAAAATGTCCCGCCAGCAAGGTTAAACCAGAGCGGTGGGATCTTTAGCATGCTTGCGACAATTTCACATCCTATATCCGGACAAAATGCTTGGTCTGTTATAAGCGTATAACCGATTTGGGCCATGATTGTTGCCCAACCGGCAAGTGCCAGAGCTGCTATCCAACCGGATTGTTTTTGGCTTAGGATTAACCAACTTTTATTCATGTTCATGTGCCTTCAGGACTGATTTAAGAATTAAGTGTTGCAATATTATATTGAATATATGATATTATTTATCCCATAGGTTATGGGATTGTTGGGCGTAGGTGGTAATGAGAAAATTCTTCATTATGTAATATAACATGAACACAAGAAAAAATCTGGTAACTGTTCACCGGTATAGATAGGTATAGGCTCCGACTGAATTATTTTAACCTGAATTGAGCGATTATCGCTCAATTCAGGTTATATTGTTTAGTAAAAAATAAACATTTTACAAGGTCTATGTTGATTTAATTTTGCAAAGGAGGAGGAGATAATGAGTCAAGGTAGTTTTGCTGGTAAAATTAGAGAGTTATATAGTGATCTTTGTGAAAAGGAGTGGAACCCAACCACAACAGGTATTCTGGTAGCATTGTTTACTATCCTGATAATGGCCTGGTGGCGGCCGTGGGGAACCGTTGGTGCTGTCAGAAACTGGGGTGACTGGTTCTTTTACTATACCGGTTTTTTTGGTGGAGATGTAAAGGAACTTGTTGGTTTTGTAAACTATGAAGGAGAAAGAATCCTCACGAAATCTGTTCTGTATGCCACCGGCTCGGTTATTGGTATAGGATTTCTTGCCGGTGCCTTTATTTCAGCCTGTCTTGGCGGGCAGTTTGCCTTTCGTTTCCCTCCCTATCGTGAACTGGTAAAAGCAGTCATCGCTGGTGTTCTGATGGGAATTGGAGCTACCCTGGCAGGTGGCTGTAATGTCGGTGGTATATATAATGCTCTTGGCAACCTTGCTGCAAACGGTTTTTCCATGTGGTTTGGTATGACTTTTGGGGTTATCTTTGGACTATGGCTTCTTTATAAGGAAATGGAACATGTAACCTGGGGATCAACCGGATCATGGACATTTAATATTCCCAGGTCAATTCAGTTTATTTTTGGGATTGCAGCACTCTCTGCCATAGTGTGGGGAGCCTATGCTTATGTTAACTTTGATGGAGATTATCATTTTGAACATATAACTTCATTATCAGGTATTATTGTGCTTGCGGCAGCTCTTGGTTACACCATGCAGAGAGGTCGCTGGTGTATGGTGCAGGGATTTCGTGAACCACATATGACCGGTGATACAACAATGGCAAAATCAGTGGCTCTCTCCATTGCCATTGTCGCTGTTGGTGCTGCCGTATTGAAATATGGTGTTGAAATGCGTTTTTTTGGTGAAGCAGTGCTTAATCCTGCCTGGTATGTACGCGGCACCTTCGGCTGGGCAGGGGTGCTTGGTGGCTTTATCTTTGGTCTTGGTGCCATGTTTGCCGGTGGTTGCGGAACGGGCACTCTCTGGCGTATAGGGGAAGGACAGATAAAACTATGGGTTGTTCTTCCGTTTTTTGCCCTAACAACTTCAGTAATGGGTGCATGGTTTAGGTATATGCAGTTTGAAGCTGATGGTGTTCTTGGTCATAGAATCTATCTTCCCGATGTTATGGGTTATGGTCCTACTCTTCTGCTTATCTGTGGAGCTATGGCTCTCTGGTATGTTGTGGTAACTTGGAATGAAGACAGTAATAAGCTTATTCTTCCCATGTGATTTACAAGGGATTTAGATCTTATAAAAGAGCGGTATTCGTTTCATAACGGATACCGCTTTTTTTATCAGGAAATAGGGGGGGAGATAATTGAGAATTGAGAATTAGAATTCTCTACCATAAAAGGGGCTTGATTATTAGGTGACAGGGTACAGAAAATGGAAATGGTTTTATTGGATGAGGAAAAAAATTTTATTGCGAAGGGATAATCTTTCTTTTTTGAAGAAAAGAGAAAAGTCTGAGAAAATTTTATCTTCACTTGCCGGGCTTGCTGAAATAAAAAAGTCTGATACTCTGTTTATCTATGCCAATTTTAGAAGTGAAGTTATAACCATGCCTTTTATTAATATGATGTTAAAAAAAGGGAAAAAAATTACTGTTCCTTTAACCATGGTAAAAGAAAAAAAACTGTTTGCTATCCATTTAACTGATCCTGAAAAAGAATTGTCGCCTGGATATTGTGGTATTCCCGAACCGGTTATGCCATCAGGTAACCATAAGGATAAATATGTTGATCCGCTCCTGATTGGGGCAGTGATTGTTCCCGGCTCCGTATTTGATCATCGTGGAGGACGGCTGGGATATGGTGGTGGCTATTATGACAGGTTTCTGTCAGATCAGGCTCATAGGGCTGTAAGGATAGGTCTTGCCTTTCAGTTACAAATGGTTGAGAAGCTGGAGTTACAAGCCCATGATCAGTTAATGGATATAATAATAACTGAAAAAGAAACATATTATTGTGGAAGGGGTAGCGAATGAGGAAAACAGCCATATACAGAGATGATCTTTTTCTTTCCCATGACCCGGGCAGCGGACATCCTGAATCAGCGGCAAGGTTGCAGGTAATCTATGATACTCTTGATGGTTTATCATCATCAATCAGCTTGATTTATCCCCAATTTGATCCAGCTCATCAGGATGTGATAAAACTTAATCATTCATCAGGGCTGGTCAGGCAGGTTGCTGCTACTGCCGGGCAATCCCATGGATATCTTGATGGTGATACCCAAACTTCAGCTGATTCATTTGCTGCCGCCAGTCTTGCGGTTGGATCCTTGCTTGATGGAATCAGGTTGCTTGAAAATGGAGAGATAGATAATTGTTTTTGTCTGGTTCGTCCCCCTGGTCATCATGCTGAATATAATAATTCCATGGGATTCTGCCTATTTAACAATGTGGCAATTGCGGCTCGTTGGGCGATTGATGTTCTTGGGATGCAAAGAATAATGATTGTTGATTGGGATCTTCATCATGGTAACGGTACCCAGCATAGTTTTGAGGATACAGATAAGGTGTTGTTCTGTTCAACTCATCAGTATCCATATTATCCCGGCACAGGTGCTTTTTCTGAAACAGGCCGGGGTGCAGGTGAAGGCTATACCGTCAATGTTCCTTTAAGCGGTGGTCAGGGTGATCTGGAGTTTGCCAGCATTTTCAATGAATTATTTACTCCCATAGCCATTGATTATAAACCGGAATTGATCCTTGTTTCGTGCGGTTTTGATATTTATGATGGTGACCCTCTGGGCAGTATGAAGGTTACACCGGCGGGGTTTGCCTATATGACCAGGGTTATGCGTGAGCTGGCAGATAATTTATGTGATGGAAAATTGCTTATTACCCTTGAGGGCGGTTATAATTTAAAGGGCATGAATGATGGGGCAATGGCTGTTATTTCAGAATTATCCGGGCAAAAAATCAGTAGCTTTTCACTTTCTGACAATGTGACAGAGCTGATGATTAAGGCTGGCACTGAGTGTTTGCAGTTTGATCAGGTATTATCTATGCAAAAAAAATATTGGAAATTATAAAAGTGTTTCCCAATAGATAAAATTTATGAGAAACTATATATAGAATGATCGTAACTATCCAGATGTGTTTCACGGAGTCTCGTTCTTTGCTTACCTATTCGTTTATTTTGAGCTTTGCAGTGCATTGTTTTTGGAACAAATTTCTCTGTTGCTTCACCGGTTCTCACCTGCCGTTTGATTTATAAGTATGCGGTTTCCTTAAACTGTCCGGATTTAGTAGAGATGGGTTTAAAACCCGTTTCTATGTCTTTCTGTTTATTTCACTACGCTTGTAATTGTTAAAGTATAAATAACTATCAAGGTAAGTAATGGGCTCAAAAATTATCATAGCCGATGATGACGAATTGGTTAGAACCGCTGTTTATAATATTCTTACTATGTTTGGCCATGATGTGGTTGCGGTTTCTTCTGGTCGCAAAGTTGTAGAAAAAATATCAGAAGATTTTGATATTGTTATTCT
Organism: uncultured Desulfobulbaceae bacterium; assembly: GCA_964423765.1. Taxonomy (GTDB): domain Bacteria; phylum Desulfobacterota; class Desulfobulbia; order Desulfobulbales; family Desulfobulbaceae; genus DRLX01. The sequence goes on from CAYRGM010000077.1 coordinate 7,804, forward strand.
TGATATAAATATGCCGGATATGGGTGGTTTTGAGACCATGGAACATTTAAATAAAAAATTTGATATTCCGGTTCTTTTTCTCACTGGAGCAGGCTCTATGGATTACGCAGTAAAGGCCATAAACCTTGGTGCTTATGACTTTATGACGAAACCCATTGCAGATTTAGATCTTTTTAATATTAAAATTAAAAGAGCTCTTGAAAAAAGATCATTTATCAAGCGTGAAAAAATATATAAACATAATCTTGAACATGATATAAAAGAGAAAACCCAGGAGCTGGCGGATAAAAATATTCTTCTTAAACAATATGGTGAACATCTTGAAAATACCACTGTTCAGATCATGTCATCGTTGCAGGTAGCCATGGAAGAAAAGGATGAATATACGGTTGGTCATACCCGCCGGGTGACTGAACTGTCCATGTTGCTTGGTGGAGTCATAGAGCTTCCCAAAGAAAAAATGACTGTTCTAAGGAGGGCTGCCCAGTTCCATGATATAGGAAAACTGGTGATTGATCTTTCCTGTATTCAGAAACCAGGTAAGCTTAGTAAAGAAGAGTGGGATTTGATGAAAAAGCATCCTGAGATTGGAGCAAGCATAATCGAGCCCTTAAGTTTTATGGATGAAGAACAGGATATTATCCGTCATCATCATGAAAAACTGGATGGCAGTGGTTATCCTGATGGTATAGGTGAGGGAGAACTTTGCCTGCTTACCAAGGTTGTAACCATTGCCGATAGTTTTGATGCCATGACTTCCCTGCGTAATTATCGTCGTAATATGAATGTGATTGAAGCTGTTGCTGAGTTGCGTCGTTGTGCGGGGAGTCAGTTTGACAGGGAACTGGTTGGATATTTTTCTGAAGCTATTTTATCGTCGGAGAATGGTTATGTTTAACCTGAATTGAGGTAACAGATTATGACAATAATGAGATATGAAGTTGAAAAGATTGCCAGATTAGCTAATCTTGATTTATGCAATGATGAAACAGACCGGATGACCAGTCAACTTGGCACAATACTTCAGTATGTTGCCAAGCTTGATGAACTGGATACCAGCGGGGTCGCAGTTACCACTCATTCACAGGATATGGTTAACTCTTTTCGTGAAGATAAAGAGAATTATTCCTTACCCCGGGAGCAAGCATTAGCTGCCTCATCAAAACAAAATGCTGAAGCCTTTGTTGT
>CAYRGM010000078.1:0-8868 GCA_964423765.1 uncultured Desulfobulbaceae bacterium
GCAAGGAAGGTGGCGATATAGCGATTCTGGTGAACCTTAGCCATCCAGTAATCAATAAAGACATCTGGAAGTTCAGCCAGGGTCTTGCCATCGGCAACTTCCAGGATAACCTTCTGCAGAGCTGTCCTAAAGTTGAAGCGGTAGGTTCTGCCATTGAAAAACCCTGCCCTGTGGGCTGCATCCTGAACATTATCCGAAAAGGTGAGCAACTTCTTGTCATCATTATAAGTGGATGAATAGAGCTGAACGATCATAACAGAGGTAAGGCTTGCTGCCCGTGAACCAACCAGAGTAAGGCTATTCTGGGCACTGCAATAGGGGCAGTTATTGTGGCTGCATTTGCCATCCCTGGTTCTTACATCCGGCATATAAACCAGGATCAGATGGTCATCTTCACAGGAGGGGCAATGTACAGGATTCGCCTGGGCTGTAACCTGGAGACAACGAGTACAAAAATAATGCATTCCGACTTTTGGCAGGGAATCAGTTGATTCTGCCTGTTGCTTTGCTCCGGAACCCCTAATCTGTCTATTTTCAGGGAACAGGTAAACGACCTGAGGGCTATGACTGAAAAAACCGTAGTAGAAATCCTGTAAAGCTCCACGAATCTCGTTGCTGACCTTGCGTTTCAGGCCAGACCAGCCCATACTGCCGCACTCTCTACAGTGGACAAGGGGTAGATGTGTCTCAAGCTGCTCTTCATTTAAGTCATCTGCAAACCGTAAAGCTGGCTCCACATTTACACTGGCAACCATTCTCCGAAGCTCACGCATCCAGAGTTGTATGCGAACATCAAGAAAAGGCCGGAGAATAGTTTTTTCACTGCCGTCATCGTTTTTAGAGACAATTTCAATGCGAGCCTCGGATACCAGAGCAAGAAGACTGTTCAGCATATTTATTTTATACTGCTGATCCGTATCCTTTAGCCCTTTGGTTACTTTCTCAAGTTTAGAAAAAATATCAGCAAAGCCGTGGATATTACCTCCCAGGACTTTGAGAAGATTCTGAAAAAAGAGATGCTCTTTGAGCTTCAAACCAAGATTGATATGCCAGGCAGGGTCATTAAGTTTTGTAGGAGCAGCTTCATCAAACCAGAGTTGATACTGGGCTTCCACATACTCTTCATATTTTTTATACTCGGCAGGATCAAGCTCAACCACTTTTTCAGGCGGAACAATGTCCACATAAGGAACCAGACTATTTCCAAGAAACTCTCCGGCACTTAAACGAGACTCTGAAATAATCGCATCTTTACTGGCAAAGGTCTCCCCAAAGACAGCAGATGCATATTCCAGCAGTTCTTTTTGTCCCTCATCATTGCCAAGGGTGGCTGATGTTCCCACACCACAGAGGTAATCGGGTTCCATGGCAAGGCGTGCCTTCAATCTCCTGATCAGACAAGCGAGGTCAGAGCCTTGAGCACCGTCAAAGGTATGGAGTTCGTCCACCACCAAAAATCGCAAGGTATCAGAATTGTTTTGCTCCCAAAGTTGTCTATCCTCGGGGCGGATAAGTAGATAGTCCAGCATTTTGTAGTTGGTCAGCAGGATATCCGGAGGAGACAGGCGGATGGTCTCTTTATCAGATATTAACCGGTCAGCAGTCATCAGCATTGAAGGCTCCTTCTCACGCTGCCCAACATAAATACCTGCTCTCACATGCCCCTTTAGTTTACTGTTATGAATAAGTCCTGCCAAAACCTGCCAGCCTGATCTGTGGCCAGGGCGTTCATGGGGTAGATGAGAATGACTTTGATGCCAGCTTCTCCCCGGTGCTTATAGCAGTAATCGAGAATGGGATAGAGAAAACACTCGGTTTTACCGGACCCGGTTCCTGTTGCGACTATTGTTGACTTTGGATTAGGCCGGACAATCTGTCAAAAGACCTTTCCTGATGGAGATACGGAGGAAATGGCATTGGCAGGTCCGGGAAGTAATCTGTCCCTCCTTTGCTCTGCTGAAAGGGAAGCTGGATATCGAGATACGGACCTTTGAAAACATTGCCCGGCTCGTTTAGGAGTCGTTCAAGTATGGTGGAGAAAAATGGGGTAGTAACAGGGAAGGTGGTTCGCAGAAAGTCTTTGATGCCTTGCTCGACATGGTAGGCCAACACTGAAGGTATCATTTGAAATCCCCGGCAAGTTCTATTTCATTTTTTTCGCTCATCTTATCCCCCCCAGATAATTGGCCAATTGCAGGATGCTGGCTGTAAAATTCCTGCCGCTCTTTATTGACTGCTACTGCTACTTTGAGCTGGACAATCAATAGTTTGTTTTTCAGTTCAACCTGCCATTTTTTGTATTCGGAAGTTTGGATTAAATTAGCCCCTAAATCCTGCAATTGGCAAGTTCGGAGTCTGCGCTTACCTATCGAATATGCTTTGTTGCCAAGGGCGCAGATGTCTAACATACTTCAAGTCCTTGGCAACAAAGCATATTCGGTGAAATTGCCAATCCCGAAGGGCCAAGAAAATGAAAAAATTTGTCTTCACTCAAACGATGAGTGAGTTTATGGTCAAATTTACTAATAACCTACTGGTATAAAATATAAAATAATTTTTTATTTTCTGAAGTGCAGGATTTAGGTGACGCATGAATCTGGCCAGATTTCCGAAGAGTCTGGGCCAGAATGTGGTAATGGTTGTCCATTAGGCAAAAAGCACTGACATGAACATGCCAGAGGCTAACTGCTTCTTTCAGCAGGGTAAGTTATTGCACGATCTTTGTTGTCAGCAAAAATCTGATCACCCCTGCGACCTCGATTCATCAGATGATACCAGGCACCGGGGTATTCAAGGCGTAATGGTCGACTCATGGCAACAGAGTGTAGCTCCGTTACAGCTATATGTCCAGATGAGACTTGACCCTTTCTTTACCCCCTTCTTTCCTTTGGGTATTATTCATCGTAAATGTTCGGGTAGCACCCCATTTTCGCCCGATCCGGCTTGAGAGCATATGACTCAATATAGCTCTCAAGCCGGATCAGGCAAACCTGGGGTACTACCCAAACATTTACAGTCCTTGCTTATGAGAGTTTTTTTGCCAACCCGAATATTTACTATTCATCATGCTCTGATTGTTTTCACCTTATATTCTATAATCAATTCATCTCGTGTACAAAGAGTGAGCTTCTCTATTACTGCCTGGGCAATCAGCATTCGATCAAATGGATCTTTGTGAAGATATGGCAGGGTTGCTGCGAACTGTGCATGAGCATAGTTTATTGGTAGAGGGGTAAAGCGATGTAACTCAATTTCCTCAATGAGATTGTCAGGGACATCAAGTTTGCCGATACTTTCTTTTATAGCTATTTCCCAGACCGAAACTGAGCTGACAAACACAATATTATTGCCATCAATAATTTTATCTCTAACAATATTCGATATGGTTGGGTTGTTTTCCAGGGCCCATATCAATACATGGGTATCAAGGAGAATATTCATGTCTTATCCGGGAATATTGCAGAGTTATAGAAATCGGCTGCGATATTTCTGTTGTTCTCATCGAAATCACCTGCAATCTTCACCTTACCCTCCCAGCTTCCACCTAGTTGACGAGGTTGAATGTCTTCACGAAAGGCCGAAAGAATGGCAACAGGTACTCCTGCCTTACCAATTATAACCGGCTCGTTTGTTTTCTGAATCATCTTTATCAGATAAGATAAATTGGCCTTTGCCTCTGAAATATTGGTTATCTGCATCATCAACTCCAAAATAAAAGAGAGGAAAAAATGGTTTGTTTTGTTGTTAGTCTAGTCCGGTCTGGGCTGATTGTCAAGGAAAGAACAATCGGGGTTGTCTCTGGTTTTCAATTATGATTTCCTTCTGAGCATGCAACCTATCCTCGTTCCCGTGTTCCTGTGAAATGTATGCCAGAAATCAACGGCAGACTTGACCCCATGTTCATGTTTATTTCTGTCTCGGACAGGGTAACGCGAAATTCCAATTTGCCACGGCCGCCCACCCTGGCAATCTGCTGGAATAAATGGTTGTGCAATGGTGGGGGTCAAGTCTCATTTTGACCCCACTTTCTGTCAATACTGTCAATAAAGATTGTTAAACCAAAACATTTCAAAAAGGCTGAGACCCCTGCAATCCAGTGAAACCGCTTGTTCTCTCACTTCTTATATACATCTTTCCTATGTTGAATCCTAAGAATCAAAATGGAATCATCAGTAATTGCAAAGACAACACGATAGTTCCCTATCCTATATTTTCTCAAACCAGCAAATTGGCCTTTTAATTCTGGTAACTCATCTACTTGCTTAGAAAGCTCTGAAAAAATTTTCTTCAAAATTCGCTCAGCTTCAGAGCGATCAATTTTCTTCAAATCTTTTGCAACCGATTTTTTGAATTGAATATTATAAGCCAATCTCTTTTCTCATTTCTTCTATTGATATTACAGGATCAGAAGTATCTCTGAGACGATCAAGACTTATTTGTAGGTCAGCCTGGTCTTGCAAATAACTTTCAAGAGCTTTTTGTACAAGGAATGATTTAGACCTTTCTGTCTCTACAGCGATGCTGTTAAGTTCTTTTGCAAGCTTATCCGGTAATCTTACTGAAAGTGCAGTACTCATGTTTCACTACCTCCATTGTATTAGTTTGTCATACAATGTAACTTGTGCCCCTGAATAAGTCAATAGAGAATCCAAAATTTGCTAAATCTGCTCAAGAGAGAATGTCCTGAGGGGGGGGGCATGTCTCATCTTGATGACATTCTTTTCCCCTGACAAACAAGCTATAATGTAGCCAATCTTATCTTGTAGGATAGGCTTCTCTGGCAATTTTTTCCGTATCCTGTTAACAGCTATACCGGCGGGGGCGTATCCGGTCATGCCGAATACCTCGCCAATCTCCCTTAAACCTGAGTTGAGCGATTTTCTAACTCGATCTGCACTCATCTCTTGCACGCCAAGGCTTCTAAGAAAATCCTCAACAGACCAACGGGTATGCCTGCGGTTTTCTTAGAAGCCTTGACACACAAGACATCGGAGTCTCGCTTCGCTCGCTTACCTAGCACATATCTTCGTCATAAAATCGCTCAATTCAGGTTAAAGTATCGTTGCGTAAAATCCGGCAAAGGTAGATAGCCACATCCCTGGGTTCATTGCTGATGCCGCACCGCCTAATAAGCAGGCTCTTTCTGGTTAACTTGTAGGCCTGACACACCTGTCTGGTGATCTGGGTTTGCTCCGGGGCTAACTGCAAAGATTCAGGAATCTGCCGGTTGCGTTTCTTTTGAAAAAAAGTGCTCTTGATCCAGGAAATAAATTCCTCGCCACCGATCAGGATTGGCCATTTTTTTTTGCTCAAGAAGATAAAGTAGTTCATTAGAGTCCTCTTGCACCATGAACTTGCGATACGCCTGTCGCTGCTTTTTTGTATCTGCACTCAACATGGAGAGGAGAAAATATTTGTGAAGCCAGTTCATCCAGTACACACGAAATGCCATGGACAGCAATATCCACCAACTCAGCAGTCCTCCGTAGTGCGGCATCTCCTGTCAACAACTGAGCAGTGAGTGTTCTGGCATGAAAAAGACACGAACAATCTGGAATTGAAAGTTCCGGGTGTTCGACTTCCAGCAGCTGAATTTCTGTTAATTCATCATAACTGAACAATTTTCTCTGGAGTACGCCCTTGTTGATGTAGTCATGGAGTTGATCTGTATTATCCCCCTGAACCTCGGCTACCACGAAATCCGTCACATGAAACTCATGCTGTAAGTTGAAAAATGACTCCAGCAAATCGATCTTCAACAAATCAATAAGTATATTGGCATCATTAACCAGAATAATCATGAGACAAAATGAACTTCCTGGTCGAACTCTGCCACCGACTTGTTCAGGAACCCTGCTGCCTTGCTGAAACTTATGATCTGTTCGGCAGCGGCATAATAAACGAGCTGCTTAAACCGGTTCGCTACCTCTTTTCCCTCATATTTTCCCGGTTCTTCTTTTCTCCAACCACTTTTACTTGCATAGATACAGAACGATCTGTATCCGTTCTCCGATATAATCCCAAGCTTCGCAGCTCGTGCCATGATGGCCTGGATTGAAATACCAAAGATCCCTTTCAACTTTTTCAGCTCCCACTCGGTAATCTTGTGGCGTTGCCTGCCTAGCCCATCCCGAAGTATCTTCTCCGGCAACAATAACGCTCCTGCAAAACCATGACACAACTTCTCAGTAGTTTTTTCTTCCACCTCAGAAAAATCGAGGAGCAGATGAGCCAATTCATGGGCTACGGTGAACCGTTTTCGTACCAGATCACTGCCTTTATAGACAGCAATAACAGGGATATCCATACCGGAAACAAAACCGGAAAGTCCGTCAAAATGCTCAAAGTTGTCGACTTCGAACACCTTATACCCTTTGTCTTCCAGTAATTCTATAAGGTGTGGAATAGGCCCTACACCTATCTTCCAATTCTCTCGGATTTCCCTTGCTGCCCTTTCTATATCCTCATAACTTCGTACCTTGTTGTCAGAAATGGGATTGTCAAACCCTGATGGAATATTAAGAATACCCTCCAACTCAAGGTACTTCTGCAGGAAATCAATGGTTTGGTATTTAATCTGTTCCTCAACCTTTTTTCTCAACTTAGACTTTTTTCTAAACTCCAGTCCGGAAATGGTAACCTTTGAAGAGCGAAAGAAATAATCGACCTTAATATCCAGGGCACGGGCCAGGGAAAGCAACACCTCGCTACCCGGCTTAATCTGCCCCTTTTCATATTTACTAATGGCCTGTTTAGTCACAACCGCCCCTGCCTCTTCGGCCAAAGCAGCCATACTCATTCCTGCCATTTTTCTGGCAGAATGTAGTCGTACTCCAAAATCGTTTATCATGTTGGCACCTCCCTTAGTTGACAAATACTATTGTTTTATTGTTTTTGTCAACCCGAAAGTCTGCTTTCTGGACTCATTATCCTCAGATTCATCTCAATTCCCCGGCAAGTTCCGCTTCAATTTCTTCCACTGTTGGCAGGCTGGTTTGCCGATTGTCAGGCAATGATTGGGTGAGCTGATACTCAGAGACACTATGATAAAAAGGTAAATCCGGAAAAAATGAGCGTTCGCCAACATTCAACTGTACCTGACGACCAATGTAAGCAAACCCTGCCCCTAACTCCAGAAGGAATCTGGTGATGTGTTTGACAAGGCCAAGCTCCAAATCCCGTTCATTATGCTCTTTAGTCAGAGTGAGAAAATCAAAGATATACGGGTCTTTCAGGGTCTGATGAGCCAGGTCTGATTGTGGAACCGGCAAGGTGGCGCTGAAATTTGTAATGGCCTTGCCTTTCCGTTCCCACAGACCGCTTTCAATATATGGTGGGTCAGAACTGCTCTGCTCCAGTTGTTAGATTGGGTGTTTTCCACATAGAAAAGAGCCTCTTCAATGGTTTTTCATTTGGCAATAATAGCGATATTATGGCCCCATGGAATTGCAATAATCTCCTGTCTAAATGGTGTTTTTTTAGATTTATCCAATTGGTCAACAGCCTGTTGACCAATTACGGAATGCTCGCAATAAAAGAGATACCACCGTCGTATATATTTCAGATTGATAACGGAAAATCCCTTCATATCGGGAAATTCAGTCATCAGGTCATGGCTGAGTTGTTTTATTAAGCCATCTCCCCATTGGCTTTCGTTTTGTTTGGTAACAATGTCCTTCTTCCCCAGTTGCCAGTAGAACTTCAATAATTCTATTAACAGTACTGCAGATATTTTTTCCCGTCATCTGTACATGAGGCATCAAGCCATTCATGTAACTTTGTTAAGGGCGGTTTCTGTGCTGAGTTTGCTGTCATCTCTTATTCGTCCTGGAATCTCTTTTTAAAATTACCCCAGACTTCTTCGTAGTCTTTTTCCCGGTTGCAGCGGTCGAAGGGGGCGTGGTAGGTGATGGTTCGTTCGACTGGGCCACCGGGTTGGGTGTCGTCAGTGATGATGCGTTCTATGATGCCGGATTGCCTGTCTTTGATGTCTTCCCAGCCAATCGGTTCTGATTTTGTTTTTTTGCGAGGGAAGCCGACGCCGGGAAGGCCCTTGGAGCAGGTGAAGATGATACGGCCTTTTTGGTCGTACCAGGTGTCGGATTCATATTGGCGCATGACCGGGAACTGGACCCGGTAGATGGTTTGCAGCTCTTCCAAGGTCAATCCCAGGGCCATGGCGGTGAGGACATCAATTTCTACCAGGGCCTGGCGGCGGGCGTAGTCACTGCGCAGGGCGTTGTTGCGTTGCCAGGTCGGGGTGAGGTTTTTAAAGAAGGCGTTGGGGAGGCGGGGGTCGGTTTTGGCCCATTGGTCGGTTTTGAATGTATCCTGCCAGCACTCCTGCCAGAGTTTGGCGTAGTGGGTGGTGAGGCAGGTTAGGGTTAATGCTCTGAGTTGTATAAATTTATTAACTATGTAAGGGAAGACTTCTAACCCATTACCATATAAATCAGTTTTCCCTGTAGATTTTAAGAAGAAATCGAATACGATCGAATGGGATAATCCTACAAATGTTACCAGAATAGTAACATTCAGAAGTCCTGACTTGGGGGGAAAGTTAAGTGACGCAATTCTTTCCTTTTTTTGTGCATCCCCCAAGTTCATATACCATTTGCATATCTGTTCCCGGATAAGTAATTTTCGCCTCATTGATGTGGTTCACGAGTCGCTCAATTGCTCGGTTAGCAGCTGGTCGTGATGCTCCATGAATTCTAACGTGCAGCTGCTTGTTTTCATTGTCGGGAATAATATCTGCCTCTGTAGTACACAAGTCAATTATTAGTTGCCTTGCGGCAGCAGTGTCTATAGTTTTCAGCAATTCCCGAAGCCACCTGAAACCGTACAATAGCACCATTCGTTAAATTT
>CAYRGM010000079.1:0-8859 GCA_964423765.1 uncultured Desulfobulbaceae bacterium
AGACGGGTTTGAAACCCGTCTCTACCAAATACAGGCATTTTAAGAGGACGGTAGATGAAACCGGTGAATCAGGAAAGAAAATTGTCCTAAAAAACAGGGTATTTTATAGGGCATTTACGATGTCTGTGTATATGGTAATACGATTTTTTTAGTATGGGCGGGTAGCTCAGCTGGATAGAGTGTCGGCCTCCGAAGCCGAAGGTCGTGGGTTCGAATCCCACCTCGCCCACCATATTTAAGCCTGACACGGGAGGGTTCTTAAAAGGTATATCTTGTCCCAACCAGGAAATTAAACGGTATGCCTATGGTCTCGCTACCACCCATCCAGCTCTCATCGGTGAGGTTTTCTACATTAGCAAAAATATCCAGACCCTCAAACAGTTCCCGAGAAACCCTCATATTCACCATCTGGAATCCAGGCACCTCTTGGACATTATCCAGTCTGGCGAAACGAGAACTTCTATTTTCTATACTCAAACTTAAAGTGAAAAGCTGGGGATTATCATAAGTAAAACCGACGACACTGGTATGCCGCGGTGACCAGGGAAGATAGTTCCCCTCTATGACCGGACCCTGTTCATGCTTCCTAACCTTGGATACATTGTAGGTGTGGTTAACAAAGGCCGACCACTTTTCGTTTAATCTAAATTCCAGGCTTGCCTCAAGACCATGAATATCAACTTCGCCTATATTAAGCATTTGCCTCACATCAAGCCCATCCGAGTCTGTCCCGACTGGTATGCGCTGGTCTCCCAGCTGCAAGATATTTCTTTCTAAAAAATCACTTAAACGGCTCTGGTAGAAAGTCAGACTGAGAGTAAAGTTATCGTGATGTTGTATATCTACGCCAATATCATAGGACCAGTCTAATTTCTCTGACTTAAGTTCCAGATTTCTCAGATCATAATGCCGCCTGCCATCGGGTCCTGAGCGATACATATCCGAGAGCGAGGGTGCCCTAAAGCCAGTGCCGAAAGAGGCCCTGAGCCGGGTATCTTCGGTTAACTTGTAAACTATCCCTCCTCTGGGGGAAATGGCCGAATCCGTTACCGTGGGAAATTCTTTCCATTCTCCATCTGCATGGTCAAAAAACCGCCCATCTTTATTTTCCCAGTGGTCATATCGGAGACCGGCACTGAGGATTACCCTCTCACCAAGAGACATCTCATTGTGGACAAATACGGCCCAGAGGCTTTGAGTGCTTTCAAACTTCCTATCCTCTACAACTACTATACCACCGCTGCCGCGGTCACCACCTCTACCGCCGCGGTCACCACCTCCACCGCCGCGGCCACCTCCTACAGTTCTCGCATGATGATCAACATTGGCTCCGCTTAAATCAATGCCAGCCACTAAGCGATGATTCCCCAGCACCGTAGAGATCTGGGACATTATCCCATAGTCACTGCCTGAATGCTTGCTGGAGCTGCGGAAATTGTCAAACTTTCCGGTGGCCGGATTATGCCTGTGAGAAATTGTGTTAGATTCATCATCAAAGTAATAGCCTTTGATGTTGAAAACAGTTTCTTCTCCAAATCCCCGCAGAGGAGTTTTCCAGCTCACCCTGAATTTATTTGTTTCAAGAGTTATATCCTGCTGAGTCCCGCGACCCACCAGCGCATCTTCCTGGAAATTATCAAAGTCAACTCTCAAAAGAGAGTCCCCCAACAGTAGATCACCCCCTAAGGATATATGATTAAGCGTCATCTCAGGGAGCTGCCAGAGGGGATCCCAGGGATCGCGGTATTCATAGCCCCCGGTTTCTTTATGCTCAGCGGCGAAACGGAGGGCAAAGTTCTCTGCCCCATACCTTAATCCGAGGCTACCGATAGCTGTATCCATATTACCTCCTTCCAGGCTAACATTCCCGGAGAAGCCGGGTTTGGCCTGGCGGGTGATAATGTTTATCACTCCCCCCATAGCACTTGAACCGTAGAGGGCGGAGGCAGCACCCCGAACTATCTCAATCCTTTCTATATCCTGAACTGACATGGAATTAAGCAGCATTGTCCCACGGCCGAGATACTTGTTAGTCAGCGGGATTCCATCCTTGAGTATCAGCACCCCCGTGCCCCTCTCTCCTGTTCCTCTCATGTTAATGCCAGTACGCAGTCCGGTAAGCCCCCTTGGCTGGCGCACCTGCACTCCTACCTCTCTTCTCAAGAGATCACCAACAGTTTTGGCATATGATTTTTCTATCTCTTCTCTGTCAATGACAGTAACGCTTGAGGAAATAGTCCCAATCGGCCTCTCTACCCGGGTGGCAGTTACAACCACCTCCTCTAACACAATCGGCTCATCCCCAGCAAAAGCTGGCACCGGTACCAATATCAATAACATCAGACAAAAAACTATAAATCCTTTCATCTTTAATACCTGAAGTAAAATTTATTGTATTTCCTTTACTATGCACCCACAGAGCTGTAAGGGCTCTGGTGAGCGATTAGCAATTTTTATATAACCTGAAAAAACAAAAAACCTAATCCCTACCTATGAAAACAAGAGCAATCAGACCGAAAAATCCGGTGGTAAGCACCAAAACCCACTCTCCTATATTATTTGATGCCTGCCCGCTGATTTCTTCTCTGCCCGACTGTTTTGCCTGTTTGCCAGAAACCAGGAAAAAGATGAGCAAAGCCATAAAAATGCCGGCAAAGGAAAACCAGAGACCACCAAGTTTCAATTGTGGATCAGCATGTCCCCGGTACGGATTCTCAAAACTTAGCTGGAAAGGAAAAATAAAGTCCCGGACTTTTTTAAAGACCGGCGGGTTGGGATTGTGTCGTTTTAATGCAAAGTTGCCAAGGACCTTGTGATCACTGTCCATGGCAATCCCATAAACTGTCGTCGGATTTCTGATAATCACTGTTCTATAAAGAGGATTGATCAATAAGGTGAAGTCCATGTTGTCGGGATTAAAGTTATCAACCGGTAGGGGGATCAGGCGGTAGTTATCATAGGAGATGAGATAGAGCCCACCCGGTCGGGTAAAAATGATACCGTAGAACTCTTTGCGTCTATGCTCGGAGATGATTATACCCTGAATATCCAGAGACGGGTCAATGGAGGTTTTTACGATCAAAGGTTTGTCCAGCACTCTTTTGACATGGAAAACAACCCCCTTTTTATCGCGAATAAAATATCCCTCGTCAAAAGGTTTCAGGTTGGTGGTTTTGCCGCCTATGACCGTGGCCGGGAAGCTGAAATCAAGTTTTTTCAAGGCATCTGTGAATTTGCCCGTCAGCACCATATCCAACTTATTATAGTCGGCATTAATAAATTCCATGGCGTAATTAGTGAACCTGAATACATCTTCCGGAAAAGGTATGGTCACCACTTTCGGGTCGTTGTTAAAGAGCGGGTACAGGTCTATCTGCTGGTGATGACCATCCAAATGACGACTTTTTGTTTGAAACCCTTGTTTGCCAGCTTTTATCGCTGCGGCATCAAAACTATATCCCTGAATGGTTACCGGTAATAGATTTTTTCTTTCCAAATCTCTGAAATAAAGAAAGGGAAGCAGGGCCTCAAACTCAGCCCGGGTATAACTCTTACCATCTTCGTCTTTATAGTTAAACCTATGTCCCCCTAAGGATTCACGGTAAACAAACTTTTCCAGTATTGGACTGAAAAAAAGTAGCGGGTCGCCGACTCTTTGTCCGAAAACCTTGTCAAAACCGATGGGCAGGGCATAACTCATTGCTGCAACTGCAAGGATGATTATACAGTATCTTGAGATTGGCTTTATCATCTTGTCCCTCCTTCTTCCTGAAATCTGCGCCCGGATTCAAATATGGTAAATAATGAGAGCGGGACGAGCAGCAGCAACCAACCAAGAGCAGGAAAAAACCAGCTATAACCAATTCCGGTAAACAACATTACACACAGAACAGTAAAGATGAGAAATATGAAAACTCTCCTTGCCCAGACTGGTTCAAGAAGAACGGTGATAGTTCCGAGATAGGCAAGTAAGCCCGCCAGTATCCAGGGCATCATGGTCGGCAATGCAACTGCCGCCACTTCCACTGGGAAATACAGGCGCAGGGTCAGGTTGATAATCAGCAGGTTCATGATAGAGACCAGGACATAGAGCAGGAGTCCGCAAAGAATACTATACAACAGCATGACATTTCGCTTTATGGGCAGATGAAGGGCAATCCTTAAACGACCGCCTGATATTTCAGGAATAAACTGGGCAGTTGCCAATACCAGCCCAGTAATAAGGGGCAGATACTGGATACTTTCATAGAAAACCGCGTGTAGATGAACGGCCTGATACCAGACCATTTCTGAATGTTCTTCCTGTATCTTCTGACGAATGCTAAAAAATATTTTCAGACATATGGCAAGATTAAGCAGAAGGACAACTATAAAGTAACGACGCAGTTTTAACCATTCTTTAAGAATAAGAGAAAACCATATATTCATTTTAATCTTTCCCCTTAATATTTTCCCGTAAGACCGACAAAAGCATCTTCAAGTGTCATTTCAACCTGATGGAGATCATTTATGGTCAGCCCCATATCTTTTATATGTTGCTCAACCTGCTGCTGAGTACCGTAAGAATAGACTGAAACCTGTTTAGCCCGTTGTTCAAAGCCAACAATTATGTCATCCTTATTAAACTGCACTTCACCGTCGTGCTGGAATATATATTTATGGAAGGAGTCCATGAACTCAGAAAGACCAGTCTGGATTATTTTTCCCTGATCAAGAAAAATTATGGTATCAACCAGTTGTTCCATATCCTGAACGATATGGCTGGTAACAAATATGGTTTTGCCGTCCACGGCGGCAAAATCATGAAGTATATCCAGAAAGAGACGGCGATAACCGGCATCAAGTCCCATGGAATAGTCATCAAGGATAAGCAAATCCGAATTTTGGGCAAGAATAACTCCAAGTACCACCTGGGATCGTTGACCACATGACATGTTGCCAACCTTGTGGTCACGGGATAAACCCATCTTGTCGATTAGATTAAAAAAGATATCAGCTTCCCAGTTTGGATAGCATCCCCGATAAAATTTTTCAGTTTGCTTTATAGTCATAAATTCATAGGCGAGATGCCCTTCATGGAGTAATCCTATCCGATTTCTTGTGGCAGTCGGCAGGTCGTGGGAATCTTCACCAAGGACGAGGCATTTACCACTGCTGGGCTTGAGAAAGCCCATGAGGATGTTGACAAGAGTTGTTTTGCCCTGACCGTTTTTTCCCAGCAGACCACAGATGCTTCCTTCCGGCACCGCAAAATTCATATCTTCATAAATGACCCGTCCACTGTTGTACTGTTGGCGGAGGTTATGTATTTCTATGGCATTCATAATTGATGGTCAGTAATAGGCAATGGTGACGATAGATAGAAACATCTTCGCCCATCTTATGCTTCTTGAGTAACATTATTACGCTTCAAATCCCAAAATGAACGAATAGGTAAGCGAGGAATAAGAGACTCCACAAAGCAACTTTTCAAGGCAGTTTTGACTCTTTTTCATTGTGGCGGGGATGCTTTTCTTTTTTTGCACAACTTGAAGAAGAGTCGCATGAACAACCCCTGGTGACAATGATTTTTCGATATAAATACCAGAGGGCGACCAGGACAATGGCTGCGGTTATAACGATATCCAATAGTTCCATATTGTCACTCCAGATTAAGTCTAACCGGCAAATACTCAAAAGCCTGTACCTGCGGTTAATCACTTCATATTTCTGACCTGCAGCCAGATCACAGTATCGCTGAAACAGTTTTTTCCTTTGATATATGTAATCAGGCTAAAGGCCAAGGGCGGCAAATCTCCACTCCAACCATGCTGGTTAGTAAAAAATTTTGGTTATTAATAAATTTCCTTGCCTAGAACCTGAGTCACATGACCTTCCCCTGCATCAAATATGACAATGAAATCAACACCAGGTCTAGGTCTATCAAAAGTAAACTCTGAGTCCGCATTCATTTGCCCGGAAAACAATACTCTACCATCAATCGTTTCAATCCGCATGGCCACCCCGGCGGCAGAGGATCCATCAGAAAAACCGCCCACACAGGTTATGGTCCTGTCAGCATTGACAGAACAGGTAAACTTGGGGATATGGGCATAAACAATCGTGGCACTGAACAACAGGACCGCAACAATAAGAAAAGTTTTCAGAAACATGGAATACCTCATTGTTTTTTGTGATTGCTAAAATGTAAATATTCGGGTTGGTAAAAAAAACTCTCATGAACGAGGACTGTAAATGTTTGGGTAGTGCCTTAGGTTCGTTCATTCTGGCCGGTGAAGCGTACTTTTGCTACTCGAACCGGTCAGAATGGACGGATAGGTAAAGCGAGGAACGAGACTCCATGAGGTGCTACCCGAATATTTACGCTAAAATGATAATTGCCTGTGTCTATGTTGCATTTGCAAGTTAACTGTTAACTTAGCCATAGCTAATTCGCCTGTCAATATCTTTCTGGTTATTGCAACAAAATCGGAGGCTGTTGACTGTTTGTTAATCCAGATAAAATATACCGTAAGGTCACAGCGAATACCAATTTGCTCTTGTTTAAGAAAAGGAGATATGGGTGATGGAAAAAAACACAGACAATGCAGAAAAATGTTGAGCGATTGTCAAACTGGTGAGAAGATGAGCGGGTGAGGAGTAGTGCAAGAAAAAAAGGGTGCCATAAGATATGGCACCCTTCGTAAGTTAACATTGTTAATTTGGCAGTAACTATTCAGCGAGACGAACAAACTCCCATAAACTTGGGCTGTAACTGTTCAGATGTGCTTTATATTCGTTCATTTTGAGCTTCGCAGCGTACTAATGCTACTCAAGAAGCTCAAAATGGGGCGAAGATGTAAGCGAGGAACGAGACTCCGTGGAGTGCAGCTGAATAGTTACATTTGGCATAGACTGTACAAGGATAAACATTTGAAAAAGCACAACAGAATTTCAGACAATCTACACTTCTTTAACAATGCCCGTAAGTTTATGCTGCTGGCTTGTTTCGTTCAACAATCTCAATGACATTTCTATGTGCATCTTGATCCATTACCTTCTTGATAGGAATATGCTTGAAGTTGAAATCGTTCTCTTTTATAATTGGGAGAACTGTCCCTCCTCTTAGGGTTGAGCTAATGCCCTCATGTAATAATACATTTCTAACTTGTATATTGCTGGCTATGAAGTTTGCAAGAGCTATATCTGCTTCATTTGGATTTGCTCGTACAGCCAACAGATGTGGAAGTGGAATCGCTCCCTCTTCTGGCCAAATAACCCCTATAGCACCACTTGCAATGAGATCTTGAGTTCTAATTGAAGTCAAGGGTCCCAATCCTATTTTAAAATCTCCTTCAGCTACTGCTATAGAAGTTCTAGTTCCTCCCATAGGCATATCTTTAGATTCTCGTGGATCATCTTTTGTAGTTTCCATAGCAGGCATATCTGCTTTTTGAATAATCTTTTCAAACTTTTCTGCTCCAACTGCGTGATAAAGTGAAACTAAAGTTCTCATACCAAAACATCCCGAACCAGGCACAGCAATCTTCCCGTCAAAATTAGCTAACCCTTTCCAGCTATTTGGCACATCCTTTCTTTCAATTAAAGCAGGGTTATAGAAAATTGCAATAGCTGCGATATATGGAACACTTATGTAACCACTGGTATCAACATCATCAGCTATCTTTTGAAACTCTGATCTTAATGTAAACTGCTTTGGCAGTTTACCAAAAAGATTTGCCGCTTTTAGATTATGCATATGCATCAAGATATCTCTTCCTGGAGGAGTCTCTCCAGTTCTACCGTATGTCACTATAACATTGGCAGGGAGTTCACCCGTCTCAAGTGCCCCTATCAGATCTCGTCCTAATCTTCCACTACTAACTGCTTTTGTGTCTACTCTATATCCTGACCCGACAGGCAGTAAAACATCTACAAGCTTTCCTAGATCCTCGTTAATATCTCCTGCGTGGTGAAGCTGTATGGATGTCATATGTGAAGGTTTAACAGTTCCATCTTTTGCAGCTGGACAAGCAAGAGCTGGTGTTGATATTAAAACCCCTAACAGTACCGGCAGAGCAAATTTAATACTTTTTCTTAACATTACATTTCTCCTCTTGAGATTATGTTCTTAACATTATTATAAATGACTATGACTATGCCTATCATTGTCAATACCATTTATATGAAAACTACCTTCCTCCGGATAATTCCGGTGGCAGATTGTAAATGTGATCCGCTTTACTCATGTATACATAATTACCCTAACTGAACTTTATGGGTAATTAAAAAAATCGCTAAACTCAGGTTTCAAACACTTACGATTACTAAAAAATGTCCTCGCCGCGAATATGGACCCTGTGACCTTCTCCTGCATCAAATACGACTATGAAGTAGCCATCAGGTTTGTCAAATGTAAACTCTGCATCCGCATCCATTTGCCCGGAATACAATACTGTGCCATCAGTCGTTTCAATCCGCATGATCACCCCGGCGGCAGAGGAGCCGTCGGAAAAACCGCCCTCACAGGTTATGGTGTTGTCACCATTATAAAAACAGGAACATAAAGCGGTATGGGCATTGATAATCGTGGCACTTAATAACAAGACCGCAACAATAATAAAAGTTTTCAGAAACATGGGGAGACCTCATTGATTTTAGTAATTGATAAAATGTAAATATTCGGGTAGCACCTCACGGAGTCTCGTTCCTCGCTTACCTATTCGTCCATTCTGACCGGTTCGAGTAGCAAAAGTACGCTTCACCGGCCAGAATGAACGAACCTAAGGCACTACCCAAACATTTACAGTCCTTGTTTATGAGAGTTTTTTTACCAACCCGAATATTTACGATAAAATGATCATTGTCTATGTTACATTT
>CAYRGM010000080.1:0-8798 GCA_964423765.1 uncultured Desulfobulbaceae bacterium
TTAACTCAGGTGTTAATATCACCGCCGCCGTAGAGACGGGTTTCAAACCCGTCTCCCCTCCAAACCATCAGCCATGCCGGTGCCACCGTGAAGACGGGTTTGAAACCCGTCTCTACCAAATCCAGACAGTTTAACCTGAGTTGAGCGATTTTTTACGCTTGATCTGCACTGATATCTTGCACGCCAAGACTTTCCGGAAATCCTCAACAGACCAACGGGTATGCCTGCGGTTTCCGAAAATCCTTGGCACACAGGATATCAGCACATATCTGCGTCATAAAATCGCTCAATTCAGGTTTAAGAAGACGGCAGATGAGATCGGTGAAGCAGGAAAGAAAATTGTCCAAAAAAACAGGGCATTGTGATAGGGCGTTTACGATGTCTGTCTGAAGTAACCGTTTATCCATATCCACAATGAACGCTGCTGTGCCAGTACCCCCCTGACATTTATATTGGTCTGTAGAGACAAGGTATATGCCTTGTCTCTACCAATTAATTCATTGTCCAGAACCACCTGCCATGTCTTTTTCCACATGATCAAAAGAAAGCCGCATAGCCCGAACCGGGCAGCCAGTCACACAAAGACCGCATCCTGTACATCTTTCCACATCAAAACAGACTTTCATTGATGGTCGTTCAACATAAAGAGCACCAACAGGGCAGATTCCAGTACAGGCACCACAGTGGAAGCATAGCTTTTCATCCCTGCTTATCTTTGCGGATAACCGTTCAACCTGTACGCCCAGACCTTTTAGATATGTCAAAGCATTCCGGACATTCTCAGGTTCTCCCTTCAATTCCAGAACCATAATCCCATCCCGCTGGGGACGAATATCAGCTTTTAGGATATTACACTCTATATCATACTGTTTCACCAGCATGTATATGATCGGCTGATCCGAAGTTTCCTTGGGATAACGCAGAAAAAACATCCGTGTATACATAAAATTTCATTCCATTTTTGTAACCGTTCACCAGCACCTCATTGACTGCAAATCTATACCCTTGGTGAACGGTTACCCATTTTTATACTTTTACCTAAATCCTGCAATTGGTACGCAAACAGGGCAACCATAAAGGATTGCCCCTACAGCCAGCCGACAACTTTCTCAACAAGAATATTCAGTGTATCCTCTGTGTTCAACACAAGCAGCTTCTTGTTATCTATTTCATTTGGCAGCTCAAAGACTTCTTGCTGGCGGGTAAAAATTTCCCAACGCCCATCGGAAACGGCATCAGGGTCATGACATCGCAGTTCAAGCCTTTTGCCGGTTTCTTCATCAGAACATTGACAAAAAACAAAACGGACAGAAATGCCAGTACGATCTCCATATTCAGCAACCAGTTCCCTCTCAGAACGGCTGGCATAAGAGCCATCCAGAACCACGCTCTTATCATGCTGCAACATCTCCACAGCCGCATCAAGCATGGCTTGATAAGTGCGTCTTGTAATTTCAGGAGTATAAATTCCCTCTCCCATATCAGCCGGTCTATGCTCTGTTGCTTCAATACCGAGCAGCTCCTTGCGAATCCGATCAGTATTAAAATAAGATGCTTGGACCCGGTTGGCATATGCTTCTGCCAGAGTCGATTTACCGGAGGCAATCAGACCAAAAAAAATGACTATCTTGGCCATCTCTTTAGCCCCTGCCTGCATAAACGCAGGCAAGAGTGAAATAACGGCCGGCATTTGCCAGTAATTTTTCTTTCACCTTTAGGGCAACAGTCGAGTCAGCCGCGGTAAATAAGTTAATCTTTCCCCTGACAACTGCCCGATAGCAGGTATAGAAATTTAACATTTCCCGCAGATTTTCATCACCTGATTGTTCACTAAACTGATCAATAAAAAACTTTGACAAATCTTGTAGACCATGAAAATCAAGATCCATGGCCAAAAAAGCTACATCACTGACCACATCACAGTAGCGGAATCGTTGATTAAACTCTATACAATCATAAATGTACACTTTATCAGCGAGACAGATATTAGCAGAATAAAGATCACCATGACAGTCCCGAATTTTTCCTTGCCTTATTCTCTTCTCAAACAGCTCTTTTTTAGCAAGCATCGAGCGGGCATAGCTTGAAATTGCAATAAATTGCTGCCGGGATAGGGCCGAACCGCCAACAAACTCTTCTACCTGATCAAAATTTTCAAGCACATTAACAGCCACAGCATCAGCCTTACCAAAGGTATCTATCTCATCATTTCGTTGTGCCTGTTCATAAAAAGGCACCAAAACAGAAACAATCGCCTCTATATCCTGTTTGTCCAGTTCACCCCGCTCGATCACCCGGGACATCATCCGTTTTTCCGGCATCCTCCGCATTTTAATACCATATTCCACAGCCTCACCATCTCCGTCAAGAATGAGTCCATCAGCTTGTCGGTTAACTGTCAGTAAGCCCAAATAAATTTCAGGACATAATCGTCGGTTCAGCAACAATTCCTGCTCACAACAATATTTTCGTTTTTTTAGGGTGGAGAAATCCAGAAAACCAAAATTAACATCCTTCTTGAACTTATAAACAAACTCTCCTGCTAACAAAACAAAAGAGATATGAGTCTGAATCAACTCCACTTTATCCACCTCGTGCGGATAGGATTCCCTAACAAGAAGGGTCTTAATATATTCAGGATATGCCATGTCCATTATCTTATTATCCATTTATTATGTTTGCATTTATCCGCTAAATTTAAGCGATGCTTATAATCACTTTTCTAAAAATAAGCCATACTTTATCCATGTTCCCAAATCCGTGAAGCACTGGATGAACGATCGCCGCTTCACTGCTACAGCAAGAGTTATTCAATACAAACTTATACCCTTGGTGAACGCTTACATGTTCAACATATTATCTAATTCAAAATATTGACAAAACAATGTGTAGCCACTATTATTATCTAATATCCAGCATTCAGTATCTATCATCCAATATTTAATACCCTGATAATGAACCAGCAAATTCTCCATAATCTTTTACAATCCCTGCAAAACGGTACTCTTGAGATAGATGCGGCAATGGATCAGTTACGCCATTTGCCTGGTGAAACCCTTTCCTCTGCCCAGCTTGATCATCATCGTTGTCTGCGAACAGATATTCCGGAAGCAGTTTTCGGCGAATCAAAAACCACTTCTCAAATCATAGAAATACTTACTGCCCAGCTCAAACATCCCCAACCGGTTCTGGCAACCAGAGTTTCTGTGAAAAAAGCCGAGAGTATTTGTGCAGTACTGCCGGAACTTAGCTGGCATAGACAAGCCAGAATGCTCACCGGTAATGATCAGTATATTAATCGCAAAAATAAAGATATTGCTGCTGTTCTCGTCACAGCCGGGACCTCTGATTTGCCGGTTGCAGAAGAGGTGAAGATTACTCTGGGTTGTCTTGGCTGGAGCAGCAGCAGCATCCATGATGTAGGGATTGCCGGGCTTCACCGTATTTTTGCTCATCAACAAAGATTGCAAGAGGCAAAAGTTATCATTGTTGTTGCCGGCATGGAGGGTGCTCTGCCGTCAGTGGTTGCCGGCATGACCCCTGCCCCGGTCATAGGCATCCCGACTTCAATTGGTTACGGCACTGGCAGAGGCGGGTTTTCCGCTCTGCTTGGCATGCTCAATACCTGTGCTCCCGGTCTTGCCGTGGTCAACATTGACAACGGGTTTGGCGGGGCCTGCATGGCTGCTGCTATCCTTCGCAACAACGACTCTCTTTGAAATCCAGTTTTATTTTCCGTAACCGTTCACCAGCAACTAATTGACTGCAAATCTAGACCTCCTTGGTGAACGCTTACTATTTTCTTGCCGAACTCTCCAAACAATAACCGGATAGACCATGAACACAACCCTTAAACTAAAACTTGCCCTGCTTGTATCCATTATCTTTTTTGCCGGAATGGTTCTGACTCCCTCATTCTATCCCGGTGTACCGGATTGGTGGAGTAAATACCTCTCACCGGGCAAGCTCAAACTTGGTCTAGATCTTCAGGGAGGTATGCATCTCATCCTGCGAGTTGATCTTGAAAAAGCTGCAGAAAACTCTCTTGACCTGGCCGCATCCGATTTAAAATATGCCTTGTCCGATGAGAATATCACTGCTGTTCGCCTCAGATCCGATGATCCGCACCTGGCCATCTTTACTCTGCCCAATACCGGAGCCGTGGCAACTGTCAATACAATCATAAAAAACTACTTTGCCAATCTTGACATAATAGTTGAGGCCGACCCGGGGGTATTTCCAAAAATCACTATAAAGTTAACCCAGGCAGGCATAGATTTTATCCACGATAATGCGGTTGACCAGTCAGTGGAGATTATTCGTAATAGAATCGATCAATTTGGGGTGACAGATCCGGTTATTATCCGCCAGGGAGAAAGGAATATTATTGTTCAATTGCCGGGAATCAAAGACCCCGTACGGGCTCTGGCTCTCATTGGTCAAACTGCCCAGTTGGGATTCAAGTTAGTGGCCGATGATGCCGGCCTTGATCTGAATCAGTTGATAGACAAAGCTGTCATGGCAGGGCAATGGCAGGAAGGAGACAACCGAAAACAACTCAGTATGGCCCTGCGACCCCTACTTCCTGAAAACACCGAGATATATTTTCAAACGATTACTGACCACCAGACAGGTAAGGTGACTAGAACGCCGCTTCTGCTCTATAATCAACTGCTGATGACTGGGGAAATGGTCAAAGATGCTCGGGTTCGTATTGGTGGTACTTTTAACGAGCCATTTGTCAGCCTCGATCTTACCAGTCGCGGCGGCAAGGTGTTTGCCAAGGTTACCGAAAAAAATGTCAACAGGCGCCTGGCCATTGTCCTTGATGAAGTGGTTCGTTCCGCACCGGTGATTAGAGAAAGGATCTTAGGCGGCAGTGCTCAGATTTCTGGCCAATTTACCACTGAAGAGGCCGCCGATCTTGCCATAGTTCTCAGGGTTGGAGCCTTACCGGCTCCTGTGGATATCATCCAGAACCTAACTGTCGGGGCAAGCCTTGGCCAGGATTCTATAAACAGAGGGCTGATATCCGGTATTTTTGGTGCCTTTATGGTTCTGGTTTTTATGGCTATTTATTACCGGCTCTCTGGTATAATCGCTAACTTTGCCCTTACCTTAAATATATTTCTTCTCTTTACCGGCCTGGCTATGCTGAGTGCCACCCTGACTCTTCCGGGGATTGCCGGGATCATCCTCGCCATAGGCATGGCAGTTGATGCCAATGTTCTCATCTTTGAAAGAATCAGGGAGGAGTTCGCCCTGGGCAAGTCAGTCAAATCCGGGGTTGATGCCGGTTTTAACAAGGCATTTCTGTCCATTGTCGACTCTCAGGTTACCACCCTTATTACTGCTCTTGCTCTGTTTCTATTTGGTACCGGTCCCATTCAAGGATTTGCCATTACCCTGTCCCTTGGGATTATTTTCAACCTCTTTGCCGTGTTATTCTGTAGCAGAATGATCTATGAAACCCTTTACTCCACCCGCAAGCTGAAGAAACTTAAATTCATGCGTTTTATCAAAAAGACTAACTTTGACTTCATGAGAGTACGAAAATTTACATTTATGTGCTCGGCAGTTATGGTGGTAATTGGCATGTTTGCTTTTGTGGACATATTGCGGGGAGGAGCCAATATGGGAGTGGATTTCGCTGGAGGCTCATTACTACAGTACAAAACTGATAAACCATTTGAACTTGAACACATTCGTGCATCACTTACAAAACATGGCTTCCCTGGTCTAGACCTGCAGGAGGTAACCAGTGAGCATAGACTCATCGTTAAGATGAAAAAATCCGAAGAAACAGTCGCCCATTTAGCAGATGAAATAACTATAATCCTCAGCGAAAACCATCCTGATAAACACTTTATCCTGGAAAGCACATATGAAATAGGATCTTCTGTGTCAGAAGTGCTGCGTAATCGGGCTATTCAGGCCATAGCCATAGCATTGTTAGGGGTTCTCTGCTATCTCGCCATCCGCTTTGATTTCAGTTTTGGTTTGGCCGCCGCCGCTGCTACCTTTCACGATGTGCTGATAGTCCTTGCCATATGCTGGTTATTGAATATAGAAATTAACCTGCTCCTGGTCACGGCCCTGCTCACTCTGGCAGGTTACTCGTTAAATGACTCAGTGGTCGTCTTTGACCGCATTCGGGAAAATATTTACAAAATGAAGGGAGCCGACTTTTTCACGATCATTAATGCCAGCATTAATCAGATCCTTAGCCGCTCGATTGTAACCTCATTGACCACCTGCATGGTGTTGTTATCATTATTTATCTTCGGGGGTTCTGCAATTCATGATTTTTCTTTTGCCCTGTTAATTGGAGTACTTGTGGGTACCTATTCGTCAATCTTTATTGCCAGTCCGCTGTTAGCTTTAAAAGACCGGAGTCGTGATGAACAACAGGTAAAAGAAGTTGTTATTAGCGGCAGCAGATATAATGTCTGAGTCACTCATGGATAATATCCAGCCGGTCAACCAGTCGGATAACTTTAATTTTGACTGCCACCCGGGAGTAGACTGTTTTACAGAATGCTGCCGAGAACTTGATCTTGCCCTGACCCCTTATGATGTACTCCGCCTGAAAAAACACTTCAGCATACCTTCTGGTGATTTTCTTGAGCAGTATGTGATTATCGAATGGGATGAGTTGCAAATATTTCCTACCTGTTACCTGACCATGGTCGATGATGGTCGTGCCAGCTGTGTCTTCATTGATAAAGACAGGGGATGCACCGTTTATCCTGATAGACCTGCGGCCTGTCGGGCGTATCCTGTAGGAAGAGGGATTTGCAATAATGACAATAATACCCAGGATAAAGAGCTGTTTGTTATTGTCAAGGAACCACATTGCCATGGTTTTAAAGACAAAAAACAACGAACACCTGTAACATATCTTAGCGACCAGGGACTTGGTATATACAACAAACATAACGATGCCATGATCAGGTTGTTACACCATGAACAGGTACGACGGGGATTCCGTCCCAGCCATGAGCAAGCGGACGAGTTTATTATGGCTCTCTATAATCTGGATATGTTTCGCCGGGAAATGGCAGATGGAAGAATTACAATGAATCGTCCTTTGCGAGTTGTTGAACTGCAGGGATTGGCCGGAGATGACGAAAAAATGCTTGCCCTTGGTGTCAACTGGCTTTTACAGAGATTTTTTTAATGTCTCATGTAAATATTCGGGTAGCACTCCATTTCCGCCCAATCCGGCTTGAAAGCATATGACTCAATATAGCTCTCAAGCCGGATTGAGCAAACAGGTAAGCGAGGAACGAGACTCCGTGGGGTACTACCCAAACATTTATAGCCCTGGATTATGAGATTCTTTTTTGCTAACCAGCAATATTTACTGTCTCATAATGCTGTCAACTTCTCTTGGGGTCTGTTAAAAAATAATAACTCATGCTGAAACTGGTAATCTTTGATTGCGACGGAGTGATGTTTGACTCACGGGAAGCAAATCGTATTTATTACAATCGGCTGCTGAGTACCTTTTCCTGCTCTCCCATGGACGAAGATGAAGTTAACTTTGTTCATGTGCATAGTGTTAATGATTCAGTTTCCCATATCTTCCGCCATCATCCACAGGTAAACAGAGAAGATATAAACCGCTATCGAGACGGACTTGATTATGCTGAATTTATTCCCTGGATGCAGGAAGAACCGGATCTGAAAGAATTTCTAAAATGGCTCAAACCTGAATATCATACCGCCATTTCAACCAATCGTACCAGCACCATGCCCCTGGTCATGGAGTTGTTCTCGCTCACTCCATGGTTTGATAAAGTCGTCACTGCCATGGATACCAGCCGACCGAAACCTGACCCGGAAGCACTTCATATCATTTTAAATCATTTCCAGCTGCAAGCACAAGAAGCTATTTTTATTGGTGATTCAGATGTGGACCGGCAACACTGCCAACCACTTACCATTCCCCTGATTGCTTTCAAAAACCGGAATCTTGATGCTGATTATCATGTCCAAAGTTTTATGGAAATCCCTACACTTACCCCATTTTTAAATCGTAAGAGATAAAGCATCCCTTATCTCTTCTCTCTCCCCCCTATGATGATTAATCATCAACCTCATCCATCCTTTTAAGCCCTTCCATCAAAATCATCATAAAATCGCCGATTGCGTCCGATTTCTCCATGGATTCTGGTACTCCGGTAAGAAAACGAAAATATCCATCCCTTTCAGCCAGTATAGCATAAATTGCTTCTCGATTATCCAGCTCTTCATAACGAGCAGCGATAACCGCTCCTTCGCGAAATGTAACCCTCGCCTTCCCTCCTTCCATATCAAGCAGCAACTTACCTGTCTTCTGATGCATATGAAAAACCTGGAGCAATTCTGCCGGCAGGATAGCATTAATACGACCGCTGACAATCGGTTCTCCCAAATCCATCTCATGGTTTGCCGGCAGCTGACCAAGTTGAAACTTAATCAAACCGGTACATCCACCGCAACTATAAACTTTATTCTTAAATCTGCTGAAATTATCTGCCTGAGCCGGAAGGAGTTCAAAAAGAAGTTCTGTGATCTGCCTGACCAAAATTAGACAAGAAGGTCGCCCAATCGGTAACATAACTGCTTTGTCAGTCAATATCATCCGGTCATCAATACTATAAAAAGGACAATTTCGTGCATCCATTATCGTAAATGGAGCAGTAAATTGACTCATGCTGCCTCCGACGCCAGGGGGGTCATGATTAAGACAATAAATGGTAACTTCTCAATAAGTCTGGGCAGCGATCAATATAAGTTAAGCACAAGGTGAT
>CAYRGM010000081.1:0-8732 GCA_964423765.1 uncultured Desulfobulbaceae bacterium
TCCTCGCTTACCTGAGCTTCTTGAGTAGCATTAGTACGCTGCAAAGCTCAAAATGGACGAATAGGTAAGCGAGGAACGAGACTCCGTGAAGCACATCTGAACAGTTACAGCCCAAGGTTATGGGAGTTTGTTCAGCTCGCTGAATAGTTACTTTTTCTTCAATAAAAAATACAAATACCTTACTTTTCCCTGATAATACATCATAATTACAGCAGATAATAAGTTCTACCGTTATGGATGCTGGTATGTATTTTCCCTGAATTAACAAACGGAGCAAGATATCGCTCTACTTTTTTTTGCCCGCCGCAATGGAAGGTCTTGTTTATATCGGCAGCCGTACAAGGCCGTCTTTTTAACATTTGAATTATTTCAGCAAGTAAGTTCCCGGAAGACATATCCTGAGTGGCAATGCCAACCATATCTTCAGGAGGATTAGCACCTGCAAGGATATCAATACTTACACCGGGATTATGTTTTTTGAAATAATCAGCGATCTCAAGCATTTTTGATTTTAATACCGGCCTGGCAAAAGATTCCAGAGGGGGGCGGGCAACAGTGTTCAACTGAATCCTGTCCAGGCACATCTCTTTAATAACCTTCTGTAATGCAACAAGGTCCTCATCTGAGTCGTTGATGCCCCTGATAAAAAGTATCTCAAGCCATAGCTTCCCCTGATATTCATGGGAAAAGCTGATCAACCCTCTACGGATTTCATTAAAATCAAGACAGACAGCCGGTCGATCAATTTTCCGAAAACTCTGTTCCCGCCCGGAATCCAGCGAAGGGATAACCACATCCGCAAGAGACAATTCTTGACGAATTTCAGCATCTGAGAGAGTTGTGCCATTGGTCAGAACAGCTATGGGTTTTCCTGTTATCTCTTTGAGATGGGCAATAATTTTGCCAAAACCAGCATGGAGAGTTGGCTCACCACGGGCAGTGATGGTTACCACATCAATTTCATCAAGACGCACGGGATCAGAAAAATATTGATCAATTTCTTGAATAATAGCCTCAGTTTCTACATACTCGTCCCGACCGCAGGTAAGCAGCTCAGTGGGGCCAACCTCACAGTAAATACAATTTAAATTGCATACTTTTTCAGAAAAAAGATCTATCCCTAATGACCTTCCAAGTCGTCTGGAGTTAACAGGCCCAAAGATATGTTTCATTGGAAGTGGCATATGGAATGGTATCTTGTCATACAGGGCATGCCGGGAGGGAAGAGCTGATTCCTATTATCATCCGAGAATATTACAATATATTTTACTATCTAAACTAATTTACGCTGTCGGGCAAGTCTTATTATTTTCCTTTTTACTTGACACAACTCTTGATGAAGCGTACATTTTTTTAAAAAGTTTAGTAACTATTCAGGATGACCCATCTCTGCCAAAAAAACAAACCATATTCACCACACCAAGGTATTGGTTAATATCACCGCCACCGTAGAGACAGCTTTGAAACCCGTCTCTCCCAAGTCCAAGCAATTTAGAAACTCCCTGAAATTTATTAAAAGGAGCAGGTCGAGGTGCAATATAACAAGGTATCCACCCCGATTATTCTTTTTAGTTTTCTTCTGTACTTTTTTATGCCTGCCATATTATATGCTGAAACAGTTCAGGTCAAAGGATGGAAGATTACTGCTGATAAAATTACCTATCAGGAATATCCCGCTATGATCATTGCCGAAGGCAATGTTATCCTGGCAAAAAAGGAACCTGTTACTGAAAAATATGAGGCAGATTTAAAACCTATTATAGAATACGAGATACTGACCACCGTTAAAGCAGATTGGATTGCCTACGATGTGGACCTTGGCACCATCAGGGCAGAAGGAAACCTGCTGGTTGATATCGGTGGAGATCAGATAACTGCTGACACGGGAATTATTGATCTTAACCGGAAAACCGGGACATTTACCAATGCCACCATTACCCGTACTTATAAGGATATCCATCTTGAAGGACGGGTTATTGAAAAAACAGGTGAGCTGACCTACCGCATTGAAAACGGCTGGATAATTACCTGTAAACTCAAGGAAGGAGAAACCCCGCCCTGGAGTTTTGCCGCAGCTGATACAAAAATCACCGCTGGCGGTTACGCCTTTCTTACACACGCCACCTTTCGTATTAAGAATATACCGATCTTTTATACACCTATTATGATCCTGCCAGTCAAGAGAACCCGTCAGACCGGTCTCCTGTTTCCAGGTTTTGCCTATTCTGATCGAGACGGTTTTGACTTAACCATACCTTTGTTTATCAACCTTTCCCCATCCAGCGATATTACTCTCTATCCCCAATATATGAGTAAACGGGGTTTCATGGCCGGTATGGAATATCGTTATGTTACCTCTGAGACAACCAAGGGATTTTTTATGGCAAATTACCTTGATGACAAGTTAAATGATCGCAGTGATCCTGATAATATTGGGTATTTAAGGACTGGCAACTATAGCCATGACAATCAGAACCGTTACTGGTTAAGGGGTAAGAGTAATCATAAATTTGGTTCATGGCAGGCCAGATTTGACCTTGATATCGTCTCAGATCTTGACTATCTTACTGAATTCAACCGTGGATATACCGGCTTTCGTACCAGCCATGAACGATTCCTTGAGGTCTTCGGTCGTGGATTTCAAAATAAAACTGAATTAGCCAGAGCCAATACCCTGAAAATGCTTCGTTCTTGGAGTAACGGCTCCGCTCTCCAGGTTAATCTGACCGGAATAAATGATCTACGGACCAAAAAAGACAGAAACGACCCTTTCTGGAAGCTGCCAGCAATTCACTATACCGGTATTATACCACTCCCTGATACCAGTGTTAATTTTTCCTGGAATACCAGCTATACCAATTTCTGGCGGGAACAGGGAGTAAGAGGGCAGCGGCTTGATATCCCTTTAAGACTCAGCACTGCCCTGCCCATCACCCCTTATCTCGAAATCACAGTTGATGGCGGAATTCGTAACACCAGTTATCTGATTGATGCCAATGACGATCATAATTGGTCTGGTTCAGACAATGAGAATCGTTTTCTTTTTGATTTCGGCGGCAGGACAGGTACCAGTCTGACCCGTAATTTCAAAATTAACATAGGTGCAATCCATAAGCTTAATCACATCCTCAGACCCTATATTTCCTATCGCTATCTTGATCAAGTAGATCAGAGTCACCTGCCAAACTTTGACAGGATAGATCGTATCGCAGGGCAAAATATAGTCTATTATGGCATTGACAATTTCTTTTCTGTTTTCGGTCGCTCTGATAATCGTGAATACCGACGAAACTACGGGTATCTGAAAATCCGGCAAGGCTATGATTTTCGCAGTGAAGAAAAAGATACACCCCTAACACCTGTTACAATCAAGGCTGGCTTTTATCCGCTTAAAAACCTTCGCCTGTCATATCGCTCTGATATTGATGTTTATGGCGATGGAATCATTCGACAAAGTATAAATAGTTCTTATAGCAATCAACGGGGCGACAGGTTATACTTTAATTATTTTTTCAACAATGATAGATCAGAAATCCAAGGAAGAGAATCAATCAGAGCGGGATTTGCAATTTCCCTGTTTCATTTTCTTCATGCTTCTTATAATATTGAACACTCACTTTCAAATAACAAAACCATCGAAGATAATTTCAGTCTGACTTACCTGGAAAAATGCTGGTCAGTGACTTTTGCCACAAATTATACCCCGGACGACCGAAAGTTTATGCTCATCTTCCGGTTAGCGAATATTGGTACTCCCTTTGGTCTTGATCTGCATTAATTCTAAATAGACTAATCATGTTGAAAATTTAGCGTCCTTCGGGGTAACCGTTCACCAAGGGTATAGATTTGCAGTCAATGAGGTGCTGGTGAACGGTTACCCTTCGGGCAGGCTTTTAGTCTGTTAATAATTGATTATTATCAATTGATTATTGATTATTATTTTTGCGATTGAAAGCAGTTTTTACGCTCGCGCTTATAATCCTGCAAAGTTCATCGCACTCTTTATATAAACTTGCACACTCTTGCTTTGGTATCATCTGGCTCTGAATAGTTACCTCAGATTTAGGTATTTTTTATAGAACAGTCGTTCACAAGGGGAAACAAAACAATGGAACAAATCATCAATATCCATGTTCAAAAATTGCCGGAAGGTGTTTTTCTTGCCACTTCTGATGATATGCCTGGTTTAGTGGCTCAAGGTAGGACAGTGACCGAGACCATGGAAATTGCTCGTGATGTCGCTCGAAAAATATTGGAATCTCAGGCGGAAAAACGAAAAAAATCGAATTTTCCTGTCATCGGAGATACTTTTGATTGTGCCTTGGTGGTAAGCACATAGATGGGACGATTAGCCGGATTTCGTCATCGTCAGATAGTCAAACGACTCAAAGTGTTTGGCTTTGCTTTTGATCGGCAGGCAGCAGGTAGTCACGAAATTTGGTACAGTGAACAACTAGACAGATATACCACGATTCCTAATCATCCCGGCGAGATGCCGGAAGGCACTCTCCGTGCCATCCTCAAGCAAGCCGGCATTTCTCCTGATGATTTCCTGAGAAAAATTTAGCCTGTGACTATTTGGAGGTGACTAATCTTGATAAATTACGATGTGTTTAACGGGGATGCCGATGGAATATGTGCTCTCCATCAGTTGCGGCTTCATCTTCCCCGCCCTGAAGCCCATCTGATTACCGGAGCAAAAAGAGATATTCGCCTTCTTGATAAAATTTCCACCGTAAAAAAAGCACGCATTACAGTTCTTGATATTTCCATGGAATCTAATCGTGAACCCCTCAATCTCCTACTGGACCAGGAGAATACAATATTTTATGCTGACCACCATTTCAGCGGTGAAATTTCTGAATCTTCATGTTTGGAAGCCCATATTGACCTTTCACCCCAAACCTGTACTTCTTTAATGATCAATAAACTTCTTAAAGGTCAATACCTTGCATGGGGAGTAGTTGGTGCCTTTGGCGATAACCTTGATGAAGCTGCCAGGCAAACAGCCCAGCCCTTAAATCTCACCAGCGACCAATTAGCAAAACTACAGGAGACAGGAATTCTCCTTAACTATAACGGTTACGGTTCCAGAGTTGATGATCTTTTCTTCCCGCCAGATGAACTCTATCGCCAGATTCAGCTCTTTGGAGACCCCTTTCATTTTCATGCAGAATCTGAGATTCCTGGTATCCTCCGCCAGGGATATCAGGATGATATGAACAGAGCCCGGGGTTTTTCTCCGATTCATGAAGACAAAACCGGCCGTATTTACCAGCTACCGGCAGAACCATGGGCCCGCCGGGTGGCCGGTGTCTTTGCCAATACTCTGGTTAGGGAGAAACCGCAACTTGCCCATGGACTACTCATGGAAAATGATGATGACAGTCTGCGGGTAAGCGTCAGGGCATCTCTTGAAAGACAACATGGTGCTGATGAGTTATGCCGGATGTTTCCAAGCGGAGGCGGGCGCAGTGGAGCTGCCGGGATCAACCATCTGCCAGCTTCACAGCTACAGAATTTTTTTAATAATTTTTCCCGGATATTTTCGTAATCATTGACCATAAAATCATAAAGATGACATAAACTAATTTAAAACCCGTCTAATTTTTATATATATTTTAACTGAGGACAAAATGATGACTCTTCTGCATGTTTTTCTAAAGAAATACAATCTCATTATTATGCTTGCTGTTTTTTATACATTGCTGTTATTGCCAATGAATCTTCATGCGGCAAAACCCAAGGCAGCTGACCTCGTTCAGGATGGACAGCTCATAAACCTTAATCATGAAAAATACAAAATTCTTTTTTCTGAGCTTAAAAACCAACATCAGTTCACAGAAAAAGAATTACAGGAAATTTTCAAAGGACAGAAAATCTCCAGGCGGGTGCTGGTTTTGATGGATTCCCAATGGGAGGCCCAACCATATTATAGATATTACCCTCTTTTTATCACTGATAGAAATATCGCTACTGGCCGGGAAAAACTTCGCCTGCATAGAGACCTTTTAGACAGGATTGAACAGGAATTCGGAGTAGAACGGGAGATTCTTGTTGCTATCTGGGCTATAGAATCAAGATATGGTAAAAATATGGGAGCTTTCAATGTACTCAGGACTTTGAACACACTCTTTTATGCCTACCCGAGGCGGGCAAAGTTTTTCCGCGAAGAGCTGATTCATTTTCTCCTGCTTTGCAGGGAAAACGGAATTGACCCGCACTATGTAATGGGTTCGTTTGCCGGGGCTTTTGGTCAGACCCAGTTTATGCCCTCATCATTTAATGCCTATGCAGTAAGTTTTGACGGGGATGACAAGCGGGATGTATGGAACTCGATCCCGGATGTGCTAGCCTCCATCGCCAACTATCTTAACGAGTTTCACTGGATCTTTAATGCACCTATTTATGCCGAACTTGGCCATGAACTGAAAAGTCAAGAACTAATAGCTGCCAGACTGCAAGGCCGAAGAGGCCGGGTTGACTGGCAAGTCGTCAGGGACCTGCAAAACCATGATCTTCCCCGCTCTCCAGGCAATAGACCCCTATCTATTGTTGCCCTTGAACTTGCTCCTGGAGGTGAACATGCATATCGATATGTTGCCGGATTTCCAAACTTCCATACAATTACCCAGTGGAATCATTCCAACCGATATGCCATGGCTGTTACCGAACTGGCTGAGAGCTTCAGGACTGGTGGAGACCAATAAAACAACGAGGAGATTATAATCAGGATTTTCCCGGTTTTATTTTTATGGAATATTTTTCTCCAACACCTTGTATCTTGTTGATATATTGAATATTTACAGTGGAACATAATTCGTATATTAAGAGATAATAAAATGGGATATTTATACCTGAGTTGAGCGATTTTATGACGCAGATATGTGATAGGTAAGCGAGCTAAGCGAGACTCCGATATCTTGTATGCCAAGGATTTTAAGAAAATCGCAGGCATACCCGTTGGTCTGTTGATGATTTTCTTAGAAGCCTTGGCGTGCAAGAGATCGGAATCTCGTTGCACTCGCGGACCTGATGCAGATCAAGCGTAGAAAATAGCTCAATTCAGGTTTAAATAAAAGTTTTCCTGTTTTCCTCATAAGATCAATTTACATCACAATCACAATTCGTGTAATGCTCACTTTATTGGTTGTAAAGTTGTAGAGACGGGTTTGAAACCCATCTCTAATATTATCTGCCCAGCGTAAAGCCAACAGCAGACTTGACCTCTTTCTTAGCTTAGCAGCCCCCGCTTGCTCGCTTACTATATGTCAAGATGAGACTTGACCCCATGTTTTGTTGATTGATGACGACAGCTATCTTGTAGAACTGGTCAGGTATATCCATTGCAATCCGGTAAGATCAGGTTTGATCGAAAGTCTCGACAAGTATCAGTGGAGCAGTCATAACGCTTATCTCGGCAAGAGTTTTATTCCGTGGCTTACCACAGACATGGTATTGTCACAATTTGCCAGACAGAAAAACAAGGCCAGAAAATTGTATGATGATTTCGTACAAGATGGCATCACTGAGGCACACAGACATGAATTTCATATCGGCACCTGCAAGGGGCAAATTCTCGGAGATGAGAATTTCAGCGAAAAGGCACTTGCCCTGGCCGAAGAAAAATGGAAAAATCGCTGGACTTTAAATCAGATAATTGAGGCAGTATGTTTGTCATATGAAATAGATGCAGAGATTCTGCTTGAGCCCGGAAAGAAGCAACCAGGTGCAGAAGCAAGAGCAATCGCCGCCTATCTTGTACAAGAGGAATAACATCTCTTGCTAACGGAGCTGGGAAATATTTTAAATCGTGATTCAGCAGCATTAAGCCGGGCCGCAGGCCGCATTCGTGAGCGGGAAAGGGATAATCCCAACCTGGCTGACAGGGTTGCATCTTCAAGAGGACACCTCTTGAAAATATCAAAATGTCAAGCCTGACCCGCTTTCGCTTTCTTTCTTTATTGCTGGAGTTTTAAAATGAACAGATCAAATTTACTAAGCGAACTGAAAAAATTTAAAAAGTTAAATGAAAAGAAATACGGCATTCTATCAATTGGTATTTTCGGTTCGTTCGCCAGAAACCAGGCTTCGGAGTTTAGCGATATCGACATAGTTATAAGAACAGAAACACCGGACCTTTTTAATGTTGTTCATATTAAAGAGGACTTGGAGGGACAACTACACATGCCTGTTGATATTGTAAGACTTCGCGAGAAAATGAATCCCTTTCTGAGAGACCGGATAGAAAAAGAGGCGGTGTATGTATGATAAAGATATGCTTCTGGAGATATTGAAGCAGATCTCAGACGCTGCACAGAGAGTAAGCAAACGGTTTGAGCCTGTGACTTCAGTAAGTTATTTTACTGATACACCTGACGGCATGGAAAAACTTGATTCCATTTGCATGGTGATAATAGCAATTGGCGAAAGCTTGAAGAATATTGACAAGATTACTGGAAAAAAGCTTTTGTCCCAATACCCGGAAATAGATTGGAAAGGTGCGAAAGGTATGCGGGACATTATTTCACATCATTATTTTGATATAGACGCAGAAGCAATATTTTGGGTTTGTGAGAATAAGATGAAGCCCCTTGCCGAAACCATAGAAAAAATTATAGAGGATCTATCAAATTGATAGCGTGGTCCGACCCCGCCCGAGTCCCCCGGATATTAAAAGGAGCAAATAATGAAACGAGAATTTTATGTTCTTATTGAAAAGGATGAAGACG
>CAYRGM010000082.1:0-8681 GCA_964423765.1 uncultured Desulfobulbaceae bacterium
TAACTATCTGTAATAAGAGGAGTTTTTTCTCGCCTATTACGAAGTTGGGTTAGGGCAATGCACCTCATTGTACCAGTACTGGAAATCATTCACCCATTCCCGTGCGCTTTCAAGGCAATCAAACGGTTTGTCTGGAAATACAGGATGATAAGTGTCCGGCATTGGTTGTAGGCCACCTTAAAAAATCTCCTTTTCGCCCAAACTCTTTGTTGCAAGAAAAATTTTATCCTCGGAATATTAACTATATGCCTGCGGTAAAATTTTTCTTGAGCCTTGATTTTGAACGAAAATTCTAATTTTTCAAGGCACCCTGTAAGAGTCGGCAGCAAGTAGCATATGCAAAAAAGTTA
Source organism: uncultured Desulfobulbaceae bacterium (assembly GCA_964423765.1). Taxonomy (GTDB): domain Bacteria; phylum Desulfobacterota; class Desulfobulbia; order Desulfobulbales; family Desulfobulbaceae; genus DRLX01. The sequence continues at coordinate 351 of CAYRGM010000082.1, forward strand.
AATTTATTCCTGTAATCGTTTATTATTTTTGTATCCACTTATCGTTAATTTTTACATACTGTCCTGGTAATGTTTTTTCAATCGCCTTTTTCCCTGCCATTTGCTCAACAGTATGTAAAGATACCCCTCTTTTTTCGGCGATATTGCTGTAGAGTTCCTTTCGTTTGTTGTTGATTTCTCTTACGAGTTGTTCCACTTCCAGAGTCGGTGCAATTGGTTTGATAGATTGAACTGGTTTTATGTAACCGCTGGTGGTTTCCCCGACCAACCCCTGTTTTTTAGCAGTTTGCAGATCAAGAGCAAAGACCGGCAGGCTGGTGATGACCAGTATGAAAAATATAGCCATTGTTACCAGACTCTTTCTTATTTTACTGTCCATAATATTCTCCTCTTAAAACAGTTCGCTGTCTTCATTAAACATATCTTCAAGGTCTTGTTCTACTTTGACCCTGATTTCATGTTGAATTTTGATATTAAGATTGATGGTTATCGGTTTATCTGGTGCGGCTAACTTGATGGTTGGTGAACAGCCGGAAGTTATGATTATAAAGACACTAATAACAAGTAGTAAAGCGATAGAAAAGTTTTTTTTATTCATGATTGTATCTATGAGAATCTGATCCATATTTATGTTTCTCTAACTTTTGCTCGATTTTTTTTGTTATCTGTTGACTATAGCGAAGACTCTCCAGAAGGGAAAGAATATTTTGCTCGATATTGATATTGAGATGAACAGGCCGGTCTGTTTTCAGTTTTGGACTGATGCCTTCAAGGCGTAATCTTACGAGCAGGGTACCATTGGGTGAATATTCGACTTGGGCATTGAGAAGGTGATAGTGAAATTCTTCCAGGGCCAGCAGGGCGTAACCGGTCAATGGAGACTCTCTCATCCCCTCACCTCCGGTTGGTGTATAGCGAATTATTCCTTTTGTATTGCTGTTATTAAAAATACCATCATTGATGTGTAATCCTGCCTCATCAAAACGGACAGGCAATCTGCCATGAATTTTTCCCTTGATATCCAACCCTTGTATTTGCTGAATTTGTGCCAGTTCGGCAAGGTCGATGTAATGGATAATTATTTCAGTTTCAAAATTAGGTTGCTGGGGATCAAAGGTAATATTTTTCCCAGAAATAGTGCCACCAAGTGTCTCCATTAAGATGTGGTTTATATGAATAACAGGTAATTTCCCATGCCGTGAGGGAGATAGTTTTATGGTTTTCTGCATATTGTTGATCTTCACCAGGCTGTTTAGCTGGTCGATGTGGATTATTCCGGGTTTTTGTGAACGGATTGAGGGTAGAATGCTAAGGGCATGGCGTAAAGAAAGCCCTGAAAATCCTGTTTCTCCGATAACTCCTCTGCCATGTTCAAGTGAGGCTTTGACAAAGGCATGAATGGGTTTATCTAACTGCCATTTGATTTCTGCTTCGCTGTTTAAGTCTCCTTCGCTTAGTTCAACCTTATCTAATGGCCATTTATCAATGAGCGAACTGAGTGGGGCTGTTTTAGAAAACGATAAGGGCTCAGTTGTTTTTAGAGTAAGCCCGCCAGTACCGGTTTGCAGATTATGGAATAATTTTCCGTTTATTTTTCCGGATACAGTTGCCGGGATAAAGGAAAAATGACTGGTTATTCGTATATCTTTGCTTGAATCTGAGTTTTTTGGAATGTTTGTTATTTTAAAATTTATATCAAGGTCGTGCAGATTAAAACCGTTTTCTGTGGTTTTTATATGGGAATCATTGTTGAGTAATCGTCCCTTGAGCTGATATCCTGATTTGCTTCCGTCAACTGTTTGGGTCATAAGGACAAAGGGAGCTGAAGTTATGGAAAGTCCTGCCCTTTTGTTTTTTAGATCATCAACGGATATCTGCCATAAAGACGGAGTTAGATTCCAGGTTTGCTCCGGCAGGCTCAGGGAAAAAATACTTTCTTTTTCCGGGGAAATGGTCATCTCCTCCAAGGACAGCTCATCTGCCTTAATACCTGTGGCTAATACTTTGAAATCAGAAGATAATTTTATTGAGATCTGTTCATCTACAGGAAAAACTCCGATGGTTAGGGCCGGGAAAACGGTTAAAGAGCTTATTTTAAGCGGCGGCGTTGATAATTCCCTGGTCGTCAATTTACTTTTCTCTGTGAACCTGTACTGCCATAAACCATTATATTTTGTTATTTCACCATTTATATTCAGTTTCAGGAAATTTATATTTATTTGTTCGCTACTTATTCCCATGGCTTTTATATATGAGTTTTCCGTGATCGAAAATAATGAAGGTGTAATTCTTTTCCCTTGGATGGTTAACTTTAGTGATTTGGCATGGAGATCAGCAAGTTGTAAATTTTTTATATCAACCTGAAGAAAACGGCTGGTTTCAGGATCAAATGGTTGTACGGTTTTGAGTGAGAGTGTCCCTGCCAGGACAGGCAGGGGTTGGGTAAGGATGGGATTGAACAGGGACAGGCGGGCAAGCTCGACTTGTGCTTCAAGTTGTAACTCTCCATTTTGCAGGTTGATGGTTGATATGAGTAATGGTGAAGCAGCAGCAAACTCTGCTGACCCTGCTGATTCTGTAATTTTGACCTTCCATTCTTGCAGACCATCATATTCAATTAAGACATGGATGGCAGGTTTATGCAGGTATAACTCAGAGATCAGTTTATTTTCTTTTTTATTTTTATCTACTCTGATTGAAAATGAAATCGGTTTGCCGGCCGGCAGAGTAATTGCTTCTGAATTTATAACAATATGACGGATGGTAAGCAGTTGAAAAGGCAATTGCCGGATAATTTCTTGTAACTTGCCGACAAGCTCTGCCAGCTGCCAATCTTTTTTTGTCGGTTTTTTGTCTCTACGGGGGAAGTTGATGTTAATGCTATCAATATCAACAGTTTTTAGTTGGTTGCTGATTAAAGAAGTTTTACTCCAGCCCAAGGTGATGTTTTTTACATCCAGATTCAAGCCTGTCTCTTGCCGGCTCAGGTTTAGATGAGATAATTTTATTTCTGTGAGGGACAGGGCGGTTATTTTTGTTTGTACATTGGTAAACCCTGCATGGATTAACCCTTGATTTAAGAGTAAAGCCGTAACCTGCAACCTGAAAAATAACAGACCGAGTACACAAAAAACGCAAATTAAAAAGGAAATTAGAACGATGCGCTTCATGTTTTCTTATTTTTTAAATTTTTTTAAAGAATACGCATAATCAAACTGACAACCCCTCGTTCTACCGTGTCAAGCTGTCTGGCCAGGCCATAGGAAAGATCCACATCCCGCCCTGCAATAAAGGGGCCCCGATCTGTGATTGTTGCCTGGACAATTACCCCGTTTGCCGGATTTTCAAGTTCCACTCTGGTGCCAAGCGGCAGCTCTTTATGGGCGATGGTTGGAGCATACATATCATAAATATCACTATTTGCCATGGGACGACCATGAAATGGCTCACCATACCAGCTTGCCACCACTTTTTGCGGGGGCTGGGGACCTGGCAGATTGATGATAAGTTTCTGACCTATCTGCAGTAGTCTGGGGTCGGCGATATTATTGTCAGCAATTATGTCTCTGATATGAACAGCATATTTTCTGACAGCCATCTCCCAGATGGTGTCTCCGGGTTGAACAATATGTTCGATCGCTCTGCCGGTAGAGTTGGTATTTATCGTTACCTGGTTTGCAGCAGCGGCTTGGTTTGGAAAGAATATTTCCGGATTTGATTGCGGAGGAGGAACCTGTGTCGCTTGCTGGTGATTGATGTGAGCAAGTGAGCTTTGTAGAGAGTCAGCGAAACTGAGCGTTGCTCCTTCTCTCAGAAACCAGTTACCGTTTAGATTTGACCTGCCGACGGCTTCCGGATTTTCCCGTTTCAGCTCTTGCCAGCTGACTCCCATTTGCTTTGTTACCTCGGCAATGGTGTCTCCTCTCTGGACATGATAATTGATCATCATAAAATTTCTCCTCAATGAAAGGTTACCCCTGTGGCTATAACAGGTGCAAACCCAGTCGTCAAATCAAAGCATGTGTTACCACCGTAGAGACGGGTTTTAAACTCGTCTCCTTCCGCAACCATCAGCCATGTCGGTGCCACTGTGAAGACAGGTTTGAAACCCGTCTCTACCAAATCCAGACATTTTAAGAGGATGGCAGATGAGACTGGTGAAGCAGTAAAGAAAATTGTCTAAAAAAAGAATGGCATTTTTATAGGGCGTTTACGATGTTTATATATGCAACTTTAATGCCATGTAATGTATTTCAGTGCAAATATTGTGAACAAGAGCTAAAACCTGTGCTACCGGAGATAATTCCAGAGGTTTTAAATGTGTATCTACAAAGCTGGGATTATCTTCTTTTTCGTCATTTTTTTGACTTTTGTTAAGGATTTTTTCAGGAAACATTCCTTAAGACTTGAGTTGAGCGATTTTATAACTTGATAGCCTATGAATTTTCATTTTCGGGCAATTGTATCATCATGGTTATGTGTCACGCGTGGTGCGATATCATCAGTTGATGTCGTTAACTTTACAATTAATTATTAACAGACTAAAAGCCTGCCCGAAGGGTGCTAAATTTATCTGCACCAGGTAAGCTAATGCAACGAGACTCCGATCTCTTGTACGCCAAGGCTTCTAAGAAAATCCGTGGGCAGACCAACGGGTATACCTGCGATTTTCGAAAAACCTTGGCACACAATCTGGCGCTATATAGTGCCGGATCAGCACATATCTTCGTCATAAAATCGCTCAATCCAGGTGAGAGTTTCTGTGAAAGGTTGCATGGGCAGGTTTCATCTAAAATTTTATTACAGCTTGACTTTTATGACTGTTTTTGATAGGTTAAGATGATAATTATCATTTTGGATCTCTCCTCTACCTTCAATATGTCTAATCCTTAAATGGAGAGTAACATGCCGGAAAGGATAGGTTTTATTTCCACCCGTTTTGCCGGTACAGACGGAGTCTCCCTGGAGTCGGCTAAATGGGCTGAAGCCTTATGGCAGGATAAGCATGTTAGTTACTGGTATGCTGGAGTCCTCGATCGTGAAAGCTCAGTATCAATGTGTGTACCTGAGGCATATTTTGGTCATTCGGAAAATGAATGGATTAGTAATCAGATATGGGGCAGACATACCAGAGCTTATGATGTTACCCGTCGCATCCATGCTCTGGCCGAGTACCTGAAGAGGACTCTCTATGATTTTGTTCGCAGTTTCAACCTTTCTATCCTTGTCATTCAAAATGCTCTGACAATCCCTATGCATTTATCCCTTGGTGTGGCATTGACCGAGTTCCTTTCTGAGACTCAAATGCCTGCAATTGCTCATCACCATGATTTTTACTGGGAAAGATCGCGGTTTCAGGTCAACAATGTTCCTGATTTTCTTGATATGGCATTCCCGCCCCGGGGTCTTTCACTGCAGCATGTAGTTATTAACCAGGCTGCCCGGGAAGAGCTGGCTCTTCGCAAGGGACTTTCTTCCATGCTTGTACCCAATGTCTTTGATTTTAATAAACCATCAACTCCGGATGATTACAGTGCTGATCTCCGCCAGGAAATAGGGCTTACCCCTGAAGATAAACTGATTCTTCAACCCACCCGTGTAGTTCCACGCAAAGGAATTGAGCATAGTATCTTCCTTGTCAAGCAGCTTGAAGATTCTCGTTGCAAGTTGATTATTTCCCATTTATCCGGTGATGAAGGCGATGATTATTCGGATCAAATAAAGGAACTAGCCCTTTTAGAGGGAGTAGATCTTCGTTTTTTTGGAGAGAGGATAGGTGATCGCAGGCATATAAACAGTGAAGGCAAAAAGATTTATGTCCTTCAAGATCTTTATTCCCGTGCGGATCTGGTTATGTATCCTTCTATTTACGAAGGTTTTGGTAATGCCCTGCTGGAATCTTTTTACTTCAAGGTTCCGATTATTGTTAACCGTTATCCGGTCTGGGTGCGTGATATTGAACCAAAAGGTTTTCAGGTGCCGGTGATGAATGGTTTTGTTGATCGAAAAACCGTTATTGAAGCACATAGGTTACTTGATGATAAGGATTATAGGCACGAGATGGTTGAATATAATTTTGAGCTTGCCGGAAAATATTATGGGTATCCAGTTCTCCGTTATTGTTTGCAGGTATTGATTAACAATATCAAATATGCCACCTGAGTGTAAATGGGGATTTATGTTTTTTGGATAATTTTCTTTGCTGTTTCACCGGTTTCAGGAACCATCCGTCTGCTGTCCCCTTAAACTGCCCTGATTTGGTAAGAGACGGAGACGGGTTTGAAACCCGTCTCTACGGTTGTCTGCTTATTTTACGAGGTCAGATAAAAGGAGAAATTATGTGGAAGTTGCGTAATGGATTACAAAAATGTTTATGGATAAGGCTTGAAGCTCTTTATGGCTTGGACAGGGTGCCAAGGATTATTGAACGGATTGCCATGCTCTTTGCCCGCTATAGCTTTCTGGAACAACGCAGTTGTCTGGAAAAAAACTATTGGGATGAGACAGGTTGTCTGTTGATTACTTATGGTGATATGATTTGTCGGGATGGTCAAGCACCGATTTTAACTCTTAAGCATTTCCTTGATGATTACCTCGAACAGCAGTTTAGTGTGGTCCATGTCCTGCCATTTTTCCCCTATAGTTCCGATGATGGCTTTGCGGTGATTGATTACCGTAAAGTTGATCAAGAGTTGGGAGAGTGGGGAGATGTTGAACGGCTTGCTGAAAATTTCAAGCTCATGTTTGATCTGGTTTTAAACCATGTGTCCAGCCGTTCAAACTGGTTTGAGGATTATCTAGGCGGTATTGCTCCTGCGAGGGAATATTTTACTGAAATTACTCCTGATACGGATCTGAGCATGGTGGTGCGGCCGAGAACCACGCCTCTTCTTACCAGGATTCAAACGGTATGCGGTGAAAAACATGTCTGGTCAACCTTTGGTCCGGATCAGATTGATTTGAATTTTTCTAATCCCGATGTCCTGGTGGAGATGCTGGATATTCTTTTTTATTATATCAGCCGGGGGGCGACGATTATTCGTCTGGATGCCATAGCCTATCTCTGGAAGGAAATTGGTACATCCTGTATAAACCTGCCCCAAACCCATCAGGTGGTTAAATTATTTCGTGATATTCTTAATGTGATCCCTGGTGTAATCCTTCTCACTGAAACCAACCTTCCCCATGAGGAAAATATCAGCTATTTTGGTGACGGTGATGAGGCACATCTTGTTTATCAGTTCAGCCTGCCACCCCTGCTTCTTCATACCATGCAGTCCGGTTCGACCCGTCACCTGCAGGATTGGAGTTTAAGTCTTTCTCCACCTCCTCCGGGATGTTCTTTTTTAAATTTTACCGCTTCCCATGACGGGATAGGTGTTCGACCCCTGGAAGGTCTGCTTGCTCAGGAAGAAATAGATACCGTGATAGACAGGGTGAAGAAATGCGGCGGGCTGGTTTCCAGCCGCAGAGGCGAGGATGGTCGGGAGGTTGCCTATGAGTTGAATATCACCTGGTTTGATGCCATGCGTGATCTGGATAACTTGGAAGATATTGATCTGCAAATACGCAGGTTTCTATGTTCCCAGAGCATTATGCTGAGCCTGCGTGGAATTCCGGCTGTTTATTTTCACAGCCTGACAGGTTCAGGGAATAACCATAAAGGTGTTGCCCGGACAGGTCATAACCGCACCATTAACCGGGAACGGTGGCCTGATTCCGAGCTTCGTCGGCAGATTGATGAGCCGCAGTCGATTACCAGCCGGGTCTTTCAAGCTTACCGGAAAATGTTAACCATCCGTCGCCAGCAACCGGCTTTTCATCCTGATGTTCCCCAGCAGATCCTCAGCAGCCCTGAATATTTCTTTATTGTCCAGCGCATGGCTGAAACCGTTGACCCGGTTATCTGTGTCCACAATGTCAGCTCCGTCAGCCGGGAAGTGGAGATCAGCTCCCTTGGGTCAGTTATCTCCACAGGCCGGGTCAGGGATGTCGTTGCCGGAGCTTATGTTGATGGAACCATTTTCTTTAAACCATATCAGTATCGCTGGCTGGTGGCAGGAAGGTAGGGGTTTATCATAAAATAACATGTCTAAGGCGGAATACCCGCAACCCAATTATAAAATTGAGAACTTTTTTAATTGAGAATTGATAATTGATAATTAGAAAGAGTGTGTTTAATAATTGAGAATTTTCGATCATAAATGCCGCTGATTTTCTCGGAGTCTGTGCTTACCTGTTTTTTATGACAGATTTTCAGTAGTAAGGTACTTATGGGCATCCTCATATGGCTTGATACTATTTTTTGTCCTCGTTCCCACGCTCCCGCGT
>CAYRGM010000083.1:0-8601 GCA_964423765.1 uncultured Desulfobulbaceae bacterium
TCGCTCAATTTAGGTTACACGATAATTACCCAAAGACCAAAACAATGCGAGCAAGTACTAATGCGCAACCGGATCAGATCATTTTGTAGTCAACCGGCTAAAATAATTGACATATGATAGCCCATAGCTCGCTTTAGAGGTGGTTAATCAAGACCAGCTATGCTGGTGATTTGGTCAAAATATTTTTTCTCTTGCCCCACTTCCTCCCCCATGATTTAGTCATTCCATTTTTTCTCATTATATTCTTTTTATATCACATGGTTGTCCTGATGTTGTTTAATTGCCTTCCTCCCCCCTGATTTATCTCCCTACAGCATGTAGTAGTTTCCGCATAGCCTACACTCTATATGGTGCTTATGTGTTATATGCAAAATGTTGTTTTTCTGTTTTTTTTCTCTTGACGGAGTTGTTTGCTTGGGCTAAAAGTATGTATGGTTTATTGTGGTGAATAGTGGTTAAATGTAGTCAGATGTTGTTTGGCAGGTGAAATATGACAAAGCAACAGGTCTCTGTCCTGCGGTTTCGCGGGCGTTCAGAACATTCTCTTGATGCCAAGGGGCGGCTGAATATTCCCAGCCGTTTTCGTGAGGTGTTGCGGGATGTGTATACCGAGGCGGTTGTGGTTACTAACTGGGATAAATGTTTAAAGGTGTTTCCCGTACCCGAATGGGAACGCCTGGAAGAAAAACTTCTTGATGATGGACGGAGACAGCCGGGGATGGCTGATTTTGTTCGTTATGTTATTTCCGGAGTAACTGAATGTCTGCTTGATAAGCAGGGGCGGATCCTTATCTCACCAAGCCTGCGCAACGAGTTTGGCATGGGCAGGGATGTTATTTTGAACGGGATGCTGGAAAATTTTGAGATTTGGGATAAAGCAGCATGGCAGCAGGAAACCCAGCAGACCAAGGCAAGATTTGCCGAGTTTAAGCCTGATCTGTCGGCATTGGGCATTTTTTAACATCATGTCTATTGAGGCGGCCTCTCTACATGTGCCGGTGATGGTCAGGGAAGTTATTGCACTTCTTAAACCAAAAGACGGTGGAATTATTGTTGACGGAACCCTTGGCCTTGGCGGTCATACGGAACAGATTCTTGATGCATCTAAAAATGGTCGAGTCATGGGTTTTGAGTGGGATGGAGAGGCTGCAGATCTGGCAACAGAGAGGTTGAGTCGGTTTGCCAATCGTTTCCAGTTAATTAATGGTTCCTATGCTGATCTTGACCGGGAGTTAGCCGCCTGTGGTGTTGACAGGGTGGATGGGGTGCTGGTTGACCTTGGTATGTCATCTCTGCAGATAGATCGGGGAGAACGGGGTTTTAGTTTTAAGGTGGATGGCCCGCTTGATATGCGGATGAATCAAGGCTTACGGCGAACTGCGGCTGATATCGTCAATAAAGCGGGAGAGGATGAACTCTCTGATATTTTTTATTTTTATGGTGAGGAACGGCAGGCAAGGCGTATTGCCCGCTTTATTGTTGAAAAACGGCGGCTTGCTCCGTTTGCAACCACTTTACAATTAGCTGGGTTGATCGCAAAGGCTGTGCCGAGGCGGTTTCATCCTGATAAAATTCATGTGGCGACCAGGGCTTTTCAGGGTTTGCGGATTGCGGTTAACCAGGAGTTGGATAATCTTAACAGGCTTTTGGCAAAGGCTCCGGATGTTTTGAGAACGGCAGGGGTTTTTTGTGTTATCTCCTTTCATTCGTTGGAAGATCGTATGGTCAAACAGGCGTTTAAATCTGATCTTCGTTTACGGGTAATCACCGGCAGACCGCTCCAGGCAGATGATGATGAAATCTCTGATAATCCCCGGGCCCGGTCAGCAAGACTTCGGGGAGCGGTAAAAAAATAGATAATCAGCATGGCTGGACTTGATTGGCCAGCCCCATGGGGCTAACTATGAAATAGGGTTGCTGTGGTAATGGCTAAGTAGTAATCGCCATCGTTCATATAAACTTCTGTTGTCTGCTAAAGGAGGATGATCATGTTTGTTAAGGCACAATCACATCAATATAGATATCAGGGTGCAGTGACAGGTATCCGGCAAAGAGCGGTGAGCAATTCTGAGCGGGAAAAAATGTCGGCAGCTCTTAAAAGGGCTGTTATTATTGCTCTCTGTGCGGCATTTATGCTGGTTTTTGGTGCCAGTCAGCTTTTTTACTGGAAAATTATGGAGTCCCATAAGGCAATGGTTGACTTGCAAACAACCGTTGGTGTGTCTTCTGAGTTAAACGCTGATCTGTTAACAGAAAGGGAACAGTTGCTTATGCCCCAGCGAATTAAGGCAATTGCCGCAGTGAAATTTGATTTGCATGTCCCTCTCGACAGCCAGATACATCGTTTTTGATCGGGTACCCTGTGTCTTATGTATTTATCTCAATACAAGGTTAAAAAACTGAAGAAAAACAGAAAACGGAGAGTGTTTTTTGTTGTAGTTGGTCTGTTTGCTTTCGTTTTTGTTGCTGTGTTCGGGTTGCTTGTTTTGCGTAGCCCTGTTTCTCTTCAGGATGCCGGGGAAATTATTAGATCAGCCGCTATCGGATTGTCTGCTTCCTCTTTGCCCGGCGAAGCAGCTAATGATGTTATTCTGAGGGGGATAATTTACGACCGAAATTTTCAGGAACTTGCTGTTTCTTATCAGTTTTTTTCTCTGTATGCAAGACCGGCAAAGATTAGCAATTATGTTGTGGCTCTTCAGAAGCTGGTGCCTTTGCTAGGTAAAACTTCTGAAGAACTCCTGGAGCTACTTGGCAAACCGGCACGGGTGGTTCAGCTTGCAGATAAGCTTGTAGTTGCCCAGGTGGAAGCAATCAGGGCATTGTCCCTTGAGGGACTCTTTTTCAGGGAGTCAGAGGAACGATTTTATCCCGGTCATACTGCTGGTGTCCATATTGTTGGATATATTAGTGGTGGCATAGGTCTTGCCGGCATGGAAGGTCGTTTTGATCTGTTGCTTGAGCCTGGTGAGTATTTGACCAGTATGGTTCCTGAGGTAGATTTTCAGGGGTATACAGTCTTGGGGAGAATGGGTACGGATCTGGTTTTGACCATGGATATCGGTTTGCAGAGAAAAATTGACAGGTATCTGCTTGATATTATGCTTGAGCTCAATGCTGATCAGGCAATGGGCATGTTGCTTGATCCCTGGACAGGACGGGTGTTGTCTCTTTCCTCTCTCCCCTCTTTTGATGCCAATCGTTTTTGGGAGGCCAGTGAACAGCAGCGGGAAAACAGGGTGTTTAGCCAGGTATTGAGCTATGAGATGGTGCGCCCTATATTAACCCGGGTGGCAGCAGTTATGCAAAAAGGTCTCCAGGCACAATCGCTTTTGCCGACAACGGTGGCGACCATTGATTTTGGTCTTAGGGAAGAAGAGATAAGCAGGTTGATTGGAAAATTATGTTTTCGGGGACCAGTCTATGAGAGAGCAGGTGAGGGAGTGCTTTTCGGGAGCAAGTTGACAGGACATGGAGATGAATTTGGCAATGATGGGTTAATCAGCCTTGCCCAGATAGGGGTTGGGGTGGCAAGCCTAATTAATGGAGGTTGGCGGATAGCCCCGGTTTTTCTTGATTCTGTTTACGATGTGCAAGAAAATAAATTCTTTCCCCTAAGTCGGCAGGCAGTTTCCAGAAAACTTGTGGTCTCTCCGGTGATGGGAGTGGTGCTGCGTAGGCATTTATTTTCATCAAGTGAAGAAAATGGTATGGTTACCTTTGTCGGCAGGGATGTCAGGGTTGTGCCGGCAGGGATGTTCAGCAATTATATTCAGCAGGAATTTTTTGCTGGTGTCATCAGGGGGGAGGGTGGGCGATCCCTGCTCCTGCTCATTGCTGTTGAGCAGAAGAATCTTGCTCCGTTTAAATTGCAGGAGCGGGGAAAAGCAAAAAAGAGTTTAAAGGAACATGGCAGGTCTCTTCTTGTTGATTTATATTTGAGTGAACATCAGAAAAAGGTTGCCGTCCGTCCTCTTACTATAGATAAAGATAATAAAGCCAGGTTCTTGATTACAGGGAAAATACAACAGTTTCCCCAGGTTACCAGGACTAAGAGAGAGGCAGTTGAGATGCCGTTGGTGATCGGGAGTAGCCTCAGAGAAGGATTACAGGCCTTGAACCAATATAATTGCCGAGTTTTAATCAAAGGCAGTGGCAGGATTGTCAGCCAGTATCCTTTAGCTCGGCAACGCTTACATGAAGGGGACGAGTGCATTATTCAGGTGACAGGGGACAGATAATTGAGAATTATCAATTCTCAATTATCTGTCACCTGAAAAAGGGGTGTTTATGCGATTAAATGAGGTGGAGCATCTTCTTGCCGCATTTGTGAGCGGACATGTGGACAATATAGTTGTTTCCATGATAACCGCCGATTCTCGTCAGGTTGCCGCCGGCACCTTGTTTGTGGCAGTACGGGGGCATGAGCGGGATGGTCATGATTTCATTGACCAGGCTCTGGAACGGGGCTGTATCGGGGTGGTCGGTGAAATTGAACCGGATGTTTCTGCCGGTAAAGTACCTTTTTTTAGAGTTGCTGATAGCCGCTATGCCCTTGGTCTGCTGGCCGCAGAGTTTTATGGTAATCCGGCAGATGAGATGACCTTGATTGGTGTGACCGGTACCAATGGCAAGACTACCACTGCTTGGATACTTGAGGCAATCTTGCAACAGGCAGGTCTGCAGACAGGTGTTATTGGCACTGTTAATTACCGTTACCAGGGGGCAGATGGTCAAATGGTTGTTCGGCCTGCTCGGCTGACTACTCCAGACCCGCTTCAGCTCCAGTTGCTGTTGCAAGAAATGGCAGAGGCCGGGGTTACCCATGTGGTTATTGAAGCATCTTCCCATGCCCTGCATCAGGGGAGGTTGGCTGGTTTGTTGTTGTCCGTAGCGCTGTTTACCAACTTAAGCCGGGATCATCTTGATTATCACCGGAATATGGAAAATTATTTTGCTGCTAAAAAACTGTTATTTACTTCCTGTCTGCAAAAGGGCGGGATCTCGGTGGTGGTTGTTCAGCCGGAATTAGATAGTGATTACGGGAGTCGTCTCGCAGAAGAACTTACCGGGCAAAAGGTGATCAGGGTCGGTCTGGAGCAGGCTAATCAGGTTTTTGCCGATAATCTCCAACTTGGTATTGATAGCAGTTCCTTTACCCTTAAGATTCCGGAAAAAACTGTGGTCGAGCCGGTCGGTTCATCGCTTATCGGCAGACATAATGTTTTAAATCAAATCGGGGCGGCAGGGGTTGCCTTTGCCCTTGATATCGAGGCGGCATATATCAGGGAGGGCTTAAATAAACTTAAAGATGTGCCGGGACGGTTGGAGCGGATTTCTTCTGGCGATGAATCTATACAGATGGCACAGCCGGCTATTTTTGTTGATTATGCTCATACCCCTGATGCTCTGGAAAATATTCTTACAACCCTTAGGCCGCTCGTTTCAGTTTCAGGCCGGCTGGTTTGTGTGTTTGGCTGCGGTGGGGATCGGGATCAAGGTAAACGACCTTTGATGGGAAAAGTTGCTGGACGGCTGGCAGATATAGTTATGCTGACTTCTGATAATCCAAGAAGTGAAGTCCCGGAGGCAATAATAGCTGAGATTGAGCCGGGGCTAAAGAGGGCCAGCAGGACAAGAAAAACTGTGAATGAGCTTTTTTCTGCTGGCACCGGGAGTGGATATATGATTGAAACGGACCGACGAACAGCGATTCATCTGGCATGTGCCGGCAGCAGGGATGGGGACCTGGTGGTGGTTGCCGGTAAGGGTCATGAGGACTATCAGATAAAAGATCAAGGCAAAGAGTTTTTTTCTGATCATATAGAGGTACAGAACGGTTTGGCTGCCTGGACAGTTGACAATCTGATTAAAGCCATAGGCGGTACATTGTCTGCTGATACCTGGTCAAGTCAAATGATATTTTCCGGCATTTGCACAGATAGCCGCTCGCTTAAGGAAGGAGATGTATTTATTGCTCTGCGGGGGGATAAATATGATGGCCATGATTTTATTGATGATGCGGTGGCCAAAGGAGCAGCAGTGGTTGTGGCGGAAAACATACCGCTTAAATTGAAGAATAAGGCTTGGCTGATTCAGGTTGACGATACTCTCAAGGCTCTTGGTGATCTTGCCGGCTTGAGAAGAAAGTTATTGGTCGATAATCTCAAGGTGATTGGTATCGCTGGCAGTAACGGTAAGACAACGCTCAAAGAAATGACTGCCGCAATTTTTTCAGAGTTTTATTCCTCGGCAATAGATGATGAGTATTCCCGTTCTCTGATCCTTAAAACTGAAGGGAATTTTAATAACCTGATTGGCCTTCCTTTATCGCTTCTGCCTTTAAGGGCAGAACACCTGGTTGCAGTATTAGAGATGGGGATGAATTCGTTTGGGGAGATTGAGAGGCTGACGGAAATTGCTGATCCTGATATTGCCTGTATAAATACTATTCAGGCTGAGCATCTTGCAGGGGTTGGCAGTATTGAAGGGGTGGCACGGGCCAATGGAGAACTCTTTGCCGGTCTGCGTCCGGATGCCTTGCGGATAGTGAATTACGATGATCCCCGGGTGGTTAAACTGGCAAAAAAATATTCCGGTCCGGAGATTGGTTTTGCGATTACTGCAAAAGGCAGGCAGAAAAAGCCCGTGGTCAGTGTGACCCGGATAACTTCTCTTGGAGAAAAAGGCAGCCGTTTTACCCTCCATATTGGTGACTGGCAACAAAGAATCACCATTTCTGTGCCGGGAGTTCATAATGTCCATAATGCGGCGGCGACTGCGGCGATCTGTCATGGTTATGGCGTTACGAACGAGGCAATTATCAGGGGACTTGCTCATTATATAAGTGTGAATAAGCGGATGCAGTTCATGGAAATGCCTGGAGGTCTGCTGGTCTTAGATGACAGTTATAACGCCAACCCGTCCTCAATGGAGGCGGCTCTGCGGACAGTTGCTTCTTTTGGTGATCAAAATTGCCGAAGAGTGGCAGCACTTGGAGATATGCTTGAGCTTGGCGATGAAGCTGAAGACAGACATAGGGAGATTGGTCGTCTGCTGGCAACTCTTGGTTATGATATGATTGCGGTTACCGGGGACTATAGTGAACAATACCTGGCCGGGGCCAGGGAAGCAGGCATGAGTAATAATCAGATGATGCGTTTTGTTGAGACGGTTACCATGGCTGATTGGCTTTACCATCTCCTGATTGCCGGTCGGCTTGCTGAGGGGGACTGGCTGCTCGTTAAAGGTTCGCGGGGGATGCGCATGGAAAAATTGCTGGTTGAACTGCAGAATCGTTTTGACCATGCTATGGACGGGAGAAATTTATAGATGTTTTATCTCTTTCTCTTTCCGCTTCATGTTGAGTTAAGCTGGCTCAATCTTTTTCGTTATATTACCTTTCGTTCCATTGGTGCTGCCATAACCGCTTTTATTATTTTTTGTGTTTTGGGTCCTTATCTGATTCGCTGGCTTAAGAAAAAACAGATTGGTCAGGTGGTCCGTGATGACGGTCCTGAGACTCATTTATGCAAGCAGGGTGTACCAACCATGGGCGGAGTTTTGATTATCTTTGCCATTATAATTTCCACCATTCTGTGGACGGATTTAAGCAACGGTTTGGTCTGGCTTTTGATGGGGGTTTGTCTTTTTTTTGGCGGGATCGGTGCTTTTGACGACTGGCAGAAGGTGACCAAAGGTAATTCAAATGGTTTGTCGGTAATAAGAAAGATAATTCTTCAGTCGCTTGGCGGTTTCATGGTCGGTTTATACCTGATTCTTCATCCCCAATATGACGGCATACTGATGGTTCCTTTTTTTAAGTATATACTCCCTGATCTTGGTTGGTGGTATATCCCCTTTGCCATGCTGGTGATTGTCGGAGCTTCAAATGCCGTGAACCTGACCGATGGGCTTGACGGGTTGGTGGCAGGCCCGATTTTGATTTCCAGTGCTGTGTACTTGATATTTGCCTATGCGGCCGGGCATGTGATTATTGCCCAATACCTGCAAATACCGTTTGTGCCGGGAGCCGGGGAGGTGGCAGTGTTCTGTGCGACAATCATTGGGGCTTGCCTTGGTTTTCTCTGGTTTAACGCTTATCCAGCTCAGATTTTCATGGGAGATGTGGGATCATTGTCCCTAGGCGGTACCCTCGGGGCAGTGGCAGTTATAACCAAGCAGGAATTACTTCTGGTTATTGTTGGTGGGGTCTTTGTCATGGAAGCGGTTTCGGTAATGCTTCAGGTCGGTTATTTCAAGATTAGCGGTGGCAAAAGAATATTTCTCATGGCTCCGATTCATCATCATTTTGAGAAAAAAGGTTGGTCAGAACCCAAAGTGGTTATGCGTTTCTGGATAATTTCAATTATTTTAGGGTTGATGGCTCTTGCCACCTTGAAAATTCGGTAACTGTTCCACGGAGTTTCACAGATAAGCACAGACTTCGAGCTCGCTTACCTGACCTGCTATAGGCATTTTCATATGGCTTGATACTATTTTTTGTCCCTCGTCCCTCGTTCCCACGCTCCCGCGTGGGAACGAGGTAACTTTACAATTAATTATTATCAATTGATTATTGATTATTTGATATGGCAAAAG
>CAYRGM010000084.1:0-8511 GCA_964423765.1 uncultured Desulfobulbaceae bacterium
AGCCATGGTTTTCTCTTTGAATCCATGGAGGGAGGTGAGAAATGGGGTCGTTATTCGTTCATCGGTCTTGAACCCCTGGTAACCTTCACCAGCAGGATGGATGAAGTGTCTCTGTTCTGGTCAGACCCCATGAGCGGCAGAAGAAAAGAGAAATTGAGCGGCTGTAACCCTCTTGATGAACTGAAAAAGATGCTTGAGTCCTTTGCCTGTATTGATCAGCCGGGGTTACCAAGGTTTTACGGGGGTGCAGTTGGTTTTCATGGCTATGACATGGTTCGCTTTATCGAAGATATTCCTGATAGACATGCCCCCTTGCAACAACCTGATTCTTCCTTCATGGTGCCAAGGATAGTGCTGATTCATGATGTTAGAGAACAAACTGTCACTATTGTCTGTAACCTGCTGGCCGATATAAAGAGGGTTGCAACTGATATTTACGAGGAAGGGTGCCGTCGCATTGACGAAATAATTGCCCTGATCAGAAAGCCAGTTCCGGTTTTTGAGGTTGCTGACCAGTATCCAGCCCATCAGTTCTCCTCAAATCTCAAACAAGAAGAGTTTACCGCCATGGTGGCAAAGGCAAGGGAGTATATTCTGGCCGGGGATATTATTCAGGTCGTTCTTTCCCAACGGTTCAGTACCGTCACCGGGCTTGATCCTTTTACTCTTTACCGGGCCCTGCGTCATATCAATCCCAGTCCCTATCTCTTCTATCTTCGCCTTGGCGGTGATATCCTGATTGGTTCTTCACCGGAAATTCTGGTACGCCTTGAAGATAAAAAAATTGAATTACGCCCCATAGCCGGCACCAGGATGCGGGGTCGTAACAGGGCGGAAGATAATGCCCTTGCAAAAGAACTGCTGGCTGACCCTAAGGAACGGGCGGAACATCTGATGTTGGTTGATCTTGGCCGTAACGATGTGGGCCGAGTGGCTGAGCCTGGTTCTGTGCGGGTGAGCGAGATGTTGATTGTTGAGAGGTACAGCCATGTAATGCATATTGTCTCCGGTGTCCATGGCAGTCTGGCTGAGGATAAAGATCAGTTTGATGTGTTTAAGGCATGTTTTCCGGCGGGGACGGTCAGTGGAGCCGCAAAGATCAGGGCCATGGAAGTTATTGATGAACTGGAAAATAAACGGCGTGGACCTTATGCCGGTGCTGTAGGCTATTTTGGTTTTTCCGGCAATATGGATTTCTGTATAACCATTCGCACCTTTATTTTGCGTGAGCTTGAAGAAACAGGAAAATTTCAGCTCACCATTGCCGCTGGAGCCGGAATTGTAGCCGATTCTGATCCGGACAAGGAATATGAGGAAACTTTGAATAAGGCGAAAGGTTTGCGGCGGGCTGTGGAGTTAGCTGAAAAAGGTTTGAATATAAGGTAATCTGCCCGGCTTTGCCGGAGCAGCAATGGACTGTTTACGATATCTGCAATATGAAGCTTATTATAATAGACAATTACGATTCGTTTACCTTTAACATCGTGCAGACCATGGCTGTCAGGCCTCCTGATGCACCGTCTGATTGGCAGCCCCCGGAGATCAGGGTGTTTCGTAATGACAGGATTACCGTGGAGGCCATTGCGGCCATGAAACCAGAGCGACTGCTGGTTTCCCCGGGTCCCTGTACGCCGGATAAAGCAGGTATTTCCATGGAGGCTATCAATTATTTCAGCGGTAAGATTCCTGTGCTTGGTGTATGTCTTGGTCATCAGTCCATCGGTCAGGTCTTTGGCGGCAGGGTTGTGCGGGCAGCAAGGGTGATGCATGGCAAGACCAGCCCTGTTTATCATGATAATAAAGGGGTCTTTTCCGGCATTGAGAATCCATTTGCCGGAATGCGTTATCATTCTCTTGTGTTGGAAGAGGTTGAGTTGCCAGATTGTCTTGAAGCAACTGCCCATACCGACCAGGGTGAGTTGATGGGTATTCGCCACCGGCAACTTGCTGTGGAGGGAGTCCAGTTCCACCCTGAATCAATTATGACCAGAGCCGGTAATATTATTCTTCATAATTTTTTGCGTTATGATTATGCTGATTTGTTGCAGGAGACGGGTGACAGATAATTGAGAATTGATAATTATTGACCATAAAAGGGGTTTGATTATCAGGGGGCAGGGGGCAGAATGGTTTTGCTGGAGATAGGTAATGATTAAGGAAATAATCGGGAAAGTTGTTGCCCATCAGGATTTGACTGAGGCAGAGATGGTCAGGGTCATGGAAGAGATCATGTCTGGCTCGGCCACTGATGCTCAGATTGGCTCTTTTATCACCGCCTTGAGAATGAAAGGTGAGACTGTTGATGAGCTAATCGGGGCAGTCAGGGTAATGCGGGATCATGCCACTTTTATTGACAGCGGCGTGGACACGGAAGCCGGTGAAATCCTGATGGATATTGTCGGTACCGGTGGAGATGGTTCGGGAACCTTTAATGTCTCCACCACCACTGCTTTTGTGGTTGCCGGGGCCGGGGTGCCGGTGGCAAAACATGGAAACCGGGCAGTTTCTTCATCCTGCGGTAGTGCTGATGTGCTTGAAGCTCTTGGGGTAGATCTCTCTCTGGAGCCAGAGCAGGTTTCCGCCTGTGTGCAGGAGGTTGGTATAGGTTTTCTTTTTGCCCCCATGCTTCATAAGGCCATGAAATATGCCATTGGTCCCCGCCGGGAGCTGGGTATTCGGACAATTTTTAATATTCTGGGACCAATGACCAATCCGGCTGGAGCAAATGTTCAACTGGCCGGAGTTTTTGCCAAAGAACTGACCCTAACCATGGCAGAAGTCCTGGCAAAACTTGGGATGAAACGAGCCCTTGTGGTCTGGGGAGAAGGCAATATGGATGAGATGACCATAACCGGTACTTCCCATGTGGCCGAGGTCAAAAATAAAAAAGTCATAAGCTGGCAGGTTACTCCTGAAGAAGTGGGGTTAACAAGAGCAACCATTGCCGATATCAGTGGCGGTAAAGATGCAGCCTCAGCCGCAGTTCTGGTGCGGTCAGTGCTTGCCGGTCAACCGGGGGCAAGATTGGATATGGTTTTGCTCAACAGTGGAGCTGCACTTATGGTGGCTGATAAAGTGGATAACTTGCAGGCTGGAGTGAAAATGGCCGGAGAAATTATTAAATCAGGCAGGGCCATGGCCAAACTGGAGGCTCTGCTTGAATTCTGTGGTAAAAAAACAGAGCAAACAAGAATAAAAAAATGATACTTGACAGCATTGTTGCCATAAAACAGAAAGAAGTGGCAAAACTGCGTAAAAATGGAATCAGCTCGCCGGATATGGAAGTTGGACCACCCCGTGGTTTTTTAAAAGCTCTGCTTGCTGCCCAAGGAGTAGCGATTATTGCCGAGATAAAAAAGGCTTCTCCATCTAAAGGTATCATCTGTCCTGACTTTGAGCCAATAAAAATTGCTAACTCATATCAAGAGGGCGGGGCAAGTGGAGTGAGTGTTCTTACTGATCAGGATTTTTTCCAGGGTAGCCTGGATTATCTTGTCCAGGTTCGGACAGTTATTGATTTACCGGTTTTGCGTAAAGATTTTATTATTGATGCTCTCCAGATAGACGAAGCACATCTCTTTGGTGCTGATGCAATTCTGCTCATTGCCGCCATTCTTGACACTGTTCAGTTGCGTGATTTCCGCCAACAGGCCGAAGAATTTGGGATGGATGTGCTGGTTGAAGTCCATGACGAGTATGAACTGGAATCGGCGTTAAAGGCGGACAGCCGTCTAATTGGGGTTAATAATCGTAATTTACAGGATTTTACGGTTGACTTGGAAACCACATTTAGAATAAAAAAAGAAATACCTGAGGAAATTCCTCTGGTCAGTGAGTCAGGCATAAGCTCAGTCGATGATATTAAAAAGCTTTTGCTCCATGGGGTGGAGGCCGCTTTGATCGGCGAGAGTCTGATGTGCAGGCCGGGTGATCTTGGTTTATTGAAGGAGTTTGTTGGAGCAGGGAGCAAGGGCGGATAAAAAAAAATAAAAAAGATCCAAAACAAAAAAACAAGAAAAACATGAGAGTACGCATCAAAATGTGCGGGGTCACCCGGTCTGCTGATGCCATGGTTGCGGTGGAAAGCGGAGTGGATGCTCTTGGTTTTATATTTCACGAGCAGAGTCCCCGTTTTATTGCCCCTGAACAGGCAAGGCATATCATAGCAGAACTCCCTCCTTTTGTGGATGCGGTTGGTGTTTTTGTTGATAAAAAACGAGGGGAAGTTGAAGATATTATTAACTATTGCCGTCTAAACTATGTTCAGCTTCACGGTAGCGAGACCTCTAAATACTGTGAAAGAGTGGCAAGACATGCGGCTCCATGTCAGGTGATCAAGGCTTTTCGGGCAGGTGAGGGATTATCCCAAGCTGATATTGAACCTTATACCCCTTATGTCAGAGGGTATCTGTTGGATACCTATCATAAACAGATGGTTGGGGGAACCGGCGAGACTTTTGATTGGAGAATTATCAGCCGGTTAAATCTGAAACGCCCTTTAATTCTTGCTGGCGGACTTGGTCCTGATAATATAATGCACGCCCTTAAGAAAGTTTCTCCTTATGGGGTTGATGTGAACTCGGCCCTGGAAGTTGAAAAAAAACCTGGCATAAAAGATCATGATCGGATCAGGAAACTGGTGAAGTTGGTCAGAGAATTTGAACAGCAGGTGAAAAAATCGTAACTTTTCAATAAGTAGGTACAGTCTATGGTTTTGACAAATTACCTTAACAGCATATTGGAAACGGGGCTTTAGCCCCGTCACCTGCTTTAGTCAGGTTAGCGGGACTAAAGTCCCGCCTCCGAATCACCTTGTGCTTAACTTATATTGATCGCTGCCCAGACTTATTGAGAAGTTACAAAAAATCCTGAAATATTGACCTAAAAATGAAAAAAGGACGAAACAAAAAGGGGTTAGGAGCGGTTTCGCTACAGACCGCGAGGAACCTGATTGAAGAACTTGCTTGTTGTTGCGGGCCGGAGCGGATAAGTCTTGGTAAAGCAGGGGGGAGAGTGTGCGGAGAAGATATTGCTGCCGTCTCCGACTGCCCGTCATTGGACTCATCCTTAAAAGATGGTTTTGCACTTCAGGCCCAGGACCTGGAACATACCAGCTCTGCTTGGCCGATACGACTTGAATTAGCGGGTACCCTTACCGCCGGACAACAGTCTGGTGGTATCCTTGAATCAGGGCAGGCTATTCGGATAATGACTGGGGCTCCGATTCCCCAAGGAGCTGACGCCGTGTTAGCCTCAGAGTTTGCCAGTCAACAAGGTAATTTTGTTTTTGCCAGTGCCGTCGTGCCGCAAGGGAGCAATATACTTTTTAAGGGTAAAGATGTCCGGGCCCAAGAGATAATAGTTAAATCCGGCACTGTTTTGAGTCCGGCTCATCTTGGTTTGCTTGCCGCTGGAGGAATAGCAGAGCTGGTTGTTTATCAACAACCAAGGGTAATGGTAGTTGCCACGGGTAGTGAACTGGTGGCTCCGGGGGATCTGATTACGCCGGGCAAGGTTGCAGCCTCCAACCTTGTGACTCTAATTGAGGAGTTAAAGATTCTTGGTATTGATGCCGAGCAGATGATTATTGATGATGACCCTGCTTGTCTGCAAGAGGTTATGAAACCATTAATTGGGCAGTATGATCTTGTCTTAACTTGTGGCGGGGTGCTCGACGGAGATAAAGACTTCACCATGCAGGTCATGGAGAGAATCGGGGTAAAACCGATATTTCACAGAGTTAGAGTCAATCCCGGTCGTGGAGTATGTTTTGGCAGAAAAGATAAAACTTTTTTTTTAAATCTTCCCGGCGGGCCGCCCTCAAATCATGTCTCTTTCCTTCTCTTTGCCAGATTGATTGTGTGGCGGTTATCAGGCAGGGCTAATCAATCTCTTTACTTTGCCAGTTTGACAAAAACTATTATATCCAGCCATGGAAACTGGACACAGATCTATTATGGTCGGCTTGGCATTGATATGAACAGGCCGGAAATGACCACCGTCACACCAGTATTTAACCGCAGCCGCCTCATGGCAATGGCGGAAGCAAACTGCCTTATTTTAATTTCTGAGGATCAAGCCGAGTTACAGACGGGAACCGTTATAGAATTATTAAAATTCAGGGATTAGGAAAAAGAAAAACCTTAACAACAGTATTTACAGCAAGTTCCTTTATATCTTTGTTGATGACCAGCAGAGCGTCAGTTTCCATCAAGGGTCTGAGCAGGGCAGATTTTCCATAAACCGGAGTTGCCACCGGTATTTTTTTGTTACCATGCCAGTTGAGACTGACCCTGATAGCTTCTTCTCTGTCAATCCTTGAGAACACGGGTTGACCGGTTATGGCTGCAATTTTGGTAAGACCGGGGTCAGCAGAGAGACCGGAGAGTTTTCTGATCAGGGGACGGATAAAAAGATAAAATATAAGTATGGCCGGGGCAGTATGACCGGGCAAACCCACCACAGCCTGGTTACCCCGGATTGCCAGCAGGGTTGATTTCCCTTGCCTGATTACCGCATCATCTTTGAGTACTTCACAGCCTTTGATATTTGCAAAAACCCGACGGGTAAAATCTCTTTTGCCAGCTGAACTGCCTCCGGTGACCAGAAGCAGATCATTTTCTGCCAGAGCCTGCTCGCAGGCTCTAAGCATCTGCTCAGGATCATCTTTAATTATTCCGTAACCTGTTGGGATTGCACCAGCTTCTTGGGCTAAGGCACTCATGGTTATGCCGTTGATATCCCTGATTTTCCCGGGTTCAAGGGAACTCTCAGGCGGAACCAGCTCATTTCCGCTGGAGATGATGCCGACTCTCACCCGTTTATGTACTCTCAGTTCTGTTTTTCCTAATCCTGCCATAACTCCCAGGTCTAAGGGACGGAGTATGTTTTTCCTTTCCTTCTTTTTGTTTCCTGCTTGATTTTTAGGAAAAACTATAGATTCCGGTTTAAAATCATCTCCAGCCCCGATAATGTTTTCTCCCGGGCTGATTGGGCGGAAAATTTGCACCTGAGCATCTGTTAAGCGGGTCTGCTCAATCATGACAACCCCGTTACCTTGCTCCGGCAACTCTCCACCGGTCCAGATTTTCACCGCCTGCCCCGGTTGCAGGCTGTAAACTGTCCCCGGACTGCCCATCATTATTTCACCAATAACCTTAAGGCCGACAGGCTCAGATGTTGAGCAGCTAAAGGTATCTTCGGCCCGTACCGCAAACCCGTCCATGCTGGCACGGGAAAAGGGAGGAAGCTGTTCACCTGCACGGATACTGTCATCAGCAAGTACCCGCCCCAGTCCTTCCGCCAGGGGAATCATTTCAGTTTCAAGAGGAGAAAACCTGGCAAACAGCATCTGTAATTCATCGGATTTGTATATGTGCTCCACTGAACTGTTCCTTAAAATGTAATAATCTGGAATCCTTCAGCAAGGTAGTCAGAAAAGGCTGGATGTCCCATCATTTCACCTATCAGGGGAATATTTTCTTGCTCGATAATATCTCGCACCTCAAGTTTTGTTGAACATGCTTTACAGGCACCAATAATCAGATTCTGTTCTTTGACTTTTATGTATAATTTATTGAGGAAATGATTCGGTTTCATTATTTCAGGTACAAGTTTTACCGCTTCTCCTTCAAGAATTATTTTACCGCCCATACCTTTTTCATGTAAATTCAAGCTATTTAGCAGGACATGAACAAAACACATCGACTCACCGCGGAAGGCAAAAATAACATGTTCTTGCATAAAATCTCTCTCCTTAATAATTATCTGATAATCTATTTACAAAATTAATTAGATTGTCCTGTATTTCATGGTACTGGTCAAGGGACAGCCCAGCTCCGAGGGCAACTTTTTCTGCCATTGCTGGATTATGAAAATCCCTTGGTGCATGAGCATCGGCATTAACAACCATCCGGGCTCCGGTCTTTTTTGCCATCTTGGCCACATGACCATTGGTGAGGCTATGTCCGCCACGACCGGATAGTTCAAGCAATACTCCTTTCTCGGCGGCAAGAGCGGCATCGGTTTCGCTGATAAAACCGGGATGGGCCAATAAATCCACGCCGGCTTCTATGGCAGCCCGGTTGGTTCCGGGGGCAACCGGTTCAACCGGGGTTTCTCCGTGGGCCACAACAATTTCTGCTCCCAGTTTTCTGGCTCTGTTAGTCAGCTTGGCAAAGAGGGCAGGGGGGACATGGGTAAGTTCCACCCCAACTATCAAGCGGGTTTTGGAAACAGGATTCATCTCCATGGCCGCCTTGACAAGCCTTGGAATAATAAAATCAAGATTAGATGAATCAGCATGATCTGTGATGGCTATGGCTTGATAACCCATAACTTCAACCCGACGAAGATGCTCGGCTGGACACAAGACACCATCACTTAAAAATGAATGGGTATGAAGGTCTATCATGGTCATGCTACCTCATAAAATTATATAGAAACTGAAATTTTAACCTGAGTTGATCGCTCAACTCAGGTTTAATCCTTTAATTGGCGAAATTACCGGAG
>CAYRGM010000085.1:0-8392 GCA_964423765.1 uncultured Desulfobulbaceae bacterium
GCTCGAAGTCTACGCTTATCTGCGAGACTCCCGGTAAGCGAGCTTGCGAGACTCCCGGTAAGCGAGCTTGCGAGACTCCCGGTAAGCGAGCTTGCGAGACTCCGAGTAGTCAGAGAAATAATCTAACAAAAAAAATCCATTTTCTGACTTCTGTCCTCTGTTTTCTGATAACAACAGGTGAACTTGTATGGTTAGTGATCGAATTCAGCCTTTGCACTCTATTGGTCCTCTTAATCCTGAGAAAGAAAAAGAGGAAGAAAAAACAGATAATCCTGCCCGTCAGGATTATATTAAAGGTCGGAAACTGTATACAGCCGGCAATTACAGTGAGGCGGCTGTCGCCTTTCATAATGCCTTAAAGGGGTTTGAAGAACAGGGCGATGATGTGGGTGTGGCAAACAGTGCAGACCGTCTTGGAGATGCCTGCATGATCAGGGAAGAGTATGGGATGGCCATTGAACATTATGACCGGGCTCATGCTGTATGCAAGAAACAAGATGATTCTTTTTCCGTTCTTTCCTTAAATAAAAAAAAGGCCGCTGTGTTCCGGAAAATGGGCCGTTTTGATGCAGCCCTGGAATTGCTTTTTGACATGTTTGACCATTATGATATGACCAATAATCCTGAAGGCTCAGTGGGAGTTCTTGCGATTATGGCTGAGGTGTATGTTGCTCAGGGAAAAATTGATAAGGCTGTTGATGCTTACCGGACGGTTTCTTCCATTCACAAGAATTTCAAACATAAGCGTCGTTCTGAAGAGTTTGCCCGTTTGGCAGATGATCTGGAACAGGATTAAGGGTTGTGCAGTGTTTACTGGTCTTGTTCAGGGAATTGGTCAGGTGTTGGAAAAACGCTCAGGTCGCGGAGGCATGGTCTTAAGTCTTGAGGCTGACTTTGAGCTGACTGATCCGAATGAAGGTGAGTCAATAGCTGTGAACGGTATATGCTTGACCGCTCGCAATATAAATGGTCGCAGGTTTTCTGCGGATCTGTCGCCGGAAACCCTTGCCCGTACAGGCTTGTCTGGGCTAAGTGTGGATAGCCGGGTTAATCTTGAGCGGGCTTTGCGACTTGGTGATCGGCTGGGCGGGCATATGGTGAGTGGTCATGTGGATACGATTGCTGTAGTTAAAGAGTGCCGTGTTGCCGGTGATTTTACTTTGTTTTCGTTTTCATTGGAGCAGAAGTTTAGCAGGTATGTTATTGAAAAGGGTTCAATTGCAATAAACGGAGTTAGCTTGACCGTGAATAGTTGTGATAATGATGGTTTTTCCGTTTCCATTATTCCCCACACCCTTAACCTGACAACCCTTGGTATCTTGCAGGCTGGTGATCAGGTAAATATTGAGGTCGATATAATTGGTAAGTATGTGGAAAAACTTCTTGCCGGGACAACGGGTAATGATGGCAGAAAAAGCAAGATTAACTCCGCCTTTTTAGCCGAGCATGGTTTTTTTTAGTAACCAGACCAGCATGGCAAAATCAGATTGGCCGGTTTTTTTTGGGCGAACTGTGAAAGATGGCAGCTGTGGTGTGGATAGATTTCCATTTTCTGTCCCCTGTCTCCTGTCTCCTGTCCCCTGTGTTCATATAAACGAGGTGTAAAATAATGGCTGTAAGTTCCATGGAAGATATCATCAGGGATATTCAGGATGGCAAAATGATTATTCTCGTTGATGATGAGGATCGCGAGAATGAGGGTGACCTCTGTATGGCGGCTGAGAAGGTAACTCCAGAATCGATCAATTTTATGGCGACCCATGGTCGGGGATTGATTTGCCTGGCGATGAGCCCAGATATTGTTGAGCAGTTAGGGCTGCCCATGATGGTGCAGAATAATCAATCACCGTATGGAACAGGATTTACAGTCAGTATTGAGGCGAGAACAGGTGTAAGTACAGGTATCTCGGCAGCCGATCGGGCCCGCACCATAAAGACTGCGGTTAATCCTGATGCCAGCCCGAGGGATATCATCAGCCCGGGGCATGTCTTTCCTCTGAGGGCTCGTCAGGGCGGAGTTCTGGTGCGGACCGGCCAGACAGAAGGATCGGTTGATCTTGCCCGTTTGGCAGGGCTACGAACCGCCGGGATTATCTGTGAGATTATGAAAGATGACGGGACAATGGCCCGCATGGATGATCTTGAGAAATTTGCCAGGCACCATGATCTGAAAATTGCCACTGTTGCCGATCTGGTTGCCCATCGGCTTCGCAAGGATATACTGGTACACCGGGCTGCTGGAGCTCGTCTGCCCACTGAACATGCCGGAGAGTTCAGGGTGATAGTCTATAAAAATGATGTTGACTCTCATGAGCATGTGGCTTTGGTCAAGGGAGAGATTATGCCGGACAAACCCATCATGGTACGGGTGCATTCAGAGTGCCTGACCGGTGATGTCTTTATCTCTTCTCGTTGTGATTGCGGGGAACAACTCAAAGCATCCATGCAGATGGTCGATCAGGAAGGCTCTGGGGTTGTCCTTTATATGCGCCAGGAAGGACGGGGCATTGGCTTGGTTAATAAGCTGAAAGCGTATAATCTCCAGGATGAGGAGGGGCTGGATACGGTTGAGGCCAACATTCAACTTGGTTTTAAAGATGATCTGCGTGATTATGGCATAGGAGCTCAGATCCTTAGGGATCTCGGAGTTCGCCGGATGCGTCTTTTGACCAATAATCCAAAAAAAATTATTGGCCTGGAAGGTTATGGCTTAGAGGTTGTTGATCGGCTTCCCATAGAAATTTTAGGAGAGTCTGAGAATAAAAATTACCTTCGCTGTAAGCGGGATAAGATGGGACATCTTCTTGAACTATATGGGGATTGATTGTCAGGGGACAGGGGACAGTTCTACTCCCTGTAACCTGTCACCTGATAGAGACAGGAGAAGCGGCAAATAAAATTGTCCCCAAAGCAGGAAATTATTGTAGGGCGTTTACGAGGTCTGGAGAAGCTGACATAAATAAATTAAATTGAACAGGAATGTGGTAATGGTCAACTATATTGAAGGAGATTTATCAGGGCAAGGGAGAAAAATTGCTATTGTCGTAGCCAGGTTTAATTCCTTTATCTGTGAAAAGTTACTTGAAGGTGCATTGGACAGCCTAATCAGATCAGGGGTTAATGATGATGATATTACTGTTGCCAGAGTTCCGGGTGCTTTTGAGATTCCTCTTGTTGTGCAGAAAATGGCAAAAACCGCTAAATATGATGCCATTATTGCCATCGGAGTTGTGATTCGCGGGGCCACTCCCCATTTTGATTTTGTTGCCGGTGAAGTCGCCAAAGGGACTGCCCAGGTGATGTTAGAGACCGGAGTGCCTGTAATGTTTGGGGTTTTAACCACCGAGACCATTGAGCAGGCCATTGAAAGAGCCGGAACCAAGGCTGGTAATAAGGGTTCTGACGTGGCTGTGGCCGCCCTTGAGATGATTAATCTTTTAAGTGCAGTCGATTGATGAATATTTTTCTTGAACCATTAGTCTGTCTTTTCTCTTCGGCCCTCGACCCTCTGTCATCTGTCTTCTGTCACTGTCATGCGTAGAAAATCAAGAGAATACGCTCTCCAGTTTCTATATAGTCATGATTTCCAAAAGAGAAGCTGGGACAAAGAAAATCTGGCTGTGGAGTTGGCAACATTTTCTCATAGTTTTGATACTGGAAAAAAGTCGGTTGCTTATGGACAAAAGATTATTGAGGGGGTTGTCAGTAATCTCAAAGAGATCGATCTGTTGTTAACCAAGCATGCTCATAATTGGCGGCTGGAGCGAATGGCGGTCGTTGATCGTAATATTCTTCGTATTGCCGCCTGGGAGATATTATATTGTGATGATATTCCGATTCAGGTCGCCATCAATGAAGCTTTAGAGATTGCCAGACGCTACTCAACTGAGGATGCGGTTGCTTTTATAAATGGCATCCTCGATGCTTTTGAGGATAATAAAAACTGATTATCCATTATTTTCAGACATCGTAAACGCCCTATAAAAATGCCTTGTTTTTTGGACAATTTTCTTCCCTGCTGCACCGGTCTCATCTGCCGTCTTCTTAAACTGTCTGGATTTGGTAGAGACGGGTTTCAAACCCGTCTTCACGGTGGCATCGGCATGGCTGATGGTTGCGGGATGTGAGACGGGTTTGAAACCCGTCTCTACAGTGGCGGTGATATTAACACCTGAGTTTAGCATTTTTTTAGCTTGATCTGCACCAGGTAAGCGAGTGCAACGAGACTCCGATATCTTGCACGCCAAGGCTTCTAAGAGAATCCGTGGACGGGTATTGCCTGCGGTTTCCGGAAATCCTTGGCATACAAGATATCAGCACATATCTGCGTCATAAAATTGCTCAATTCAGGTAAAAACTAATTACCCATTTTATCCATTTTGCTTCTTATGCCGTTATCAAAAGAATTAGAGCCTTCCAGTAAATTTGGTCGGGAAGTTTTTGCTGTGTCACTGCTTTTTTTTGCTATTTTTCTTTTCCTTTCTTTACTGAGTTATTCGCTCCCTTTATATTCTGAAGCACCAGCCCTGCAAAAGCCGGAGGATAACTGGTGCGGGTCCTTTGGTTTTTATACGGCCCATTATCTTTTTTCCTTTTTAGGTCTGACATCTTTCTTGCCTGTAATCCTGCTTCTTTATTCAGCAGTGATGATCTTATTCTCTTCTACTAAAATTAACCGTCTGCCTTACCTCGTAGCCGGGGTAACCGGTCTGCTCATCTCCTCAGCCTCATTGTTTGAAATAATTAACCAGTTTTTGCTCCCGGTCATGCCCATATCGGCAGGCGGATACCTTGGCAGTCTTGTCAATAGAGTACTCTCTCCATTGCTTGGTCTGGCAGGTACGGTTTTATCATTGTTGTTACTCCTTATTTTTTCCCTTATGGCTGCGGTACAATTTTCTCCGGTGAGAACCACCGGCTTTTTTATGAACGGCTTTCTCCAGTTATGGAAGAAGATTTTTTCCAGACCTTTTTTAGCCAGACAGGATGCAGAGTCGCTGTCCAAGAGCGGTAAAAGAAAATTAAAACAGAAAACTGAACCGCCATTTTCTTCCCAATCAGATCATCAATCAGAACCAAGAGTACATGAGCCGGTGCGTCTGGAAGAACAGGAAAATGCGGATGCTATGGAGTTCGCCCTCCACCCGCCGGCCGGGACTGATTATAAGCTTCCGTCACTCGCCCTTCTTGACCGGCATGGCCAGGAAACAGAGGAGGTTGATCACCAACATTATTTTGAAGTGAGTAATATTCTGCTGGCTAAATTGCTTGATTTTGGTGTTCACGGCACTGTAGAGGGAATATCTCCGGGACCAGTGGTTACGACTTATGAATTTGCTCCGGCCCCCGGGGTAAAGATCAACAAGATTGCCGGTCTTGCCGATGACCTGGCCATGGCCTTGAAAGTTGATCGGGTTCGGGTTGTTGGTTCTATTCCCGGCAAGGCTGCCCTTGGTATTGAAATTCCTAATCCGATCCGCAAGACTGTATATTTGCAGGATATTCTTTTGGGAAAACAGTACTGTCGTTCCTCAGCCCGGCTGCTGATTGGTCTTGGTTTTGATGTTATTGGTAATCCGGTTGTCGCTGACCTGGCCAGTATGCCCCATCTACTTATTGCCGGGGCAACCGGAGCTGGTAAGTCTGTTGCCATTAATGCCTTTATTGCATCTATTTTGTTCAAGGCAACCCCGGAAGAGGTAAGACTGCTGCTGATTGATCCCAAACGGATTGAGCTGTCTGTGTATGAGGGGATCCCCCATCTTCTTCATCCGGTGGTGGTGGAGCCGAAAATGGCGAGCCGGGCTTTATTGTGGGCTGTGAAGGAAATGGAGCGAAGATATAAACTCCTTGAAGAGGCTAAGGTTAAATCCTTTGCTTCTTATAATAAGGTTTCTGACGAGCCTCTACCATATATTGTTATTATTGTTGATGAGTTGGCCGATCTGATGATGGTGGCATCCAAGGATGTGGAACATTCCATCACCAGACTTGCCCAGATGGCAAGGGCTGCCGGCATGCATATCATTCTTGCTACCCAGCGGCCCTCGGTGGATGTACTGACCGGAATTATCAAGGCGAACTTTCCAACCCGTATATCTTTCAAGGTTGCTTCAAAGGTTGATTCGAGAACCATCCTTGACGGCAGTGGAGCCGAGCATCTGCTGGGTATGGGTGATATGTTGTTTTTACCACCGGGAGCCGCAAAACTGCAGAGAATCCATGGAGCTTATATCACGGAACATGAGACAGAGCGAATCGTTGAATTTCTAAAAGAGCAGGGAAGTGCCGAGTATGACCAATCTGCCGTGGAAGTGGTGGAAAAAGGGGTAGATGAAAAGAACGAAGAAGAAATGGATTATGATGCCAGGTATGATGAGGCTGTGGCAATTGTCACCGAGAGCGGTCAGGCTTCTATTTCCATGGTGCAGCGGCGCTTGCGGGTTGGTTATAACCGGGCCGCAAGAATGATTGAGATGATGGAGAAAGAAGGGCTGGTCGGCCCGTCAGACGGATCAAAGCCCAGGGAGGTTCTTGCCCGCGGGGAGTATTCCGGTGAATAGTGATAATCCATGCTGTTTACCTGTGATCAGATACGATTATTTTCATACCTGAAGAGCTATAACAATGGAAAATGTCTTTTGTCTGTCCCGCAGCGAACTTGAAAAAATGACATCCTCTCCCCTGATCAATGGGTTATGGAGTTCGCCTGACCTTGCCGATCTCCTCAACTTGAACCATTATTTCATTCCCCGTACCAGTGCTGAAAACAATCCGGACTTTAAACAAATCATACCCTATCAGCTTTTTTACTGTGAACAGAGTTATTTTGTCTTTCAAAGAGGTAAAAAATCAGGGGAACAACGCCTTGCCGGTCGTCTTTCCCTGGGAATTGGTGGGCATATTAATGATAAGGACAGCAGTAACGGTCGCCGGATGAGCCAGGAAGATTTTAACAAGGCACTGGAGCGGGAACGCCACGAAGAGTTGATTTGCCCACCAGAACTGACAACAGAGTTTATGGGCTGGATAAATGACGATACCGACCAAGTGGGTCAGGTGCATCTTGGTGTTGCCTGTCGTTGCCTGCTTCCTGATAAGAGTACCATCAAAATCCGCCCGGACGGTGAAGACCTGCAAGCTGTGGGCTGGCTTACCTCGGCGGAAATTCACCAACGCAAGGATGAGTTTGAAAGGTGGTCAATAATTTCTTTACAAAAGAAAATATATTAGTATCAGACATCCTAAACATCCTGTTGTTTTGATAATTCTCTTTGCTGTTTCACCGGTTTCATGAACCATCCGCTTACTGTCTGACTTTTATTTTACAAATCCAAACCTTCAAGCGGGCTGCTGATGCGGGAGATATCCTTGTCCATTACATGGGTATAGAGCTCGGTTGTTTTGACATCCGCATGTCCCATAAGTGTCTGCAGGACGCGAATGTTTATACCGTTTTCCAGCATTGTGGTGGCGAAACTATGCCGCATAGTGTGGCAGGTAACACGCTTATCAATATTGGCCCGGTAAGCCGCTCTTTTTACCGCTTTTTGCAGACCTGATTCCAGAACATGATGCCGTTGTTCGCGGCCCGAGCGGGGATCTACAGAGCGTTTTTTCGCTGGAAAAACATATTGCCACTGAGTTTGGATAGCAGCTTTTTTGTATTTTCGAGCCAGAGCCACCGGCAAATACACCTCGCCAAATCCCTCTTCAAGATCACGATGATGCAGGGTCTTAGCCCGTTCAATATGCTCTTGCAGTTCGGAAATAATCGGCTTAGCCAAAATGGTGCTTCGCCACTTGTCTCCCTTGCCAAGAATATGAATCCGCTTACGATCAAAATCAACATTCTGGATCCGTAACCGCACACATTCCATAAGTCGCAGACCGGAACCATACAAAAGTTTGGCCATCAAGGCATGAGTTCCATCAATATGCCGAAACAGCCGACTGATCTCTTCTTTGCCAAGAACAGTGGGCAGATTGGGTTTTCTTTTTGAACGAATCGGCTGTATTTTCCCATCCAGAGACATATTAAGTACCTCTCGATAAAGAAACACAAGAGCGTTGAGAGCCTGTCGCTGCGTTGAGACCGACACCTTATGTTTAACCGCCAAGTCAGATAAAAAGCGTTCCACATCGCAAAAGTCAAGAAGTCGAGGATGCGTTTGACCGCCGAAAAAATGAATATAGCGCAATATCCACTGGCAATAGGTTTGCTCGGTACGGTATGCATAGTGATGATATCGTAAAACCTCACGAACCTGTTCCATTAACTTTAGTTTTGGATTGGGTCGAAATTTTGCTTTACTTTCCATAAATATTGACTATAAAGTTAGACGAGTATTAAATTATGACTTACTTTCAATTTATTCCATATGGCATAATA
>CAYRGM010000086.1:0-8386 GCA_964423765.1 uncultured Desulfobulbaceae bacterium
TGGTGATTTGATACATTTTTTCTTCTTTTTTCCGCCAATCCGTATCCTGAGAGACAAGATCAGGGTGATTTTCTTTGCTCAAGTTATGGTAAGCCCTTTTGATCTCGTTAAGGGTTGCCCTGTCTCCGAGCCCGAGGAGCTTTCCAGCTTTTTCCAGAGCCTGCCATTCTTTACGGTTCATTAGATATCCTGTTTTTTCTTCCAACTTTTTTCCGTACCGGCAAAAATCCGCCTGATATTGGCATTATGTTTCCACCAGATCATTATGGCGATAAATCCGGCTAAAACCAGTTTCCAACCCGGTTCATCCAGCAGATAAAGTGATAAGGGGATAGCGGCAGAGGCAAGCAGGGAGCCAAGGGAAACAAAACCGGATATTTTGACTACAAAAATAAAGAGGACAAGGCTGAAAAGCAGGGCGAGCGGAGCAAGAAAAAGAAAAACCCCAAGAGCGGCGGCAACTCCCTTGCCTCCCCGGAAACCAAGATAGACAGGGTACATATGACCAATCACGGTGGCGGCTCCGCAAAGGGCCGTGACAATATCCTGGTACGGGTCTCCTCTCATAATCAACGAGACAGTAGAGATCGGCAAAAAACCTTTACCGACATCTAACAGCAGGGTAATGCCCCCTATTTTTTTACCTAATAGACGAGCCACATTAGTGGCACCAATATTACCGCTTCCAGCAATGCGGACATCTATCCCGCTGGAACGGGACAGTAGCAGACCAAACGGGATTGAACCTACAAGGTATGAAACAAGAATATAAAGAATAGTCACAGTGGTCATTGGGAGTTTAGTTTTAAACCTTGTTATGTTTAAAGATGACTTCGAGTTCGCAGGCCGCACCATAAGCGGCTATCTGATCTTTTAAAGTAGAAACATATGGACAATCTAAAATAGCAAGCAGGGCTTGGCGGAGTCGGTATACGGGTTTTGTACCGGTAAGCTCAAGTGCCTCAATAACATAAGGGAAAATCTGGGGACGGCGACAGACTTGAGGCCGCTTGGAGTATACCCGGCAGCGTCCGCTATAATCTTCTAAGTTCGGACAGTTTGTATTGGTGGGCATAATCAGGCTCCAACCATTCTGCCAGTGAAATAGAGCTGGGGTTTTCCGTTCATAAAATGGTTTGTCATCAATTAGTAACGGAGCTTCTGCCATGGCAAGTTGCTGCCTGGTATCCTCATTATCATGATACGGTACAGGGAAAAGTTTTATTTCATCGTCCTGAAGGGGAATTTCAAAAAACCGTTGTTCCATATCTATAGAAGGACCGATACAGCAGAGGATACACCCGCAGGGAGTACAAAGACGAGAATTTATTTCTTCAAGTTCATCAGTAAGAATCTGTTGCTGAACCATGGCCATGGTGGCGGTCATGTGGTCAAGCTGACTTCCGTCTGGATTGACGACGATAAAGTTATTTTCAGTTTCATTTTTGATGGACTCCAGCATCTGAATAGACTGATTATGTTTTCGTAATATTTCTCCTGGTTGTTCATAGGTTGTATATCCAGTTTCAATGGGAGCCGGCATCTCTTTTATTATCTCTGATACCTTGGTAAACGAACCGGTGAGAAAAAAAAACTGCACCATGGAAAACAAAGGCAGGGCTGGAAACCGCAGCAAGTCGATGTCCAACTGTTGTACCTGTTCTTTTTTGCAAAATCCGAATTGATGATTATATTTACTCATAAACTCTATTTACACAACTTGCAGCGATAAGACAAGACGACGACTGCCGGCAGAGGATTTTACCCTGGTATTTCTTCTGCTTTTCCAGTACTATACAATATTATCTGGATAATACGCGTTTCAACAAAGAAAACATTACTACGATATTCAAACAACATTTTAGATAGCTCAACCTATCAATATCGCTTATGATTTTCCTTAAACGAACATGACTATCCTCAAAATTCATACCTATCCTGATCCAATTCTCCGGGCAAAAGCTGAACCTATAACTTCATTTGACCAAGAACTTGAATCGTTATCCATTGATATGGCCGCAACCATGTACGATGCACCTGGGATTGGGCTGGCCGCCAATCAGGTCGGGTTGTTGAAGCAGATTGTGGTGGTGGATATTTCTCAACAAGAAGATGAAAAAAACTACATAACTCTGATTAATCCGAAAATAAGTAACGGTGAAGGCATTGTAACTGATGAGGAAGGATGTCTGAGTGCTCCTGAATGTATGGGAAATGTCAAAAGGTTTCAAAAAATCTATGTCACTGCCCGGGGGATTGATGGAGCTACCCTGAAATTTAATGCTGAAGATCGTTTTGCCAGAATTATTCAGCATGAGGTTGATCATCTCCATGGTCGGCTGTTTATTGATTATCTTTCCCTGCTCAAGCGAACAATGTACAAGAAAAAGATTAAAAAAATGCTGAAAGAACAACAGTGATGAGCATGGATAAGTTACGCATCATATTCATGGGAACTCCGGAATTTGCAGTGCCATCTCTTAAGGCCTTGCTTGACGGGCCTGACCAGGTGGTTGGAGTGGTTTGTCAGCCTGACAGAAAAAAAGGACGGGGACAAAAACTGCTACCACCTCCAGTAAAGGTTATTGCTAAACAGCATGATATTACAGCCTTACAACCTGACTCCATTGGCAGCCATGAATTTTTCCAGACCATTGCCGGGCTGAACCCTGATTTAATCGTTGTTACCGCCTATGGGAAAATAATCCCTGAGTCATTGCTGGAACTACCGCCCCTTGGAATTATCAATGCCCATGCTTCTCTATTGCCGAAATACAGGGGAGCTGCCCCTATCCAATGGGCGGTGCTGAACGGAGACCGGGAGACTGGGGTCACCATCATGCAGATGAACAAGGGAGTGGATACCGGTGATATACTTTTTTCTGTACCCATTCCCATTGGTGAAAATGATACGACAGGAAATTTATTTGAGAAACTTGCCGTATTGAGCGGGGAAGCCCTTGTCCAAACCATTGAGCTTCTTAAAAAAAAGTGCATCTCCCCTGTTAAACAGGATGACTCCTTGGCCCTGGCAGCTCCCCTGCTCAGTAAAGAGCAGGGACATATTGACTGGAATCGACCGGCAGGGGAACTTCACTCTCTGATCAGAGGGTTTGACCCATGGCCTTCAGCCTATGGTTTCCTTAACGGTAAACGGTTTCGTTTTTTCTCTCCGTTTGTGGTTGAGCATGAGAGCCGGGCAGAACCGGGAACCATTTGCCGAGCAGATAAAGAGGGTTTAACTATCGCCACTGGCCGCGATGCTCTTCTTATTCGGGTAATTCAACCGGAAGGAAAGAAACGAATGCCAGTGCAGGCCTGCCTTTGTGGAATGTCGTTTGTTCCCGGTGATAAATTTACCTGAATAAGATAATGGTATGGTTAACACAGCTTACCTTGACTGCTTCTCCGGTATCAGCGGCAACATGCTCCTTGGTGCCATTCTTCATGCAGGTCTATCCGAAGAAGTTTTATATAATACCCTCCTGGGGCTTCATCTTCAGGGTTGGCAGCTTAAAGTTAAACAGCTAAGGGAATGCGGTTTTGCTGCCATTGGGGTTAGAGTTGAAAGCCAAGATAAACAACCGCACCGTCATCTCCGGGATATCCGGCGGATCCTGATAAACAGCAGTCTTCCGGATTCGGTCAGGGACAAGTCATTAGCGGTTTTTATCAGATTAGCCCAGGCAGAAGCAACTGTCCATGGGGTTGGTCAGGATGAAGTTCACTTCCATGAGGTTGGGGCGGTTGATGCAATTATAGATGTGGTCGGAGCAGTGGCAGGATTTTTTCATCTTGGCATTGAGCGGCTGGTCTGTTCTCCTCTGCCGCTTACCCGGGGCTGGATAAAATGTGAGCATGGCGAAATCCCCTTGCCTGCTCCTGCGGTCAACCTGTTATTAAAAGATATTCCTGTGTATGGGATAGAGTTATCTCAGGAACTGGTAACTCCAACTGGAGCAGCCATAATTGCAGAGCTGGCAGATGGATTTGGTATCATGCCACCCATGGTTATCAAGGCTACAGGTTATGGGGCAGGAACCATGAAAAGGGATGATGGCAGACCTAATCTCCTGCGGCTATGCCTCGGAAAGTCATGCAGGGTGGATGAGGTTCAGGAAGTTGAGGTCATTGAAACTCATCTTGATGACTGGAGCCCGGAAATATGGCCCCATGTCAGTGAACAGTTGCTGGAGTCAGGTGCTCTTGATGTCAGTCTTGTGCCAATACAGATGAAAAAAGGCAGACCTGGTTTTCTGCTTAAGGTTATCTGCTCCCCTGAAGATTCCTATCTTCTTAAACAGGTACTCTTCAGGGAAACCACGGCAATTGGTCTTCGTTTTCATCGTCAGCAACGGCTGACTCTGCCTCGCAGAGCAATTATTGTGGACACCCCTTTAGGAAAGGTGGCAGCCAAAGCCATGGAAACTAGTGAAGGAACGGTCATTACTCCTGAATACGAGGCATGTCGAAAACTGGCAAAGGAGCAAGGTATCCCTATCCGTAATATTTACCAGATGGTCATAAAAGGCTCGCCTGAAAATAATTTTTAATGTTCTTCCTCCCCCTCTTTTGCATCCTTATACCAGTTCCGCCATGACCTGATTGGCAAGGAGCAGCCCCTTATCGCTGAGGAACAGCCAATTTCGATGGGTTTTAATTAATCCCAAATGCTCCAGGCTGGTCAAGACGGGCTGATAATAAGCAACCGGATCAATGGCAAATCGGTTTTGCAGCTCTAACAAAGATACCCCCCTGATCATTCTCAAGCCCATGATCATAGTTTCCCTGAATTTTTCTTCATTACTCAAGTGTTCCTGTGCCGGCTGCCAACCAGTTTTGCCCTGTTCTACTGCTTTGGAGAACTCGTCCATATCTTTAATATTGAAAAAACGAGTTTGCCCGGCACTTGCCACTGCTCCGGGTCCAATACCTATATAGTTACCGTTATGCCAATAATTGAGGTTATGGCGGCATTCCTTGCCGGGCCGGGCATAATTGGAGATTTCATATCGATGAAATCCGGCATCTTTGGTCAATTTACCGGTTATCTCTAACATGCTTAGACTTTCTTCCTCTTCGGGAAGGGTCAGGTCGCCCCGGATATATGCCCGGTCAAAAGAAGTGTTCTTTTCAATGGTCAGTTCATAGATGGAGAGATGGTCAGGGGCAAGCTCAAGCCCCTGTTCAAGATTACTTGCCCATGTTGCCGGCTTCTGACCAGGCAGGGCATACATCAAGTCAATGCTGATATTGGTAAATCCGGCTTCTTTGGCCTGAGCAATCATGGTTCGTGCCAATTCACTGTCATGGGGGCGACCAAGAATGTTCAATTCCTGGTCCGTAAATGATTGCACACCAATCGAAATCCGGTTGAATCCACCTTTTCTTAAGGTTTGCAAGCCTTTTGCATCAATGCTGGCCGGGTTGACCTCAAGCGAGATTTCCATTTCTTCTTTTTTATAATGGGGAAAGGCATCCAGACATTTTTTCATAATCATAATCAGGGCATCAGCCCCAAGCATAGATGGAGTGCCGCCACCAAAAAAGACAGTGCCGTTTGTTTGTTTTTGCCATTCTAAGCGATCTGCCAGAATCTCAATCTGTTGCTTGACTGCGTTTAAATAAGTGGTTTTTTCTGAGCTTTTGCCTGACGCTACAGTGGAGAAAAAACTGCAATAACCACATTTTTGCAGGCAAAAAGGGACATGAATATAGATACCCAGAGATTGGGGAAAGGTTGGGGCAGAGAGCGGTTTCATCCCTTATATTTGAGAAGATCCCGGCATTGGTTGCGGATTTTCTCCATCAGACCGTGATCGGCAAATGACCAGGTGGTTTCATCAGCCCCGATCAGGAGATGGTCAAGGAGCTGAATCTGCATAAAGGAACAGGCCATGTGCAGGCTACGGGTTAACTGGATATCCTGTTCTGATGGCTGAAGACTGCCGGAAGGATGATTATGTGAGATTATCAGGGCTGCTGCATTTTTTGTCAGGGCAATTTTAATAAGCTCCCGCGGGTAAACAGTGTTGACGGTAATCGTACCCTGAAAAAGAATTTCCGAATCAATTATGGCATGGGCGGCATCAAGAAAAACAACGGTAAACACCTCATGCTCAAGACCGCACATCAGATGCACAAGATAATCGCTGACCTCTTTTGAGGAGTGAATATATTTTTTGCCGATGATGCGTTGTTTAAGATAACGACGGGCAACTGTCTGAATGAAATGCAGGGCAAAAATATTTTTTGGACCAATACCATCAATCTGTTGCAGTACGGCCGGAGAGGCATCAAGTACCGCCGGCAGGGAACCACATTTATCAAGAACAGCCCGGGCAGCTTGCTTGCAGTCGCTACGGGGAGTGCCAAAAGTAAGTAGCAATTCGATTATTTCAGCATCATTTAGAGAATCATTGCCACCGTCCATGAATTTATCACGGAGTCGCTGCCTATGACCTGCCCCTTTTTTTTGCCATTTTTCTTTTTCCAATTTTTTATATGACGGAGTTGGATGAATTACTACCTGAATTGAGCCAAATTGAAACATTATCTGTTGTAGACTCAAGAATATCAAAGAAAAACATTTCTACGCTAAAAGCAAAGGTTACCAAAATACTGAACGCTATACCAAAAAAAGACAACAACCGGAATGGGATACAGTCAAAGCATAAGCCAGCGAATAATCGTATTCACTCTGACCCGCAAGCACACCCGTTTTCTGGATTTAATTCCACCACCGTGCTATGTTAAAGATTGACGGGAAAACTCAAGGGGTCAGACTCGATGATAATGGGAATTCTTCCGGTAGGCTTCATATTTACGGATATCAACAAGTCTTGCCCCCTTGTCCCCCCCCCATAGTTAATAGATAAGATGTGACCCCTATTATTACTCTTGCTTGGGCTTGATATGCATTCCCACGCGGGAGCGTGGGAACGAGAATCAGCGGGGAGAACAATTGGCCGATGCAGAACAAATGCATCTGCAACAGACAAGTAACGCATATGCAGTCAGTTTTCTTGTGTATCAATGAAAGACTTCATCCAGTTTTTTTGCCGATAACAAGCGGATAGACCATTGCTCCAAAGTGTTACCATCGGCATTTTCTATTTTTTCATGTGCCCATTGCGGTAAGTTGCCAAAACGACTTGTCAACTGGGCAGATAAAATTTTATATTGCCCCTGCTGCATGCCTTGCTTCATCCCCTGCTGCATCCCCTGCTCGATATATTTATCAATAAAGGTTTTCATAATATCATCCTCCATGACTGTATGGTTTAATAGCTTATTGATATCGTCTTCTGTATATTTTCCCGTGCCATTGACAACATATCTCATCATTATTTCAAGAAGTTCAAGAAAGGTCTCTTTGGATAAAATATCAAAGAGAAAAGTGATATCCTCAGGTAACTTATCCAATAAATCAGGGTCTGCAATATGCTTTAACAAAGAGAGAATAACCCGACCTATTGCTTCGCAACGAATCTGCTCACTGGAAGTACTGGAAAAATCATAAAACTGGTAATTGAAATCAGGTATATATCTACTGAAATACTTCTTGTCATCTCCAAACAATGACTGAAAATCATAGGGAATATTCCATTGAGACTTACCGTTATAAAGAACAAGGGGAAGAATACAGGGCAGTTTTTGGCTTTTGGGATGCTGCTTGCGAAACTGTTCCCAAATTCGCACCATATAACGGAGAACCTGAAGGCTTATCCATTTATCCGGGCTGCTTTTATGTTCAAAAAGAAAATAAAGAAACAGGTTTTGTTTATTTTTTCCTTTAGTTTCTTTATCGTCTTCAACTAACTCTACCTGGTAGAGAATATCAGAAAAATGACTTCTTAACTCCTGGTCAATAAAACTGTCCTTGCAGATGGTCAGGGAGTTAATATCTAATCGTTTGATAATATCATGAGGAAGATAACTCTTAAGGAAATCGGCGGCGATTTCCTTCCTGCTGAAAGTTTCCCTGAAAAAACTGTCATGGGGATTAGTTATTTCATTCATGCCGACATTATAACATGAGCGGGAGAAAGGACAAGCAGGAAAAATAAAGGAAATTCCATTTTATTAGAGCCGTAGGAGCGAACTATGTGTTCGCCCAATGTGTCAGGACACAATCCGGTGTGATTGTCAATCGTTATCAGGGCAGACACTGAGGTTATGTTATCCTAATAGTGAATAAATAATATCTGACCCCTTTTCATCTTACTGCTTGAGCTTGATGTGCGTTCTCACGCGGGAGCGTGGGAACGAGAATCACACTCACGATTATTGCAAAATGTTAGCTTCATTGGTAGTAACGCTGCTGTAGAGACGTAAGCGCCACATTACCCCCACCCCCCGGTACCCTGATTATCTCAACTCGTCT
>CAYRGM010000087.1:0-8349 GCA_964423765.1 uncultured Desulfobulbaceae bacterium
TGTAGCTCAAACATTAAGGTTGTAGCTGTCTCTCCAAGTCAGGACTTCTGAACATATATTTCCTATGGAGCCATTGGCATACGATAAAGAAATCGTTACAACATCATTTAAATTATTTGGCTCTTTCATGGCCGTGGCATAAACAGAGACAGGCAATGAGCCGTTGATAAAGGTCAAAAAATCGACAAAGTGACAGACCTCTCCTATTATCCTGCCACCGCCAATCTCAAGATCCTGAATCCAGGAGTCAGCAGGAACTTTGCCCGCATTTACTCGATAGAGCATGGACATGGGGCCTTGGCCCATCCTCCCTTTTAAGATTTTCGCAAGTTCCGCAAATCGTCGGTTATAGCCAACCATAAGTAAAGCTGAATTTTTATTGTATAGCTCCTCTATCTCCGCCAATTCATCTTCATTAAGGCAAAGGGGTTTTTCGACAAAAACATTTTTCCCCCTCTTCAAAGCCTCGATAACATATTCAGCATGAGAATCATGGCGGGTAGCGATAAAAACCGTATTAACCGCATCATTCTCAAAAATCTCAGCCGCATCCCCGGCACAATATTCGAAACCAAAACGATCGGCAACCGATCTGGAAGATGTGCTTGTAGCCGTCACCACTCCCTTGAGAGAAATACTGTTATTTTTGGGAAAGTTAGGGATAAGATGACTTTGGGCGTATGAACCGGCACTAATGAAACCTATGTTTACAGTGAAACGACAACTGAATCATTCCTGATTAGAATTGCACTATTGCACGAACGCCCCTTTACTTTCTGTGTTTCCAGTAATCCGGATGGCGATGAAGATGCATCACAGCAGCAACATAAATTCCTTCATCTTCCTCAGAATACAATACTCCATACGGAAATCGCCTTACGAGAGACCGCCTGATTTCGCCTTCAATGACAGGCCACGCCCTTGGCAAAGCGATTGAACGCTGAATAGTGGAGTAAACTTCAATCGCAAAATCATAACCAAGCCTATGTCCTATTTCCTCGTAATATTCGATTGCCTTATTGAACTCCTCTTCTGCCTCCGGATGAAATGCGAGGTTCATTTATCGAACCTTTTCCATATTTTCTCAAACACTTCTTTGCCCGGCACAGGCGCCACTGATCCTGATCTCATTTCGACAAGCCGCCTTTGCGCAACAGCTACCCATTTCTTGTCGATTTCCGATTCCGGCTGATTAAGGCTTCGGAGCAATGAGTCAACGACCAATGCACGTTCTTCCACAGGAAGAGATACTACCTCGTCAATCAGTTCTTTTGTGTTCATTTCATCACCTGTGATATTAATACGCACTCTAACTGTTTTTTATCATTAATCTTCTGTTGTTACAACTGCGAAACCACAACCAGGCATTGTCAGGCGTAGACTTATAATGGAGTAACAATCTGCTCATATATTTCCTCTAATCTTGCCGCCACCTTTGAGGCCGCAAACGGTTACGACAATTAATTATGATGAACTCGTAAAAACTGCATTCTACCAATTTTTCGTCATTCCCGCGAAGGCGGGAATCCAGTCATTTCAACATGTTATAGATTCCCGCCTTCGCGGGAATGACGGAGATAGAGACTTTTTACGAGACTATCAATTATCACAACACAACCGGCAAGCACTTTCCCGTTCGAATAGACTCACCAATCCTAAAAGTCGTCAAAGAAGCATTTAATATCTCAGCAAAAGGTACAGGCTGCTCCTTCCCTTTTAAAATTGCATCAAGAAAAAGAGTTATCATAGCTTTCTGCCCTTTGTTCTGACTCAACAGTTTTTTCTCTTTTTTCTTGCCATTCATATAAAATTGCACTGTTTTAAAATCATCTAAAACCGCTGAATTCCCATGGGCATGGATTTCAATCCGTTCCTTGG
Source organism: uncultured Desulfobulbaceae bacterium (assembly GCA_964423765.1). Taxonomy (GTDB): domain Bacteria; phylum Desulfobacterota; class Desulfobulbia; order Desulfobulbales; family Desulfobulbaceae; genus DRLX01. The sequence continues at coordinate 1,879 of CAYRGM010000087.1, forward strand.
CAAGACCCTTATCACCATTGGCAAAATAACATATATTTCCTATGGAGCCATTGGCATACGATAAAGAAATCGTTACAACATCATTTAAATTATTTGGCTCTTTCATGGCCGTGGCATAAACAGAGACAGGCAATGAGCCGTTGATAAAGGTCAAAAAATCGACAAAGTGACAGACCTCTCCTATTATCCTGCCACCGCCAATCTCAACATCCTGAATCCAGGAGTCAGCAGGAACATTGCCCGCATTTATTCGATAGAGCATGGACATGGGATCTTGACCCATTTCACGCTTTGCGGTCTTCTCAGTGACTTCCCAGTGCTTGGCTAACTCAACAGCTCTACACCTTTTGCCATCTAAAAGCTGCCTGACAAACCAACTCTGCCGATCATTTACAGGGACATAAGGAGATGGGTATTCAATCGTTTCCGAATGAGGATGAAAAATCACCCGAAAAGCCGGGGGCTGAAGCGGGATGTTAAACAAATTCTCAAACATATTGATTCATTATGCGAAAATCCAGAAGCAAAAGGTTGTATCAAACTTTCAGCCTCGCAGGTCGGGTTAGCTTAAGCTAACCCGACAGCAGTAAAACGGCGACTGACATCATTCCTGATTAGAATTGCACTATTGTACGAACGCCCCCTTTATTTTCCCGATTCGGCAGGTATTTGCTTCTTTTTGTTTTTCTGCACTTAAACCTTAAAAACCGGAGCCAAAACCGGTAATGCAATTAAATATACTGTCCCCTCAATTCTTGGCGAATTTTTGGAAACCAACTTAAACGGTTCTCACCTTAACCAAACGAGCAGGGCTCTCAACAGCAACATAATCTGGGGGAATATTTTGTATGCTCACAAAAACACCCTATAGTCAACATCAAGAACCTCTGCCAGCTTTTTTGCTATCATTTTTCCTATAGGTCTTTTACTATTTTCCATTTCAGAAATATGACGGCGTGGGATCCCGGTAAACTCGAAAAGTGCAACCTGGGTTAGCCCTTTTTTGTTTCTAGCCCCAGCCAGACAAGTACCCGGTTCATTTGCGATAAACTCAGGGAAAGCATCACGCCAGGGAGCAGATGTTGAGTTTCTAATTGAGTCGAAGCCTAAAGTCTTTAATGCGTTGATAGCTTCACCTTTTTTCTTTTGGGCCTTCAAACCGCAAAGTAACTTTGTCAATAGGGTGCTTTTTCATGTGTTCCAGCATAAACCACCTCCATTAGTTTAATCTCTTTATCTTGTTCTTCCCAAACCGCAACATAGGTTGGTTTTCCTTTCTTTATATGACAATGATGGCGGCTTATACCAAGCTTACTGTAATTTGCCCAATTACCTCTAACCGGCTCGGGACCTCAATTTCTTTCATCAAGAGAAATAGTTGCTTTTTGACCGGATCAGGCAGTTTTGGCAGACCTTTTAAAACCTTGCGTGATATTTCTACATTCCATTTCATAATTGCGATGTACTAATTATTAGTACAGCATGCAAGTGCCAAATTTGTGCTTGAACGGTGTCAGAAGGTAACATCACCCTGCATGTTCTTGTGTCGTCACATTTTCAACCATTTTGTCACCCCCTCTACAGATAAAACCGTCTAAAAAACCCGCCCGAAGGGCGATAAGTTCATAGTATAGGAATTTCTATTTTTACTCTCGTTCCCACGCAAGAGCGTGGAAACGAGAAATTCAGCCTTAGGTTGCAAACTGTTCTGTCTTCTGATGGCCAGAAGGTCATTATGTTCACAATGACCCCAATTAATACTCTGGCACTTACCTGTCAGCCATCCTCGCGGCTCATTCGGCGGGCATTAGAAAGAGCTATAATCTATTCTGTAAACTATAGTTGACATGTTTTAAAATGTAAACTACAGTTTATATATGATGGAGGTTCGCAAAACAGATGTATTTGCCAGTTGGTTTAATTCTCTAAGAGATCGTAGGGCAAAAGCTCGTATTCAGGCATGTATTGATCGTTTAGAATCTGGTCATTTTGGCGATGTATCTCCCGTTGGTGAAGGAGTTAGCGAATTACGCATTTTTTATGGTCCTGGTTATAGGGTTTATTTCGTGAAGTAAAGCTCGGTTGTCGTTATTCTCTTATCTGGTGGTGACAAAAGCACCCAAAATTCAGATATTGTTAAAGCAAAAGAGCTAGCCAAGCAATTGGAGGAGGATTGAGTTATGGCTATTATACAAGAAACAACTCGTTGGGATTCAGCAGAATACTTAAAAACTGAAGAGGATATGCAGTTATACCTCGAAGCTTGTATTGAAGAATCCGGAGATGATCCGTCATTTATAATTCATGCATTAGGTGTAATCGCTCGTGCTAAAAATATGAGTCAGCTTGCCAGAGATACAGGTTTGACTAGGGAAGGTCTTTATAAAGCACTTTCACCAGAAGGCAACCCAACCTTTTCAACAGTATCAAAAGTAGCAAAGGCTCTAGGTTTTAAGCTATCTGTGCAACCAGTCTCATAAAAACCTTCCAATAAATGCTTGCACGCAGACTGCCGTAAGTCTCGTAGGTCGGGTTAGCACAGTGTAACCCGACAGCAGTGAAACGGCGACTGACATCTTCCTTTTCCTGGCTTGCTGTAACTTTTTCCTAATACAGACATCGTAAATAGTCAAACAGTGTCACCCTCGCAACATATTGAATTTACATACAAAAAAGAAAAATGGACAATTTCCGGCTCAAACTGTCCACTTTTCCGCAAACCAGTATGAAATCAAATAGTTATGACATATTTCTTGTTTTGCTATTTACGATGTCTGTAATACCTGAAAATAGTTTTTATTTTCGCTGTTAAAATCATAAATACTGCAAACGACTATGTCCCCCCACCGCTTGGATATCGGTCTTTTCATTACCGGTCTTGACCAGTGAAAAGAATAATCAGCGTGGGCGACAGCATTGCTGAGTGCTTCGCGAACGGTTATCTAGGGTTATGTGCTAAAAAACGATTGAAACCTGTTACGACATGGGTTACATTTTGTAAATGATACAGAGATTTAAGCATAAAGGATTAGAGTTATTCTTTAAAACTGGCCACAAATCAGGTATACAAGCAAAACATGTAAAACGGCTTCAATTAATTTTAGGTCGCCTTAATGCTGCCACATCACCTGATGATATGAATTTACCAGGTTTATTCTTGCATCAACTCACAGGTAATCGAGCTAAAGTTTGGTCGGTACGTGTAAGTGGCAACTGGCGTGTAACATTCCGTTTTAATGAGGTACATGCTGAAGCTGTAGATTATGAAGATTATCACTGAGGCTATATTATGTTAATGCACAATCCCCCGCACCCCGGCGAAATATTAAAAGAACTTTGTCTTGAGCCTTTAGGTTTAACGGTTACTGAGACTGCAAAAGGTCTTGGCGTCAGCCGTAAAACATTATCAACTATTATTAATGGCAAATCAGGCATCAGCCCCGAAATGGCTGTACGCTTATCTATTGCATTTAACACATCATCAGAGAGTTGGTTGAACCAACAAACACAGTATGATCTTTGGCAGGCAGAACAACACCGCAATAATTTACATGTTACACGGCTTTCAGTTGCATAAGCACATGATGCCCTGCGGACTCAAAAGTCAGAAATCAGAGGACAGAAGCAAGGGCAACCGCGGCTTATCTGGTGCAAGAGGAAGAACACCTTTCGCTGGACAGAGCTGGAATTTTTTTAAATAGTGACTCAGCAGCATTAAGCCGGGCAGCAGGTCGCGTTCGTGAGCGGAAAAAGAATGATAATAGACTGGCTGACAGGATTGTATCTGCAAGGGGCCATCTCTTGGAAATATAGAAATGTCAGGCCTGACTCCATATCTGACTGTCGCCGCTTCACTGCTGTCGGGTTACGCTACGCTAACCCGACCTACGAGGATAATGAAAAAAATTTGCCTGACAATTTGCCTGTTAATTTTCCTTGCAATTGCATCTTTTGCCCAAATTAACATCAATACTGCCGATGGCGACAAATTGGCAACCCTTCCTGGAATATGCAAGGTCAAAGCGGAAGCAATCATTGAACACCGTCAAGAATACGGTGATTTTAAAACTGTTAAAGATCTGACAAAGGTTAAAGGCATTGGCAACAAGACTATGGAAAAAATCAAAGATGATATTACCATCGAACCTGAAGAATGATTTACACTTCATAATCGCGGCAGGCGTCAGACCTGGTTCCTGCCGCCTGCTTTATTCCCCTAGCCGGGCTCAATGGTCAAACATATCTGCGACACTGTCTGCGGTGAGAATTCGCTCTGACCAGTCCAGAATTTCACTCTCACCCGCTTGTTCCAGTTTCAATTTAATATCAGCAGGAAGCTGACCAAATTTCTTTTTTATCTGTCTAATTAGGAGTTTCCTTGTTCCCTGCTGCATTCCCTGTTGCATTCCTCGTTTGAAGCCAATCCGCTCCACACTGGTTACATATTCCATTTTCTTCACCTTCTCATGTTGTTGTATTGCCTGCCAGAAATCATTCTCCAACTCTTCCGGTAATGTCAGAACCCAGTCAATAAAACGAAAAAGATTAATTATCTCCTGACGGGAAAAACCATGCTCGTAAAGTCGTCGGGAAAGAATAAACTTCCACTCTTTCCTGTCTGCCGGCATCCGTGCGGTTTCATGCGCCTTTAACTGGGCAAGACCACAGATGGCAAAGGGGTTGCTGCTCTCTGCCAGCTTCTCCGGATGCTTTAAACAGTCCGTCAGTTTGAACACCGGAAAACAAAAAGAAACTTTGCTCCCCCACAGACCGTATTCAAAAGTATCAGGCCGCCAGTCGCTGCTCTGATCTGTCAAAAGAGCCAGACTGACCACCGGCTTATCGTACCGGTCAAAGATACGATAATTGTAAACAAACATTCTCTTGGGAAACGCTTTTTCATACGCACCCTGAATTTCAAGATGGACAAGCACCCAAGTCTCTTGCCCGTCTTTACGCCAAACCTTGACAAGTTTATCGGAAAGCCTGCGTCCCTGTACAGCATCCTTGGTTATCTGCTGAAACTCCTTATCAAGAAATTCATAGCCTTGCTGCCAGTTAATTTCCCCATGGATTTTCGGAAAAAAGAACTCAAGAAATTCAGGAAAAAACTTTTCCAGAATATCTTTCCAGGGGCTATCATAATCATTTTGTTCCATATAATCTATACTTGCTTGTTTTGTCTAAAAAGCAGAGTTATTATTATCTATCATTCCATTATACGCATCAACCACAACTTTGTCCATCTGATAACCGAAGGACTATGAGACACTCAGGAATTAGGAACATATCTACTGTATAAATACAATTAATATCAAATTGACAAAGAAAAACAACAAAAAGGATGGATGAGTTGTAGAGATGGGTTTGAAACCCGTCTCTACAATTGTCTGTCAAATGAAAAGTCAAAAGCAGATTTGACCCCATCATGGCCCCATCAGACATCCATCACTTATCCATTGTTTACAATGCTCGTATGTACGTGTTGCGGGTGCATTAACTTCAGGCGGGAAATAGTGTGTCAGGAAAAGTATCTTCATAAATTATTAGAAGCAAGGGTCAGGTGCAGCTCATATTTGTTAGATATTATCTATTCTTTTTTTTGTTAAAATTGGGCTTCTTTTGCTATGGATTACAGCTAAGACGGTGATTCTTTCTTCTTCAAACAGATAGATTATTTTGTATGGAAACCTTTTGATGAGGAATTTTCTTGTTCCCTTATATTCTACTGGGCAAATCTTCGAATTTCTTTCCATGAATTTTAGCCCGGCATCAACCTGTAAAAGAAAGTCGAACCCCAATCCCTGCCTTTTGTCTTCATACCGGGAGAAAGCTTCCATTAAGTCATTTTCAGCCTCAGACCTAATGACAACTCTGTATCTCATTTTTTGCCCACTATTCTCTTGAAAACCTCTCCCCACGGGGAACCCAAATCAGGATTCTTATGATACGCCTCTAATCTTTCATCTATTATCCTCTTTTCTACCTCAGTTAATTCAACCGAGTCAGCTTCTACAGCTATCGTATCCCAAATATCCTCTACCAGTTGAATTCTCTCCGGGATTGATAAATCAAGAGTATCAGTTACAGCAAATGTCTTCATAATTCATATCCTCTTTTGTCTTTTGAACCTTATTTTATTAATGACATCAAGGCTTCATTGACAGCTTCTTCTGTTGGAAATACTTTTGCCACCTCCGGCTTTAGCAACACAACATTGTGTGCTTCCTGATACGCTTCATGGTATTTGCCACGCACACCAACACCAAGATCACCTCTTTGATATTCAGACCTCATTTCACCTTTTTTATTAACCTTCTTCATATACCTGTCCCTCCTGTTTTGTCATAAGTCGAGCACTAATAATTCTCATAGATTCGCTTTTCTCTGTATGAGATACAATAAGCAGCTTACCAGTTTGTAACTATTCAGCTGCACTCCATCTTCGCCCATTTCGGAGTCTCGTTCCTC
>CAYRGM010000088.1:0-8342 GCA_964423765.1 uncultured Desulfobulbaceae bacterium
TGTAACCACATTGTTGAGGATGGCGGCATGAAGCTTTTTCGGGAAACTTCAGTTTAATAATTGAGAATTGAGAATTCTCGACCATAAATGCCGCTGATTTTCTCGGAATCTACGCTCGCCGCTTCACTGCTACCTGTTTTTCATGACAGACTTTTAGGAGTAAAGTACTAATTTGTAGAATATAGATATCTGTCAGCACTCTGTTCCACTTGCCGGAGCAATGCCTAAGGCCTGCTGTTTATATTGGGCATGGCTGGCAGCTTTTTTAAGGGCTTTTTTTGCAATATCATACTGGCCAGCTTTGCTGGCACAAAGCCCATGCATGAACAATGATTGTAAGTCGCTTTTCTTTAAAGTAGATGCCTTTGCAAATGCTTCTGATGCCTGGCCAAAGATATCATTTTTGTAATAAATCCAACCTTTTAGTTTCCACAATGCATGAAGATCGGGATAGGTCTTCAGACCTTCATGGATAACAGCCATGGCTTTTTCAGGTTTATATGCTTCAAACCAAGCAGATGCCAGTCTTTTATATATTTTTCTTTCAGGTTTTTGTTTAATGATTTTTTCATATAGTCCGGCTGCTTTAAATGGAACTCCAAGATTGCGGTATAGATCGGCTAACAGAGTTTGTTCGGCAATGCTAAGAGGGGTAAGCAAACTGTAAACAGACAGGACTTGGGCGGCATCACGGTATTTGTTCATATACAGATACAAGGTGGCAGCCAACTTGAAAAGATAAGGATCGGGATTCTTTTGTCCAAGCAGGTTTTCAATGACCTGAATGGCCTTTGGAGCTTGGTTCTGTTCAATGGAGAGGTTGACCATGAACTTGACCCAATTGGGCTTTGGTATGCCTGCCCTGCCTGAGGTAAGAAACTGCATATGGGCAAGGGCTTTTCCAGGGTTTTTATCGGAAAAATGGGCAACAGCAGCATGAAAGAGCAGTTGATATTCTTGTCTGCCTGTCAGTTCAAATACCTTTTCCATGGCAAAGGCTGCCTGGTTAAATTTTTGCAGGTCAAAATAAGTTTTACCCATATTCTGCCAGGCAGGGGCATATAAGGGACACATGTCAATGGTCTTCTGATAAAAACCAAGTGCCTTGGTTAAAAGATTTTCCGCCAACAGAAGATTTGCCAGAGTAAAAGTAATATAGGCATGGTTTTGGTCAGGATACTTTTGGATAAATTGTGAAAGGATATCCTTTGCCTCTGAATTTTTATTCTCACCCATATATTCCTGGGCACTCACCAGAGCGATGCGGGCCTTTAGGGTCAGGGATTCTTCATCCGGACATTTATTTTTTTCATCCGCTTGCACAGACACCTGAACCATGAAAAACAGAAAAAAGATTATGATGATTAATGTTTTTTTCATTATTATTCCTCCAGTTTAAAGACAATGCTGGTGGTGACCATGGTGGCAACTTTTCTGCCCATAAGTTCACCTGGTGAAAATTTCCAGGTGGAGACCGCATTGAGGACGCTTCGCTCAAAAAATTCTGGGGGATTGGCTTCAAGAATAGTAATATTAGATACATTACCATACTTATCCACCAGAAATTGAATTTTGACAACGCCCTCAATCCCCATGCGTTTTGCCCGAAACGGATATCGGGGACTCCTTTTAAATGTTGGCATGGGCATGATATCCACTTCACTTTGATCCATTATGGAACTAAAGTCTGGTTGGGACATGACAGCCGCTACCTTTGGTGCAGGCGGTCGAGAGATTACAGGAATACCACCGGATATTCTTGGATCAATATCCAGATCCATGGCCGGTATGTCTAATGTTAATTGCTGTTGAACCATTTCCCTTGGTTTTTGTGTTCTTGGCTTGATAATTTTCTCAGGTTTTTTATCTGGCTCTTGTTTTTGGGGTTTTTCCCTGGGTTTTGGAGGCTCGGGTGTGAACCTTATGAAATCCACAGGGTTCAGGCTTTCAAGGTCGTTTTTTTCTGGTTTGATACTGACCAGATTTGGTAAAGAGCCAAACAATATTAAAGTTATAATCAGAGCACCGGCAAAACCATGAGCAAGGTAAGATTTATGGGTAATAGGTTTCATCAGGTTCTATTATCTTGATAGCATAGGAATTTTCATTTTCGGGCAATTGTATCATCATGGTTATGTGTCACGCGTGGTGCGATATCATCAGTTGATGTCGTTAACTTTACAATTAATTATTAACAGACTAAAAGCCTGCCCGAAGGGCACTAAATTTTCTCTTGTTTTAAAGCGGCAATACTCACACTTGTGGCCCCGGCTAATCGGGACTGGTCCATCACCTGTATTATTATTCCGGTATAGCTGATCTTGTCTGCGACAATGATCACAGAAGCCTCCGGGTTTTCGGCAAGAGCCCTGGTGATATGGGCTCTCAGACTTCGAAGATCAACTTGTCTTCCATCAAAGTGAATGGTTCCCTCTTTGGAGACCGCCACCAGAATATTGCCAGCCTGGGTAAGGGCTGCCGATGATGCTGTTGGACGCTGAACCTCAATACCTGTTTCACGGACAAAGCTGGTGGTGACTATGAAAAAGATCAGCAATAAAAAAACAAGATCAATCATGGGCGACATATTGATATTCGCCTCTTTATTTCTCATCCTCACTGAATTCCTGACATTGATCATTTCAAGCTCCTTTTTAAAATCATCACGGCCTCTTTTAACCGATCTTCGGCCCGGGATGATTTCCGGTACAAGAGTACACTCATAAAAAGCCCGGGGATGGATACTATAAGTCCGCTCTGGGTGGAGATAAGGGCTTCAGAGATTCCTCCTGCCATAGCTCTTGCATTACCGGTACCAAACATGGCGATAACCTCAAAGGTGGTGATCATCCCCATGACCGTGCCCAGAAGACCAAACAAAGGGGATATAGCCGCCAGTATTGCAATAAAAGATAAAAATCGTTTCAACTTTGGGACAAGCAATAAAACACATTCATCAATGATACCTTTGTCCACTACAGGGTCATAGGTCCTGCGTTCCATGATATAGCTTACCAGATAGCTTCTGATTCCCTGGTAATTTTCCGGTTTTTTATCCTGTTCAAGGATTCTGACCAGAGAATGCAACTCAATATCTTTTTTTTCCAGGCGTGAAAAAAAAAATACCCGATCCAGAATCATGGTCCACATGATTAGGGAGGTCAGAATAAGAGGATACATAACAACCCCGCCCTGACTCAGGTAATTATAGAGAGTTATAACAAAATCCATGACCGTTTATGCGGCATTTCGAAAAATAATATTGGTGAGAGCCACGGCTTTTTCTTCCATATCGCCGATGACATGTTCCACCTTGCGGCATAAAAAAGTGTATGCCAACATAATCGGGATGGCCACACCAAGCCCAAACATGGTGGTCACAAGGGCGATAGATATCCCACCGGCCATCATCCTGGGATCGCCTGTACCGTAGAGGGTGATTACATGAAAGGTGGCAATCATGCCCGTAACTGTTCCTAAAAGTCCCAGGAGCGGGGCAATAGCTCCCATGATATTGAGCATGGGCAGAAATCTTTCCAGTTTTGGCAGCTCTTTGAGTATTGCTTCCTGGAGTATGCTTTCTAATGTTTCCCTGTTTTCAGATCGTGCAACCAGCCCAGATCGTAATACATTATAGACAGGGATCTTCTTTTCCCCCACTATTTTATCACACTCTTTCCAGTCTCCCTGGGCGGCCAACTGGTTTACTTTTCCCATAACCTTATCTGCATTGTCATGAACTCTTCTTAAGAAAATGAATCTTTCAAGGCTGATGATCAGAGCAAGGATACCCAGAGCCAAAATTGGCCAAACCAGAAACCCACCTTCCTGGAAATGGTCTTTGAGATTTTTTTGATGGATGATCTGGCGCAGAGCCCCACCTCTGGATATATCAATATATACCAAGTCGGTTTTACCATCCATATAATGATTTAAATTCCTCCTGATAGATCTGGAGGGCAGGACCGACAAGGCATAAAGATTATTGCTTGCCCTGGAATGGTTTAAAAAACCGGTTTTTCCTTCAAGCCGGTAGGCACTGGTAAATCCTCCAAGCACCAGAACATCACCCCTGACTTTTTGACCTGCATCTGAAATAAAATACTGTTGTTGAAATTGAATTCCACCATTAAGCCTAGCTTCTTCCATAAAGAGATTTGCGATCATTTTAATATCATCAATACCCGGAAACCGGTTTGTATCAAGAATAAGTGCAAGTTTTTCAAGGCGAGCCGGCTTACCTGCAGAATACATGGACTCAGTTAAAATAGCCTTTAGATTTACTGCTGACACCCGGACTGCCCCTGATAATTCGTCCAGGTCTGCTTGACCTTGGGACATTTCTTCTGCAAGTTTTTGATTTTTGGCCTGCAATAATGCAATCCTTTGTTTTAAGCTCTCATTATCCAAACTAAATGTCTGATTTTTTGTTTTAAGAATGTTTATGTGCTGGGTTATTTCCTGTTTATTCTTTTTAATAGTTACATGGCGTTGTTGATCTCTTTCCATGGTCTGATTCAATGCTTCCCTTGCCATGACAGCAGCCTCACGCATATCTTGTGCATACAGAGGATGCACAAAACTGATCAGGAAAAACAGGATTAATAATAGCTTTTTCATGGTCGCACAATTCTTCCCAGGGGTAGCTTTACAAGTTCAATACTTCGTTCCATTCTTGCTATGGCAATAGCTTTAGCCAGATCTCGATTGACATTTGCCGGCAGGAGCTTCCATCTTTGCTCGATTATATCAAAGTAACCTGATTTCTCCTGGTCAATGGTTTGACAAAAGAGGGATATGCGACCCAGCCGGAAAATATTTACCAGGGTTTGCGTCCCTTCAAATAGAATAGTTTCCCGGGTTACTTCAATGGTGTTGCCATATTCTGTTTCAATCTGAAGAGCCTCAAAGATTCGTCTGAACCTTTCTGCTGTGGATTCATTAGGATCCACCATCATTTCTTTAAGTGAGTTGATTCTGGCCTGTCTTTCAGAGGTCAAAAAGGGTAAATCATGGTTAATCTGCTCCTCAAGTTTATCTAAAACTGAATCCAAAACTGTTGACAATTCATTGCGAATCCGTTCCGCCTCTTTTCTTTTGCGTATATTTTCAATATGTTTTCTTTCTTCTAACGCTAACAGGCGTTCCAATTGGTTTGCTTCTCTTTCAAGGGCCTTGTTTTGATCCTCAAGCCGGACAAGAGTATCATTCAAAATCATGAATTCGTCCGACCAGTCAGCTTCTCTTGTTTGAATCTTTTTTTCAATATCCAGGGTTTTTGATATATCCGTGCGAACCGCCTGACTTGTGACATTAAGGTCTTGAGCAATGGATGGTGACTGGGCTGTCAACATGACAAACCCGGCAAAAACAAACAGATAAATGAATATTTTTCGCTGATACAACACTGGATAACCTCCGTATTGGTTGGCGGCCAGCTTGTATTTAAACCGCCAATCAGGTTTCAAAATAAATTATATGGAAAATATTTTCATATCATCATGTTGCTTGTTATGTAAACCTGAAAAACTACTTGCTCAATGATTTTTTAGGTTGGCATAATTGCTTTGGCTTTGGTATTGTATCAACCTTTAAAAAATGTGTCTCTGGAGAACTGTAAAAAAGATAAAAATAGGTATCTTGCACCTCTATGGTCAGCACTTAATAATAACGCGTTTATCAAGTAAAATATCATAAAAATATCCGACCAGCCACTATAAACTGGACTTTTTGCTTGTCAGCCATACGAGTACACAGTAAAGTATTTCTGAATTATATAAGAAAAATAATATTATCTAAGAAAAAGTAATTTGCTTTCATGACATGAAAATGTATTTAATTACAATGGTTATGGTACAGTTTATAACTTCAATTACCATAAACCAGGTTAAGATTTCCCCTAAACGGACATCAAGATTATCAAGGAGACATACGGGCATTTAGAAAAACTATTTCCAATGATTAAATCCTTAACATAACCCCTGTTACGCCAGTGGTTTAATAATGCAAGATCATGTCCCTAAACATCCATTCGGCACATTATATTTTTGAGTGAGCCTTAACTGTAACTAATTAGAAGGAGAAAAATATGGCTAATGATAAAGTACTCCACATATCAGACGATGAATTCGACAACAAAGTACTTAAGAATACTCTTCCCTGCCTGGTTGATTTTTGGGCACCATGGTGTGGTCCCTGTAAGGCGATCGGTCCGGTTATAGATGAACTCGCTGAGGAGTTTGACGGAAAAATAAATATAGCCAAAATGAATGTTGATGATAACCCGGCAACTCCAGGGAAATTCAGTATTCGGGCTATCCCTACCCTGATTCTCTTTAAAGATGGAGAAGTCGTGGATAAAGTAACCGGTGCTGTCGGTAAATCCCAACTTGTTGACCTGATCAATAAAGCTCTATAAATAAAGAACAAACAACAATGGACACCGATTATCAACTCATCATCATCGGCGGAGGACCTGCCGGTCTTACCGCAGGACTTTACGCAGCCAGAAGCCGCATAAAGGCTCTGCTCCTTGAAAAGGGTGCGACCGGCGGTCAGGTCCTCCTCACCGATTGGGTTGACAACTACCCTGGGTTCAGGGACGGCATCAGTGGTTTTGAGCTGGTGGACAAAATGACTGAACATGCCGACCGTTTTGATTTGGAAAAAAGATTTGCCACAGTTAGCTCCCTTGACCTCACGGGTGAAATAAAAACAATATTCCTGGAAAACGAAGAGTCTCTGACTGCCCAAACAGTTATTATATGTACAGGTGCCAGGCCATGTCCTCTCGATATCCCCGGCGAAAAAGAATTTTCCGGTCAGGGAGTGTCGTATTGTGCAACCTGTGACGGTCCGTTTTATCGTAATCAGGATATAGTAGTGGTAGGAGGTGGCAATACTGCAATGCAGGAAGCTATCCATCTAACAAAATTTGCTGATCAAGTAACAGTTATTCACCGGCGGGATACATTACGAGCCACTACAATTCTTCAGGAAAAAGCCTTTGCCAACGATAAAATAAATTTTATCTGGGATAGCACCGTCAAGGCAATAGAAGGGGATGCCAACGGGGTTCATAGATTGCAGATTGCCAATAATAATGGTGATGCATCTATGATAGAGGTAACCGGCATCTTTATCCTTATCGGGGTGCTTCCTAATAATGAAGCCCTTCCCATGGAACAATTAGCAGTGGACCCCGCCGGTTTTTTGATTACAGACAATGAAATGCAGACCTCCATTGCCGGGGTGTTTGCCGCCGGTGACATCCGCAGCAAAAAGTTTCGCCAGATAATCAATGCAGCAGGTGAAGGAGCTAATGCTGAGTTAGCTGCTGAACAATATCTTGCCAATCTGAATTAATCATTAGTAAATGTTTTTGGTAATCATTTGCCACTAACCCAAATATTTACGACAACTATGCTATATTATAAAAACAATCCGGCAGGTTCTTCCGTAATGACCAAACTACATCGCATTGCCATCATCTGCTCTCTGCTTTTTGCCTTGGGAGGATGTGCCACATTTGACGGCATGTTTGATAAAATCGCCTTTGGTAATGGTGCTAACGAAACGACTGGACAGGAAGCAGCCGCAATCCTGATCGTTACCGGAATGGAGGCGTATAATGAGGGTAATTATTACCGTGCACTCCAGGCCTTCAACCATATTCTTGAAAATTACCCATTCAGCTCTGAGGCAATGCTCGCCCAGCTAAAAGCTGCAGATAGCCATTTTCATCGGGGTGAATATATGGAAGCCAAATTGCTGTATCAGCAGTTCGAAGAACGATATCCAACCAACGAGGCTATTCCTTATATTATGTTTCAGGTCGGTCGTTGTGATTTTCGTATGGTTGACCGCATAGACAGAGATATTTCAGGGGCGAGAGACTCTATCCGAAGTTTTTCCCGCCTGTTACGGGCCTATCCTGATTCCCCTTATACCAGCGAAGCAAAAGCCTATATTGAGTTAGCAAGAAACTTCCTGGTAAACCATGAATACTTGGTCGCTGTTTTTTATGTCAGAACCAGGCAATATGAACAGGCTGAACACCGCCTCCGATACCTGCTTAATATGTATCCGGACTCAACAATTGCCCCCATGGCAAAAGAATTATTAGAGCGATTAGAAGCAGGGGAACCACCTGAATGGGGAATCCGAAGATGGTTACCCCGCCTTACCATGCCAGATCTGAAGTTTTGGAGTAATAACGAGGAAGCAAAACAACCGGTACTGCCGGCACAACCAGCAGCGACACAGGATACCTGAATTGAGCGATTGTTTAACTCAGGTGTTAATATCACCGCCGCCGTAGAGACGGGTTTCAAACCCGTCTC
>CAYRGM010000089.1:0-8160 GCA_964423765.1 uncultured Desulfobulbaceae bacterium
AATAATCAATTATTAACAGACTAAAAGCCTGCTCGAAGGGCGCTAAATTTATCTGCACCAGGTAAGCGAGTGCAACGAGACTCCGATATCTTGCACCCCAAGACTTCTAAGAAAATCCGTGGGCAGACCCAACGGGTATGCCTGCGGTTTTCTTAGAAGCCTTGGCACACAGCAGTGCAACGGCGAGATATCAGCCCATATCTGCGTCATAAGATCGCTCAATTCAGGTTTAACTTCTGTAAAACTCTAAAACCGTTCAGAATATGGCCATGAAAGAACGAAGAAAATCTACCCGGCATAGCCTTCGATTTCAACTTGAAATCAGGGGGGGGAAGAATGGAACAGGCTTCATTGACCAGGCAGAACTGATAAATATCTCTCGGGGCGGGTTCATCTTTACCCCGATAGGGCCGAACACTCACCCATACCAAGAAGGACAGGAGATAGAAATAGATATCATATTACCCGGCCCGTTAGCCGTTCAGAGAAGAATGGGGATCAAAGGTAAAATCACCCGATTAGCTCAGACAAAGCTCAATAAAGATGATAAAAAACAGCAACTTCTCATCTCCGTACAATTCTTGAATTATTTTAAAATTTTCAGGGCAGATGTCCATAAACAATCATTAAAGCAAAGTCCTGACGGGCAAGAGTAATAATGGCACAAGACAAAACAGCCAAATTTTATCGTAAAATAAGAATAAGTCTTGGCTTGATGGGTATTATTTCCTTTCTGCTCGCAGTCTGGCTTTTTTATCGGGAAGGTCTTTCCTTATCCAACACCATTATAATTTTCTCGATTCTGATTCTTTTTCTGATATTACTGGGATTTATTCTCCTGCGCCAATCGTCTGACCAGTTGTCCAGGCTGGTTGAAGAAACTTCATTTGCCGAGGAAGATCTTGCTATTAATCTTGTTCAGGCAGAGATTGATGGAGAGCTTAAAGATATTGCCGTCAACTTTAATACTCTTGTTAACCGTCTCAACAATGCCCATCATGATATTCAAGAGCAGTCTATTCAGCTTCTCAAATATGCCGATGAGCTGACCGTATCCTATGAACAGTTAAAACAGGAAGAAAAATTGCGTTCTCGTTTAAGTCGATATATCGACAATGATCTGGTGAACCAGATTATTGCCGATGGTGAATTTATCCAGAAAAACCAAAGGAGAACCATTACGGTTATGTTTGCTGATATTCGTTCATTCTCTTCAATATCAGCAAAAATGGAGCCTGAAGATGTGGTTACCATGCTCAACGAATATTTCAGCATCATGGTGGACATTGTCTTTACCAATAATGGCATGTTAGATAAATTTGTCGGAGACCAGATCATGGCAGTATTTGGTCACATAAGCAAAGAAAAAGAAGGTGTTAGCGATGCATTAAAAACTGCCCTGGCCATTCAGCAGGCTACTGCTGTGTTGATGCAGAAACGAAAAGCAGCAGGATTAACCGTATTTACAGTAGGCATCGGCATCAATACCGGACCTGCCATTATTGGTCATGTCGGCTCGGCAAATAGAATGGACTATACCGTCATCGGAGACACTGTCAACATGGCAGCCAAGATGGAAGAACTGGCTTACCCCGGGGAGATTATTATTGGTGAAAAAACCTTTCTAAACAGACCGAAAACCATGCAGACTGACAAGCAGATCAACCTCCAACTTAACAGTCGTCATGAATCGGTGCTCTGCTACAGACTTGCCCAGAAGATCAGTAACTGTCCAGGTGACAGGAAAAGCGGGAAAGCGGGAAAGGAAATTGTTGGTACAAGGTTGTAACTGTCGGTTTATGAAGGGGGCGGGGAAGTTAGAAAGGAAATTGTCTCTCAAACAGGGCGTTTACGAGGTCTGAAAGAGAATATTTTTTATTTTTTCAGCAAGAAAAAATCATTTTCTGTTTCCACTCCTTGATATATTCCAGAGCTAGCTTAGCCCGATATTCTCCCCGTTCCCTCTTGCGAATCTTTTTTCCAAGAGGCGGAAAAAGCCCGAAATTGATATTGGAGGGTTGGAAACGGGCAGGATCAGTGCCGGTCAAATGGTTAATCAAAGCACCATGGGCTGTACCCTGCGGAGGAATAGGTAATTCTTTACATAGACTCTTGTAACTGGCAAAAAGACCTGCAAGAAGACCCATGGATGCCGACTCAACATAACCTTCAACCCCTGATATCTGACCGGCAAGAAATAATCCCGGTTGTTTTTTCATTTCCAGGGTTGGTGTGAGTAATTCTGGAGCACAGACAAAGGTATTGCGATGAATAGAACCAAGTCGGGTAAACTCAGCTTTTTGTAAACCGGGAATCATCCGGAAGATTCTCTTCTGCTCCGGATAGGTTAGTTTAGTCTGGAAGCCAACCATATTCCAAGTGCTGCCAATCAAATTTTCCGTCCGCAACTGGACAACAGCATGGGGAAGATCACCAGTCTGCGGATGGGCAAGCCCCACTGGTTTCATTGGTCCAAAACGGAGGGTATCTCGGCCCCGACTGCATGCAACTTCAATGGGCAGGCAACCTTCAAAGTATTTTGCTTCTTCAAAATCCCTTAACGGTACTGTTTCAGCCCGGTCAAGCTCATCAATGAATTTATTATACTCTCTATCAGACATCGGACAGTTAAGATAATCACCCGGACTGTCATCATCCCAGCGGGATTTTCTGTAAACAGTATCCATATCTATGGATTCCGCTACAATCACTGGAGCAATCGCATCATAAAACGCAAGATGGCTGCTGTCGGTTAATCTTATCAAATCCGTAGTTAACGATTCAGAAGTCAGAGGACCGGTTGCCAAAATCACAGGAAAATCGCTACTCGCAGGAATTTCAAGGACTTCCTCTCTGATAACTTTGATGGCAGGGTTGCCGGTTATTTTTTCACTTATGAAAGAAGAAAACTGCTGACGGTCAACAGCGAGGGCCTTACCTGCCGGTACTGAAGTTGCATCTGCTGCAGCAATAATCAGAGAACCTAATTGCCGCATTTCCTCCTTGAGCAACCCTATTGCTGAAGAAACAACATTGGAACGCAGCGAATTGGAACAAACCAGCTCTGCCAATGATTCGGACTCATGGGCAGGGCTGAAACGAAATGGTTTCATCTCGTATAATTCAACCCAAAACCCCATCTTGGCGGCTTGCCAGGCCGCCTCACAGCCAGCCAGACCGCCGCCGATTATAACTATTTTTTTAACCATAAAAAATGAGTTATTACACCATTACAATAAAAAAAATCCAGCAGACCTTACAACCTGCTGGATTTTTTTATAAAAACTGGTGCGCCAGGCAGGATTCGAACCTGCGACCTACGGATTCGTAGTCCGGTACTCTATCCAGCTGAGCTACTGGCGCTTACAACGAAATGTCTCTTTCTGGTCGAGCATTATCAATTCAGGTTAAATAAATGGTCGGGGCGGTAGGATTCGAACCTACGGCCTCCTGCTCCCAAGGCAGGCGCGCTGCCAGGCTGCGCTACGCCCCGACATGATTTGCAGACATAATCTTAATTTTCTAACATTTTTTTTAGCGATGTGCAATCATTTTTACTGTATATTTCCTGTCATTTTTTGTGTTCAGGCTATCTTCTTCTTTCCATTGTGATAGAGATTGTAGTGAGATATCATTTATACCTGAATTGAGCGATTTTATGACGCAGATATGTGCTGATATCTCGCCGTTGCACTGCTGTGTGCCAAGGCTTCTAAGAAAACCGCAGGCATACCCGTTGGTCTGTTAAGGATTTTTGGGGAGCCTTGGCGTGCAAAAGACCGGAGTCTCGTTGCACTCGCTTACCTGGTGCAGATCAAGTTAAAAAAACGCTCAACTCAGGTTATAATCAATTTTTAACTTTTTCTTGACGGGTTTTATGCTCTATGGTATTTAGACGTTGCGTATCTTATGTAATCATATGAGCAAATATTCCTCGGTAGCTCAGTTGGTAGAGCAGGTGGCTGTTAACCACCTTGTCGGGGGTTCGAGTCCCTCCCGGGGAGCCATTTTACAGCCTGATCATTTTTGATTGGGCTGTTTTTGTTGGTAGAGGCAGAGATTTTTTATGCAGTTACAGGGAGATGACTTTTTTGCTGAGTAAAAATATTGCCAATATAATTATCGAGCCTAATATTTTCTCCATTACCTTGGGCGAAAACTTAAACGATCCCAAAAATGAGCCTAATGCACCTCCAGCTATGACCGCGACTATTAATGGGATATAATCTGTTAAATCAATAGAGTTGTGCTGCAGGCGGGATATCAGTCCTGAAAAAGAGTTAAGCCAGACAAAAATAGCACCGCAGGCAGCAGCTTCTTTTTCAGTGCCTAATCCTAAAAGGATTATCAGGGGGACAAGGTAAATGCCGCCGCCAATTCCAACTATGCCGGCAATCAAGCCAAGTATCGAACCGGCAAACAGCGAGATAAGTATTTTTTCTTTCTGATTGAGATTAAGTTTTATGGTTGTATTTTGCCAAAAATATATGCGCAATGCCACAAACACCAATGATATTAATAATATCCAGTAAAATATTTTTTCTGGTAGGTGCAGAGAGCCTCCCAGATATGCCATGGGCATTGAAGATATTAAAAAGGGTGCAATAAGTTTTATCTTGCCGTGTTTGTTGCGGAGAAAATTATAGCTCCCGATGGATGTGACAAATAAATTGAGCGACAGGGAAATCATCGGTATTGCCAGGGTGCTGAAGCCGAATATTGCCATCAGGGCGGTGTAACCTGACCCGCCCCCTAAACCTACGGAAGAATAGGTAAATGCCACTATAAAAAAAAGACCCGCCAGAATGTATGGCGATATAATTATTGCATCCATCTTATCTGTTGCTCTTTTTTGCCCAGGAATCTCGTAAGCCCGCGGTGCGGTTGAATACCAGTTTTTCCTTGGTTGAATTGCCTGCATCTATACAAAAGTACCCCTGTCTTTCAAACTGGTAGTTTTCACCGGGTTTGGCCCTGGCAAGTGATGGTTCAAGCAGGCAGCCGGACACAATCTCAAGAGAATCGGAGTTGAGGAATTCCTGAAAATCTTTTTCCTTGTCCGCTTCCGGTTGTTCAGCGGTAAAGAGCCGGTCATAAAGGTGTATTTCAGCAGGTATGGCGTGGGCGGCTGAGACCCAGTGAATAGTACCTTTTACCTTGCGGCCGTCCGGGGCGTTGCCGCCGCGGGTTGCCGGGTCGTAGGTGCAATGCACTTCGATAATTTCTCCGCTCTCTTCATCCTTAATCACTTTTTCGCAGGTAATGAAATAAGCGTATCGCAGTCTTACCGTACGACCCGGTCCCAGACGGAAGAATTTTTTAGGAGGCTCTTCCATGAAATCGCTCTGTTCAATATAGATTTCCCGTGAGAATTTTACCTGGCGGCTACCCATTTCTGGTTTTTGGGGATGGTTTTTGGCTGTTAGTTCTTCCTCCAGGTCTTTGGGGTAGTTGGTAATTACTACTTTCAGCGGTCGCAGCACGCTGAGTACCCGTATGGCGTTTTCGTTAAGGTCTTCCCGGACGCAATGCGTCAGGAGAGCCATATCCACCACGCTGTCTTTTTTGGCAATGCCGATACGGTTGCAAAAATCGCGGATTGCCGAGGCGGTATATCCTCGTCGCCGCATGCCGGACAGGGTGGGCATCCGTGGATCATCCCAGCCGCTGACCCGTTTCTCCTCAACCAGTTTCAGGAGTTTGCGTTTGCTGAGTACGGTATGACTTAAATTAAGCCTGGCGAATTCGATCTGCCGTGGATGACATGGTATTGGTAGTTGTGTCAGTATCCAGTCATAAAGCGGCCGGTGATCTTCAAATTCCAGGGTGCAGAGGGAATGGGTTATGTTCTCAAGGGCATCGGAAATTGGATGGGTGTAATCGTACATGGGATAGAGGCACCACTTGTCATCGGTGCGGTGGTGTTTTTCGTGCAGGATACGATACAGCACTGGGTCGCGCAGGTTGAGATTACCGGAGGCCATGTCTATTTTGGCCCGCAGGACATGGGTGCCGTTGGTAAATTCACCGGAACGCATGCGTCTGAACAAACTTAAGTTTTCCGCCATTGTTCTATCGCGCCAGGGGCTTTTGCTGCCGGGTTCGGTTAGGGTGCCTCGGTATTGCCTTATTTCATCGCTGCTTAAGCTACATACATAGGCCTTGCCGTTTTTTATGAGATGCTCTGCGTATTCATAGAGCTGCTCAAAGTAGTCGGAGGCAAAGTATAGATGCCGGTCCCAGTCAAACCCCAGCCAACGGACATCTTCCTTGATTGCTTCCACATAGGCCGTTTCTTCCTTGGTCGGATTGGTGTCGTCAAACCGTAAGTGACAGCGGCTATCAATGTTTTGCACATTTTGACGGGCGATACCGAAGTTGAGGCAGATGGATTTGGCATGTCCTATATGCAGGTAGCCGTTCGGCTCCGGTGGAAACCTGGTGATTATATCGGTATGTTTGCCACTTTTAAGGTCGTCGGCAATAATGGTGCGGATGAAATCGGTGGTTGGCTGCTCATTGTTGTTTGTCATCTGTAGTCCTTATACGAAATACTTTTCTGCTTCCCGAAGGCGTTTAACCACCCGCTCCCGACCCATAATTTCCAAGACCTCAAACATGCTGGGTCCTTTTATCTGACCGGTAATCACGGCCCGGCAAGCATTGATTGGGATACCTACCTTTACATCAAATTCTAACGCGAATTCTCTGGCGGTCCTTTCAAGGTTTTCTTTGGTGAATTCCGGCAATTTCTCAAAACGCTTGGCCAGCATGGGCAGCCATTGTTTAAGTTGCGGGTGTTTCAGGACATTTTTTTTAAGTGCCTTTTCATCCACCTGAAAGTCGTCGGCAAAATAGGCCCGGCCCAATGTGGAAAAATCTTTTAGGGTATGAAAACGCTCCCGGATCAAGCTCAAGGTCTTTAAAAACCAGTCGCACCGACTATCATCGTAAGCACCGTCCCAGAGACCTTGCTGTTTAAATTCCTCTTTTACCATGGCAGCGATTTCTTTTATGGGCATGGTCCGTAGATAATGGGCATTGATATTGATGGCCTTGGGATCGGTGAAGAATTTAGGGTCGCCTTTTCGGTAATTGAAGATTGAGTTTGCCCGGTTGACATCTTTAAGATAAAAAGCCTCGATCAGCTCGTTTTGTGAAAAGATTTCCCTATCATCAGAGGTAGACCAGCCTAACAGCACCAGAAAATTAACCAGAGCCCAGGGGATAAAACCATGATCCCGATAAAAATGGACCGCAACGATTTCACCGTGGCTGCGTTTTGAAATCTTTGCCTTTTTAATGTCCAGGGTGAGCGGCATATGGGCAAACACCGGCACCGGTGCTTCTAATGCCTGGTAAATCAGAATCTGGCGCGGGGTATTGGTCAGGCCGTCCTGGCCGCGGATGACATGGCTGATCCTATCTCGGATATCGTCCACCACATTGCATAGCAGATAGAGGGGCTTACCGTTGGAACGGACGATGACAAAATCTTCAATATCAGCGTAGCTCCGTTCAACCCGCCCGTAAACCTTGTCGTCAAAGCCCACCTTACCGTCCCGGCGTGGCACCTTAAAACGAAGCATATAAGGTAACCCCTGGCTCTCGTTTTCTTTTATCTGCGTAATGTTTAGGGTACGGCAGGTACCGTCATACTTATAATCGCCTTTGGCGGCTGCGGCGACTTCCCGCTTGGCATCCAGTATTTCCCTGGTGCAGAAGCACTTGTAGGCATGGCCTGCTATAAGCAACTTGTTGGCCGCCTCGATATGCTCCCCGGCGTATTCAGATTGAAAATAAGGCCCCTCGTCCCAAGTGATACCCAGCCATTTTAAACTCTCTAAAATACCCTGAATGGATGCTTTAGTGGAGCGCTGTGCATCGGTGTCTTCAATGCGGAGTACCAGTTTGCCGTGATGTTTTTTGGCATATAGCCAGTTGTAAACCGCAGTTCTGGCACCGCCTATATGCAGATAGCCCGTGGGGCTGGGGGGAAACCGCACCCTGACTTCCGACATGCTTTCTCCTTGTGTTTATTAATGTTTACGGTAAGATATGCTCGGTTTCACTACTGCCATTTAACTGTTGCAATGAGATAGTTTTACCTGAATTGAGCGATTTTATGACGCAGATATGTGCTGATATCTCGCCGTTGCA
>CAYRGM010000090.1:0-7970 GCA_964423765.1 uncultured Desulfobulbaceae bacterium
CATTCATGTGGGGATTTGTGATCTTCTTTATTATCGGTGTCACAATTCTTGCCACGCCCTACACCAGAAATCATAAAAGTGACATTTGGATAGGACTTGGCTGTGCATCAATTTTCTTTTCAGCATGGCTTGACAAGGGAGTCGGTTTTGTTCTTGGTGGTTTTGTTCCTTCTCCGTTGAAAGAGATTACCGAGTATATCCCCACCGTTAATGAGATTTTGATTACCATTGGTATCTGGGCATTGGGAGCTTTTATCCTGACCATCTTGTACAAGGTAGCCCTTGGTGTTCACCATGAGGTGAAATATTAGAAAGGCATACTGACTATGCATGAGAAGTAATTTTTTACGATTCAACGAAGAAAGCCCCTGTTACATACAAGTAGCAGGGGCTTTTTTGTGCATTCATCATATCTGAGTTGAGCGATTTATTAAGGCTACCTTGAAAAATTGCCTTTTCGCCCAAACTCTTTGTTGCAAGAAAAATTGCTCAGCTCAGGATAAAGAAACATATTTACCGTTTTATCACTGAGGGGCAGGGGGATTCTCTCTGATATGCTTAAGGGATAGTGTGCAGAGGTTGGAAATCGGGTGTGACGAGTATGGTCTTTTTCGTTGTTAAGTTTACTATGGTAGCGGGGAGAGGATTTGAACCTCTGACCTTCGGGTTATGAGCCCGACGAGCTACCAGACTGCTCCACCCCGCGATACATTTGCAAAAAAATAAAAATTCGGATGACAAAATATGTTGCCATCTTTGGTACAAGAAATAAGAATGCTCACATGGTGAACGGCTACTCCTCTTTTATCCATCACGCAAACGACCATTTTATTATATATGATTATTTGTTTATAGTCAATAGTAAAATTACCATTCATCTCTCCATTTCTTTTGACTTAAATTCTGCATGTTGGCTATGGGCAAAAACAGGATAAAACTGAAAAAACAAAACATGGCAAGGATATTTGGTGTGGTTGCCGGTTACAGCAAGTCGCTTACTGCAAATCTATACCCTTGGTGAACGGTTATTGATTAACTACCATAAGTATCTTTAAAAGATCAGGGAATATTAAAAAAAACCGCCTCAATTTTATCTTTTATATTATCAGGAAAGGCAGTTAGTTTTCCTTGGCGATCAATACAGGCATGCTTGGAAAAACCTTTAACTAATAATACCTCCCTGCCGTCTCTGTAGCAGCTTACCCGGTAGTGGAAACGGCAGGAAATTCTTTTGATCTCAACAAAAGAAGTGGTGATGGTCAGCAGATCATCATAAAAAGCCGGTGCCTTGTAACGCAGATAAGTTTCGGTAACCGGCAGGATCACTCCCTGTTCTTCAATTTCTGCATAAGTCATTGCCCAGGCCCGCATCATTTCGGTACGGCCTATCTCAAAATAACGCAGATAATTGGCATTATAAACAACCCCGCCGGCATCGGTGTCCCCGTAGATAACCCGGTACTCCGTCTTGAAAATCGGCCCCCTCATCTCAATCTGCATGATCGTTATGGTTCCCCATGGATAAAATAATGAAAAAAATCTTCTCCACTAAGCGGTGCCAGGGCACGGTTTAAGGCGGTTTTTTTGGCATTTTCCTCGGTATACGGTAAACCGCTTGCTCTTTTACTCCCCCTGGAATCATAAAGAAGAACAGGAACCGGCCAGTCTGTATGGGTACGGATGGTAAGCGGAGTAAAATGATCCATACATACCACCATGCGAAACGGTTGGCCTCTTTGTTCCATTGCAGTTATTATCGGGGCAACCACCCGGTTATTCAGGTCTTCCACCGCTTGCAGTTTATCGGCAAGAATACCTCGATGCCCGGCCTCGTCCGGTCCTTCGAGGTGAATTATGCCAAAATTATTCTTTTTTAGGGAGTTCAGCAAGGCCTCGACCTTGCCTTCGTAATTGGTGTCTATGTAACCGGTTGCCCCTTCAATATCAGGCACATCCAGGCCGGCATACACTCCTATCCCTTTTAAGAGATCAACCGCTGAAACCAGACAGCCCTGCAGAGCAAACCTCTCTGACAAGGGCGGCATATCCGGACTCTTCCCCTCACCCCAGAGCCAGATGAAATTGGCAGGATTTTGCCCTTGACGAATTCGTTCCTTGTTAACAGGATGATCCGCCAGCACCTGCCTTGCCTTGTTTAAAAGTTCTCTGAAAACAGGTTGTTTCATATAGATATTATAAAAACCTGTGACATCATCATCAGTATAATCATGGGGCGGTACGGTTTGCAAGTCGGCGGGAGCATCTTTCATGAGCATCAGGTGGCGGTAATTGATGCCGGGATAAAAACGGATATACTGATTTCCACAACTTTTCTGAATTGCCCGGATAAGTTCTCCGGCCTCCTGGCTGCTGATATGACCTGCACTGTAATCACGCATGATTACTTGGTCACCGGCAAAATCAACCATGACCAGGTTGCAGCGAAAGGCTATCTGGTCATCGGCGATGACAACTCCCATTGAGGCGGCTTCAAGGGGGGCCCGGCCCGTATAATATTTTTCAGGGGCATAGCCTAGCAGAGAGAGGTTGGCAACATCACTGCCCGGCAGGTATCCTTCTGGGACAGTTCGTACCAGAAACTGTTCGCCTTGAGATGCCAGCCGGTCAATCACTGGTATTTTTGCTGCCTCAATTACTGTTTTATCGCCAAGCTCCGCCACGGGTTCATCACCCATGCCGTCTCCGATTACAAGTATATATTTCATTTATTGTTTTTCCAGTCTTCTGTTATTCTAGTGTCTCGTCAATGGTGAAATGGCGTAATATTGCACCGTAATTTTTTGTGCCTGCTTTGTTGTGGCTTGTGACGCATAGTGGTGCTATGCGTCACAAGTCGCAACAAAGCAGGCACGGAAAAGGACAAGCAAGATGCGTCGTTTCATCGTTGACGCGACACTAGCCTTCCGTAAAAATACGAATTTTCACAGTCGGTGTCACCACAACGGCAAGGCCGTCTATCTCTGCCAAGGCTTTTATGACTGCGACCTCACAGGCTGTATGGGTACGCATGACAATGGTTACCTGTCCTCGTTGCATCCGACCTTTCTGGATAACCGACTCAATACTGATTTCATGTTTTGCCAGTACTCCGGCAATATTTGCCAGTACCCCAGGTTCATCGTTGGTAGATATCCTGAAGTAATAGGGGCAGGCAAGTTTATCAAGGGGGGTGATCTCCCGCCGGGAGATATATTTCGGCAGATATGAGAGTGCTGGTACCCGCCCCATGGAACCCGCATGGATATTACGGGCAATATCAAGGACATCGGCGGCAACAGCGTTACCAGTTGCCAGGCTGCCGGCACCCTGGCCATAGAGTAGAATATCTCCTGTCATGTCGCCGGTAAAGTGAATGGCGTTAAATGCCCCATCTATCCTGGAAAGGAGATGATTTTCCCCAATCATGGTCGGATGTACCCTTGCCTCAACATGTCCACCATGGTTGCGGCTGATGGCAAGTAGTTTAATCCGGTAACCAAATTCCCTGGCAAATTGAATATCAATCGGTTCAATTTTGGAAATTCCTTCGGTGACAATATCTGACAGGGTAACATCCATTCCATATGCCATGGTCATCAGAATAGCCAGTTTATGAGCAGTGTCAATTCCTTCAATATCATAGGTCGGATCAGCCTCGGCAAAACCGAGTTCCTGGGCATCATGGAGTACATCAGAAAAAGATGCTCCCTCGCTGGTCATCCGGGTCAGGATATAGTTGGCTGTGCCGTTCATGATGCCCATGATGGAAAGAATACGGTTGGTTGCCAGCCCTTCCTTCAATGTTTTTATGACTGGAATACCGCCGCCGACACTGGCTTCAAAACCAACATCAACCTCATGCTCCGCGGCAGCCGCAAAAATTTCCCGTCCCTTTTCGGCAAGCAGGGATTTATTGGCGGTAACCACATGTTTGCCATTGGCGATGGCTGCAAGCACCATGGTTCTGGCCGGTTCAATCCCGCCGATCAGTTCCACGACGATATCAATATCAGGGTCTTTTATGATTGCATCGGCATTGTTAACCAGTATGGAATCAGAATAT
The DNA here is from genome assembly GCA_964423765.1 of uncultured Desulfobulbaceae bacterium. Taxonomy (GTDB): domain Bacteria; phylum Desulfobacterota; class Desulfobulbia; order Desulfobulbales; family Desulfobulbaceae; genus DRLX01. Next base: position 4,064 of record CAYRGM010000090.1, read on the forward strand.
TTATCCGGCAATTTTTCAAGGCTGCGGGCAAAAATTTTATCTAAGTGGAGGCTTATCCCGCTCCGTTTGGTTATTCTTTCCTGTTGGCAAAGCAGTACTTCAGCAAACCCTCTGCCCACTGTGCCGAACCCTATCATACCTATTTTTATCTCTTTTTTCATTTTTTCTTATCCTGTACAAAATACCTGTGAACTGCATAACCTCTTTTAAAACATAACATGGACAGCATGAAAATTCGTTTCTGTTGTCACTCTTGTTATATACTACTTTTCTTCTTTTTTTTCATGGCAAAAGAAAAAAAGCAATGCTATATTAGCCTCGCATCAATGAGAGATGATTCATTGATAATGGGATTATTCATAGCAAATCAGAGGGTTATCTTGTATACTTGATTTGAGTGATTTTATGCCGCAGATATCGGAGTCTCGTTGCATTAGCTTACTTGGTGCAGATCAAGCTAAAAAATCGCTCAACTCAGGTTCTAATGTACTGATAATCTGAAATTGCTTAAATTTAACATACGGAGACTGTTTATGAACATTCTTGCTTTTGGTCCAAACGGTAGTGGTAAAGGTACCCAGGGTGCCATTGTCAAAGAAAAATATGGTCTGGATCATATTGAATCCGGGAGTATTTTTCGTGAACATATAAAAGGCGGCACCGAACTTGGTAAAAAAGCTAAAGAGTATATTGACAGTGGTGACCTAGTTCCCGATGATATTACTATTCCCATGGTGCTTGCAACCCTGGAAAAATCCAAGGATAAAGGCTGGCTCCTGGACGGTTTTCCCCGCTCGCTTGCCCAGGCTGAGGCTCTGGACAAGGCATTACAAGGACAGGATATGCCCCTTGACTATGTTATTGAAATCATTCTTGATCGTCAGATTGCCAAAGAACGGATCATGGGGCGTCGGCTCTGTGCCAATAATAATAATCATCCTAACCACATTGCCTTTGAAGCCATTAAGCCCGTGGAAAAAGACGGCAAGCTGACCTGCCGGGTCTGCGGTGGCGAGCTTTCCGCCCGTGCCGATGATCAGGATGAAGGTGCCATCAGTAAACGGCATGATATCTATTATGATGACACAACCGGCACCATGGCAGCAGTTAATTATTTCAAAAATAATGGTTCAGCCAAGGTTGTGTCCCTTGAAGGTTCCATGGGAATCAAGGAAATATCTGAAGAGTTGCTTGCCAAGTTACAGTAATTTTTTTGCGAAAACGCCTTGTTCACTGCCTTAACCATGACAAACCATGAAAAACCGTATTTTTGAAAATCTTGCCTTATCGATAACAACCCAACAAAACTTTGCCAGAGAGTCCGCAGATAAAATAGTAATGGCAGTTGGCTGGATTAAGGAAACATTTACCCGGGGCGGCAAATTGCTTATTTTCGGTAACGGCGGCAGTGCTGCCGATGCCCAGCATCTTGCTGCGGAATTTGTCAATCGGTTTTTAGTTGATCGTAGGCCGCTGCCGGCACTTGCCCTGACCACGGACAGCTCGACCATCACTGCCATTGCCAATGATTTTTCTTTTGAACAGATATTTTCCAAACAGATAGAGGCTCTTGGTAAACCGGGAGATCTGGCACTTGGTATTTCAACATCCGGTAATTCTGCCAATGTTATCCGGGCAGTCCAAACCTCTCGGGACATGGGAATACGAACTGTTGTTCTGACCGGAGGGTTGGCAAATCCAGGTGGAAAACTGGCAGAAATCAGTGAGCTTGTTCTCAATGTTCCCTCCGACTTCACCCCCCATATCCAGGAAAGCCATCTCTGGGTGGAACATATGCTCTGTGAACTGGTGGAAACAGCCATGTTTGCATAAACAAGATCATGTCAAAATACTCTATACAACCACTTGATTTCAATCAACTTAATACCTATTCCCTCTATGACCGTCACTCCCGGGTAAGTGTTGAGGATTTTGCCAGCCCTGTCAAACCTGGCATGAGTATGATTGAGTTTATCAACTGTCTGCCAAACCAGTTAAGCGGAGCTGATTTTCCGGAATTTATTCGTCGGGTTGCGGGTGCTGTCCGGCAGGAAAAAACGGTGATCATGGGGATGGGAGCCCATGTGATCAAGGTTGGTCTTAATCCGATATTGATTGATCTTATGGAGCGGGGGATTATATCCTCCATTGCTGTCAATGGTGCTGGCATTATCCATGACAGTGAAATTGCCATGGCCGGTCAGACTTCGGAAGATGTGGCTGAGGTGCTGGGTCAGGGTGCTTTTGGAGCGGCAAAAGAGACCGGAGAGTTTCTTAACTTGGCCATTAACTGTGGGGCAAAAAAAAATATTGGTATGGGCGAGGCGGTTGGGCAGGCCCTTGTTGAGGCGGGTTTCCCCCATAACAGTCGCAGTCTCTTAGCCCGGGCCTATCAATTAAATATTCCTGTAACCGTCCATGTTGCCATGGGAACGGATATAATTCATATTCATCCTGATGCCGATGGGGCAGCCATTGGCAAGACCGGTCATCTTGATTTTAAAATTTTCTCCGGTCTCGTCAGTAATCTGCAAGATGGGGTCTATTGCAATATTGGCTCGGCAGTGCTACTCCCTGAAGTTTTTCTCAAGGCCTTAACCGTGGCCATAAATCTTGGTCATGAAGTGAAGAACATAACCACTGCCAATTTTGATTTTATTCGTCATTATCGGCCTGCCGTCAATGTTGTGCAACGGCCTGTTCTTGAATCCGGGCGTGGTTTTAACTTTACCGGCCATCATGAGTTAATGATTCCTCTTTTTGCAGCAGCTTTGTTGGATGAACTGGCGAAATGAGTAGCATCATGGCTGGAGCAAGTTAGCTGTAAGCGATCACAGGTAGCAATGCATAGCCATAGTTAGGCGTTCCCACGCAGGAGCGTGGGAACGAGAGGGACAATATAAAATAAAAAACATATGAAGAAAAGCATAAAAATAGGGACAAGGGCCAGTCTGTTAGCTGTAACCCAGTCAACCTGGGTTAAAAAACAAATTGAACTGAAATATCCTGAAACAGATGTGGAATTGGTCAGGATAACCACCAAGGGTGATAAAATCCTTGATGTTCCCCTTGCCAAAGTCGGGGGGAAGGGATTGTTTGTCAAGGAAATTGAAGACGCACTGCTTGATGAACGGGTTGACCTTGCAGTTCACTCAATGAAAGATGTACCGGCTAAAATTCCGGATGGTCTAATCGTAGCCATTATCCCACCCCGAGAAGTTGCCGCAGATGCGTTGGTCTCCACCAAATATAATAACCTTGATGAATTGCCGGTGGCAGCGGTCATTGGTACTTCAAGTCTCAGGCGCAAAGCCCAGTTGTCTGCCTTGCGGCCCGATCTGGTTATCAATGATTTACGCGGTAACTTAGATACCCGCTTGAAAAAACTGGATGAGGGACAATATGCGGCAATCATTCTGGCGGCAGCAGGTTTAAACCGCCTTAATATGCAAAAAAGAATTACCAGTTTGTTTACCATGGAAGAGATGCTGCCCGCTATTGGTCAGGGTGCCCTTGGTATTGAACTGCGCACAGGCGATACCGACCTGTTAAGCAGCATGCAGTTTCTTCATGATCCTGAAACTGCGGTTACAGTCGCGGCGGAACGGGCTTTTCTTCTTCGCCTTGAGGGTGGTTGTCAGGTTCCCATTGGCGGCCATGCTGTTTTATCAGGTGATAAAATCACCTTGACAGGTCTCATTGCCAGGGTGGATGGCAGTCAAATTCTTCGTGAGCAGCAGAGCGTTGCCGTTGAAAATGCTGAACAATTAGGCATAGACCTTGCTGAAACCCTTATTCGCCAAGGTGGAAAGGATATTCTGGATGAGGTTATCAGAGATAATTGATAATTGAGAATTATCGACCATAAAAGGGACAGGGGACAGAAGTTGGAAGTCGAAAACAGGAT
>CAYRGM010000091.1:0-7768 GCA_964423765.1 uncultured Desulfobulbaceae bacterium
AAGGAAAGAATTGCGTCACTTAACTTTCCCCCCAAGTCAGGACTTCTGAAATTAAGTATTTTAGAGTATTGGCCAGTAAAATTGACCTATCATCAGTAAAGATTTTGTGAATATTTTGTTAATAACTCCTCTAAGCTCCAGCTACCTTCTTAATATTATGGGCATTTTAGTTGAAATGAAAAAACTTTAAGGTTTAAGGCAGGTTTATAGTTATTAGTCTCTGCAAACCCAAGCCTATCAAGGATATAGCAGATGTTTACTTTTGCACAATATTACCTTCAACATTTTAGCAAATCGACCCAAATTGACTTTGACCATTTGAGGCATTTCAAAGTAATAGTAGCCTACTAAATAGCAACCGACTTAAATCGTCCTAAGAATGAAAGATGATTTGATGCACAGGGAGTGCTACTGGAAGGTCATGTGTTACCTAAATCCTGCAATTGCCAATCCCGAAGGGCAAAGAAAATGAAAAAATTTGTCTTCACTCAAATGATGAGTGAGTTTATGGTCAAATTTGATAGTAACTTACTGGTATAAAATAAAAAATAATTTTTTCATTTTCTGAAGTGCAGGGTTTAGGTGTTAGTTAATGAGAACGGTTACAGCCCTATGTGATGGGCGTTTGTTCAGCTCGCTGAATAGTTACAAAAAAATAAGGGAAAAAATATGATGTGGGATACAATTAAATTGGCTCTGCGGCAAATGTTACCAGAAAATGAATACGGTCTATGGATTGAGCCTCTTTCTTGTGAGAAGATTAGCGAATATGATATTACCTTAGCGGCTCCGGATCGTTTTTTTTGCTCCTGGGTTGAGGATCGCTATCTTGAGGTAATTCACAAGACTGCTCAACAGGTGGTCGGTACCCAGATTATGGTAAAGTTGTCGATTGCCAGCCAAAGTGAACCAGTTGTAGCAAGTCACCCTCAGGGACAGCTTCGCTTGCCCGGTACTACCCAAACTGCAAACAGTATCCGTTCCCTTCACCCCGGCTATACTTTTGAACAGTTCATGGTTGGTGAGAGCAATGTTCTGGCTCGTTCAGCTTGTGATTCTCTTGCCAGAGGAGATAAATCTTATGGCAATTGCTTGTTTATGAACTCCGGCACCGGCCTTGGCAAAAGCCATTTAACCCAGGCAGTAGTCCATACGGTTATGGATACGGCACCATCAACTCGACTTCATTATTTAACTGCCCAGCAGTTTACCGCAGAAATGGTTAATAGTCTGAAAAACAGAACTATGGATACATTCAGCCGTAAGTATGTGAACAATTGCGACATGCTACTGGTCGAAGATGTCCACACCCTGGTTGGCAAAAACAAGACTCAAGAAGAGCTGAACATAGTTCTTGACTATCTGATCAAGTCTGGCCGCAGGGTAATCCTAACCTCGGCAGTGGCACCACAAAAATTAAAAGGACTGGATGATGATTTTCGCTCCAGAATGACTTCCGGTCTGATTGCCGATATTGAGGCTCCAGACTACGATACCAGGGTCATGATTATTCGTAACAAATCTGAAATAAACAATATTAAACTCAATGATGAATTGATAGATTATCTTGCCCGTCACTTAACAGGAGACATCAGAAAGATTGAGAGTGCTCTTCTCGCTATCCGGGCAAAATCGTGCCTGTTAGCGGCTGTACCTGACATAAATATGGTCAAAGATTCATTAAGCAACCTCGTGGAAATGTCGCGGCAGTTAACGGGAAAAGATATTCGGGAGTTGATTAGTTGTGAGTATAATGTTTCTGTTGACGCTCTCATGTCTCGTTCCCGGCAAAAAAACATCACTTTTCCCAGGCAGGTGGCCATGTATCTTACTCGCAAATATACCGATCATTCACTGGCAAATATAGGTGCCTTGTATAATCGTGATCACTCCACAGTGCTTTATGCCATCAAGGTAGTAACCCGTGAACGCTCCAGAAAAAATGGAGTACGCGAGCAGATAGATATATTATCTCGCAAATTGAAGAAAGAGTAAGCGTTCACCAGATAAGTACAAACTTCTACATCTCGTTTCAGTCTCGCAAATGTGTGAGGCTTGGGAGTTTGACATCGACCGACAATGGTTGTTCCATCACTTTTTAGAGAGGTTACATATTCTTGAGATAACACCAGGAAAAATGGGGGTGATCTTTTATTACATTTTGTCATGAGTACACTCATTGTCAACCTTGAGCTCAACAATAGGTAACTCCCATTTGTCCAGATGACAGCGTTTTACAAAAACATCATCTCTGATATCAAGGCGATGTCGTGTGGTCATGGCAATAATCTTTGCAGATTTAACTAATTGCAGCCGGGATTGCCAGTGTTTGGCGGAATCTTTCGACAGGCGGGCCACGGTTGTCCCTCGGCTGGTCAATTCCAATTGTCCGTTATATTCCACAAGCTGTAGGGTATCACCGGGATGGAGTCTGCTTAACTCCTTATGTATGGGATGAGATGCGGCTTTAATGCCGCCATAATCGATAAACAGCTCCTTCATGCCCAAAATCTCATAATGATATTGTGGCAGCTTGTCTGTTGTTTCAAGGTCAACTGTTTTGTGAAAAATTTCTTCTCCGTTAAGAAGTGAGATGTGGGGATGTGTTTTGAATTTACTTTTATGCCGCAGTGAAAAAAGATGGAGTGATTCTCTTGCCCGTGACATGGCAACATAAAAGAGACGCCGCTCTTCTTCAAGTTCCGCTCCCTGTTTCTGCTGCCAGTTATCAGCAAGAATAAAAATATGATTAAATTCCATACCCTTTACGGAATGGACCGTGGAGAGGAAGACTCCGTTGCCAAGATTCCCGGCACGACGCTGATCACTTAGTGTTTCATAGAGATAATCCAGAATATCCGGTACAGGCTGGGCGGTGTCGGCTGTTTCTTCGGCCCAGATTTCAATGATACTGCGAAGATTTTCCTGCCAGAGATTATCGTCTTGCTGGTTTAGCGGCAACAGGTTCAGCAGAGTGGTTGCCTGCATATCTTTTGTAATGTTTTCCCGCAAATAGCTCAGGAGTTTTTCATTTTCCCGGATACGGATAAAAGCAGGGAAATTATATCTTCCCCAATTGCTGGAAACAGGGATATTTTCCGCTTCAAACAGGGTGCGGAGCGGATCAAGACCCTGCCATTCTCTGCTTAAAACGGCACAGTCCGAATAGGTGAAATTTTTTTCAAGCTCTTGCAGTTTTTGAATTTCCTCTAAAACTGTTAAGGCCTGTGTGTTCTTATCTGCTACTGTAAGAATTGCGACCCGGCCCTTACCTTCCGGATCACTCTGTTGCAGATTGCCGCCTGCTGGCAGCGTTTTTCTACCGCTGTTTATCCGAATTGGATGATCGGTTTTCATCCGGTCACGGTTGTGATCAATAAGTTGGTTGGCAGCCGCAATAATATTTGCACTTGAGCGATAATTTTCTGTCAAATAGTGGATGCTCGCCCCGTAGTCATGATGAAATTTACGAATAAACTCAACATTGGTGCCACGAAAGCGATAGATATTCTGATCATCATCACCAACTGCCATGATGGTCATCTTCTCTTCACTTGCCTTGAGATTTCGCCCGGCCAGAAGGGAAATCAGCGTATATTGTTCCTCATCAATGTCCTGATATTCATCAATCAGGATATGGCTGAACCTGTTAATCAGCTCATCCCGGGGTTGTCCATCGCCAAAGCCCAGGACCTCGCTTTCTCCTGTCAGCAGCTTTATGGCATCCCGGATAAGTTTTGAAAAATTGATCTCTGTGTTGCTTGTTGTCTCAAGGTGTTGCTCTGTCAATGAACGACCGGTGACACGAAGAGCCAGGCCATGAAAGGTGAGGGTTGTGATCCGCTGTACATCATGGCCAATCAGATCTTTCACCTGTTTTCGCAAGGTTATGACGGCAGAACGATTATAGCAAAGAGCAAGAATGGAGCCGGGACGAACCCGTTTAACCCGAAGCAGAAAGGCTATACGATGGGCAACCACTCTTGTTTTTCCCGATCCCGGCCCTGCAAGAACCAGAATATTGCTGTTTGTGTTGCTTGAAACAATGGCCTCCTGAGCAGGATTGTGAAGATCATCAACAATCTGCTGGTAGGACTGCTCGCTGGTTGCCCTTTGTAATGTTTTTTCACGGCCAGGGAAAAAGCGTTTGATAAAATCCTTCTTGTCATCCTGAAAATAAGAACTCACCAACCCCCTTGCTGCATTAATGGTGTCTAACGCCAGTTTTGCATACTCGTTCATCACATGGATCTGGAAATTGCGCTCTCCATAATGGGTTTTCAGCGGGGCAAAATCACTGTTTGTATAGGAAATTCCTTTTTTCTCCAGGTTCAGGCTTATGGTCATGGCTTGACGAAACACAGCAAGCCCCTGTTGCAGGTCGATGATGGACTGCTCGTTCATAAAAGTTAAGGCCCGTTCCGCCGCAGCCAGGGGGTCTTTCAAATTAGGAAGGAGTATATCATGGTTCAGCTCGTCAATGATCTTTTCAAGGGTGAATTCCACCAGAATAGCAGCTCCTGCCGGGGCATCTGCAGGAACCGCAGCCACCAGAACATCCAAGGCCTTGAACGCTGCCTGCTGACGAATTTTCACTGTGGCATTCAACGATTGCCAGTCCCTGTGCAGCATCATGGAAAATCTATGATAGCCGCGATCCCGGATACTGACACTGCCTTTTTGTCCGGCAATTCCTTTCCCATCCAATGACAGACCATGGAGCATCAGGTTCAGGCAACGCGGGGTGGCGTAGTCATGCCCCATATCCAGAAGTTTTTGATTCACCTGCCTCAGATCAATTTCCAGATGACTTTCCGTTTCCGTCTCAGGGGCAGTTTGCTCAAGAACCTGTAAAAAATCCCGCTCCAGAACAGAGGTTTGTTGCAGTCGGTTTTTGGAGCTGTTTGCAACTTTATGGCAAATATAAGCGCTGAGAGTAGTTTCCTTGTTGAGCAAACCCTGCTCAGCCATATCTTGCAGGGTGCGAATAACCCGCTGGGATTCAGTTTCATTAGTGCAATCATGTTCGGTTGTCTGAAAAGAACTATGACCTGCCAGCTCATCGGCACTGAAAGCCCGGCCTGGCATTCGGTTTTCCATGATCGCTGCCAGAATAGACATCCAGCGTTCCTGCTGACGCTTTGAAAGCCCCAGGGAATCGATCTTTTCTTTGGCCTCCACCAGATTCTGAACCAGAGGTGTACCCTGAAAAACTCTGGTGTTATTTTCATTGCGCTCCAGAAACCCGCTCCGTTCCAGCCAGGAAATTGCTGTTCTTACCCTGGTATCAACATTGTGCATCTCTTCCGGATCAAGGTCCACAACCTCCTGACGCATAAGTTCACCGGTGGTGATAACCAGTTCCTTTCCTCCCTTGGCAGCATAGCGCAGGCCCCGTAGCAGTTGGGCTATCTCGCGTTTATTAAGTCTTGAAATAGAGCTTAGAGTAAACTGGGTTTCAATATCCTGATCCGTAAAAATCAGGATACATTCGGCTGTATTTCTGTCTCGCCCGGCGCGTCCTGCTTCCTGCAGATAATTTTCAAGAGAGCCCGGAATATCATAATGAATAACCAGGCGGACATTATCCTTGTCAATTCCCATACCAAAGGCATTTGTTGCACATATTATCGGGATATCACCCTTGATAAAATCCTCCTGAATATGTTTTTTCTCAGACGGCACCAGGCCTGCATGAAAGGCCCGGGCAATATAACCTTTGTTTTGCAGGAGCTCTGCCAGCTCTTCAGTGCTTTTTCGTCTGGCACAGTAAATAACCACACTGCCGGAAGCATGATATCGAATACGGAGCAGCTCCAGAACAGTTTCATCTTTCTCATAGGAACTTGTGGGATAGACTTCATAAATCAGGTTTGAACGCTCGTGTCCCCCGGCAAATTCCATGATTTTGAGTCCGAGTTCCCGTCCTAATATGTCGATTATTTCAAGTTTTACATCTTTTTTAGCGGTGGCGGTAAAACACTGTACAGGTGGGATGCTGCATTTTTCCCGTTGTGCCATCTCTCTGATAAAGCGGATGGAATAGAGATAGTCCGGCCGGAAATCATGGCCCCATTTGGAAAGACAATGAGCCTCATCAAAGATCCAGGCCCCGATCTCGCGCTGTTTGACGGTGTTGATAAAGGAGTTGTTGCGTAGTTGCTCGGGCGAAACATACAAAATAGCGATATCGCCCAGCCGTACACCTTCCTGAACCACACGCCTTTCGGGGAGGGTCAGCATTCCTGAAATGGCGGCCGCAACACCGGTTCCTGTCTGGCTGGAAAAATTGTCCACCTGATCCTTCATCAGAGCCTGCAGGGGAGAGATGACAATAGTCAAAGCGTTATGGCGCTGGTAGCGCATAAGTGCCGGGAGAAGATAGCAGAGGGATTTGCCGCCGCCTGTTGGTAATGTGGCAAAGATTGAATGATTTGCGGCTGCGGCTTGGACAATTTCCTGTTGCAGGCTGTTCCCGTCTTTGCTGGCAGGAGTTGAGCGAAAATCAGCAAAACCAAAAAAGTTTTTCAAAAAGTGTTTGGGATTATGATATATGCTGCAGTACTGGCAATCTTTGTTATTGCACGGGTTTTCTCGTAATTGCTCAAGAAGCTGGCGTACTTCAGGGAAGTGATGACGCACCCACGGCGGGAGCACAGAGTTGCCACCGGCCACAGTGAGCCAGGCTGTGACATAGGCAAGTGGCGGCAAGTTGATGCTGCCATCACTAAGTCGATCAAGTAAATACTGCAAAGTTTTTTTACAAACTTTCTCACGGATAAACCAGGAAAAGCTCTCAAGGAGATCATCGCCCTCAAGACGCGAGATGCCCATCTCTTTCATTGCCAAAGACAGACCAATCAACTCTGTATCCTGATGAAAAAAACTGCGATAGAGTAGAGGAGCATCAGAACAGGCCTCTATTTGCCGGCTAAATGCCTCCCATTGTTCAGAAAAAATTCGTCCGGCAAGTTTTGCATCCTGCACAGGATTATTTACGCTGTCCCGAACGATCTGATAATCTTTTACCAGACGGTGATAAGGGTTTTCCGGAAAGGCAAGCGGTGAAAGATAGAGGGTATCGATGAGCGGTTTTTGCAGGAGTGCCAGTTCCGGGGCCAGTCTGGCCAAGTGAGGAATGTCATGGGAGAGGATATTGTGGCCAAGGATAAAATCTGCTTGAGCGGCAAGTGCGTCAAAATCAGCTAATTGCTTTTTGTTGATTCTTCTTCCGGACTCCAGCAGAAATGAGTCGTCACCATACACAGCACCGAGGGAATATATCTCATTGTTCTCATTGATTTCAATATCAAAGAGGAAACATTTGTTGAGAAATTCCTTACTGTTCATGGTTTGTATCGTTTCTTGTTTAATTCATGTCAGGCTGCTTGAACTGCCCATATCCATAATTAAGCCAGCAAGATACTCTATTTGGTATGGTATGTATAGTTTTGATGCGGGGATTTTATGAAATCGAGGTAATTATTCAGCTGAACTCTATCTTCATCCATTTTGAGCTTCTTGAGTAGCGGTAGCATTAGTACGCTGCGAAGGTCAATAAACTGGATACCTTTAAATACGCTTTTGAAGAGATGTTTATTGACAAGCTGATTGAACGGATGGATCAAAATCATGAGATATTTGCAAAGATACTGGAAGACCAGTCATTCGGTGGCTTAGTGAAAGAATTGATGATGAAAAAAGTATATGCAAGGATGAATGCAGAAATCAATTGAAATTGTACAAATAATAAGGTTAGATTATGAAA
>CAYRGM010000092.1:0-7755 GCA_964423765.1 uncultured Desulfobulbaceae bacterium
AATGGGCAATGATTTCAGAATCACGGACATTCATCTGACAGCCAAAGGTTTTAATGAAAAATGATAAACTCATTGTATGTTATATTGTTACGCAGTATCGGGGAGATATATAAAACAGTTAAAGGTCTGGCTGGTCTTTTTTGATCTCCATAACAATAGCAGAGAGCAATTTGTACAGATCATCAAGAAGAGAAGGGTGGGTGGTAATAAAAACTAACCCATCGTGACGATTTACGGTAGTCAGCAGACCAAGACCATCGTAACCCTCAAGGATATATTTAAGCCAGACAATTTTAGCAGGTTGTATTTTCAGATATATTTCTATCATCTCAGTAATCGGCATTACTGGTTTATAATTATCGCCATAACGAGTGCTAAACGGCTCTATCAAAATACCTTGTTTTTTGGACAATTTTCTTAAACCTGAATTGAGCGATTTTATGACGAAGATATGTGCTTATATCTTGTGCGCCAAGGCTTTCCGAAAACCGCAGGCATACCCGTTGGTCTGTTGAGGATTTTCGGGAAGCCTTGGCGTGCAAGAGATGAGTGCAGGTCGAGTTAGAAAATCGCTCAACTCAGGTTAAACTGTCTGGATTTGGTAGAGACGGGTTTCAAACCCGTCTTCACGGTGGCACCGGCATGGCTGATGGTTGCGGTGGAGACGGGTTTGAAACCCGTCTCTATGGTTGTCCGCTTATGCTAAACTTTAAGACTTGCATTAACATTACCAAGCAACTCTTTATGCTTTTCAAGCACCGGTTGCACAACCTCATTGATATAATCATCAACCTGCTCAGCCGAGCGACCGGTAAAATCACTGTAATTACCAAGCAGCCTGTCTAATTCATCCTTTGCAAAAGGAACTCGCTCATCATTGCCAAGGCGGTCAATGAGATCATTTTCCTCACCCTCTTGTTTGACCCTCAGGCCAGCGGCAATAGAATGTTCACGGATAATCTCATGCATTTCCTGCCTGCTTTCTCCCCGTTCAACACAGGCCATGAGAATTTTCTCTGTGGCCATAAAGGGCAGTTCTGAGCGAAGATACTTTTCTATTTGTTTCGGATAAACAACCATATCACTGGTTATGTTTAAGTATAGCTTTAGTATGGCATCAGTTAAAAGAAAGGTCTGGGCAATATCCATTCTTCTGATTGCAGAATCATCCAGAGTGCGTTCAAACCATTGATTTGCCCCGGTGGCGGCAAAATTTGCCGGAAGTCCCATGAGTTTACGGGCAAGAGCGGTCATCCGTTCCGAGCGCATTGGATTTCGTTTGTAGGCCATGGCTGAACTGCCCACCTGTTTTTTACTGAAAGGTTCTTCCTGCATTTTCAGATTTGACAACAGACGCAGGTCCACCGCAAATTTATGGGCGGAAGCCCCTATACCGGCCAGGGTTTCTGACAATTTCATGTCAAGCTTGCGGGGATATGTCTGACCGGTAACCGGAAAAACATCGCTAAAACCAAGTTTTTTGGCAACTAATTCATCCAATGCTTTAACTTTACCATGGTCACCTTTGAACAACTCAAGAAAAGTTGCCTGACTTCCGACTGTTCCTTTGGCACCCCGTGCTTTTAATTGGACAGTGAGATATTCAATATACTCCAAATCCATTAATAAATCCTGAATATAAAGCGTATTTCGTTTACCAACCGTAGTAGGCTGGGCCGGCTGGTAATGAGTGAAGCCAAGGGTTGCCAGATCTTTATATTTTACAGCAAAACCAGCAAGATTGGCAATAACATTAATTAGGTCTTTTTTAATCAGAATCAGAGCCTTACGCTGAATATGAAGATCAGTGTTGCAGACCACAAATTGCGAGGTTGCTCCAAGATGAATAATGGCTTCAGCTTTTGGGCATTGCTGACCATAGACAAAGACATGGGCCATGACATCATGGCGGATTTCTTTTTCTTTTGCCGCAGCAAGCTCAAAATCAATATCGCTGACATGGGTTTTCAGCTCATCAACCATTTCTTTGCTTACCAGCTCAAGCCCAAGCTCATGTTGAGCCTCTGCCAGAGCAAGCCAGCATTTACGCCAATGGGTAAACTTATAGCTCTCGGAAAAGAGAACCTGCATTTCCGGGCTGGTATAACGGGAGACAAGTGGTTCATTATAGACATTACGGTTCATGAAGTTTTCCTTTTATCTATTTGTATCTTGGTAAATATTTGGGTTTCTCGTTCCCACGCTCCTGCGTGGGAATGTATATCAAGCTCAAGCAGGAATACTTCCGTATGTTCATTTTCGGGCAATTGTATCGTGCCACGGCAGTTTGAGAAGCGTTTAAAAGCGGGAAACTTCAGCTTACTATACAGAGCCAGATGATACCAAAGCAAGAGTGTGCAAGTTTATATAAAGAGTGTGATGAACTTTGCAGGATTATAAGCGCGAGCGTAAAGACTGCTTTCAATCGCAAAAATAATAATCAATAATCAATTGATAATAATCAATTATTAACAGACTAAAAACAAATGAATATAAAGACTTACAACACCATAGGCATGATGAGTGCTTGGACATGACCAAAAACCAACCATCAGCTATGTCGCATAATATATATTATGTCTAATTTTTTCATGATGCGATTTGCCCCCTCTTGCTTAGGGTTCGGAAAGAAATAACTTGTGCTTTTTCAGCCGTAAATGTGCCGCGGGTTCGGTTGATTCTGTATCTTCGCAACCGCAGCATAATTAGGCTATGTGAGGATTGTGAAGATACAAAATCGACTGAATATGTGGTACAGTTACGAGATGAAAAGGCCAAGTTATTTCTTTCCGAACCCTTAGTGAGTTGGTGTGATACAAACCGCTCGCACGCCTAACCTGTTCTGACCACGATATACGGAGTCAATAAAGGAAAATGCCAAATCGACGCGTTGTAGTCCGGCCAGTTCATATTCTTTTGCCATGTTGAATCCTATACCTCGGAATTCTTTTCCGTTTAAATTGAGCTTGAAGCTTAAGTGTTTCTCTGAGAACAACTTTAACTGTCGCAACTGTTGCTTGCGGATCAGAAATACCGGTTCCGGATTTTCCTGACCAAAGGGCTCAAGATGGCACAGAAATGGTGGGATGCTCAGGTCCACCGGGCAACGATGATCAAAAATAAAATCAATATCTACTATTCGCCCATTTCTGTTTTTTGTACATGGATACTGCCTGTTAACTTCATTGTTTAATTTTTCCCTGAATATATTCAGGTTATCCTTCTTCATGGACAAACCTATTGCCTGGGGATGACCGCCAAACTGCTGCAGATAATCCTGGCAGGCCGAGACCATTTTATGAATATTGATCTGTGCCACTGTTCTGCCTGATCCTTTTATCAAGCCTTTTGCAAGGACATCATCGGTCATGACTATTGCCGGTTTGTTAAACAGATCAACCAACCGCGAAGCAATTATCCCTATCACTCCGGGATGCCAGTCTTTTTGATAGATTACAAGGGCATCTACCCCCTTCTGTATTTCCTCTTCTGCAAGGCTAATAGCTTGATGTAAAATTCCTTCTTCGACTACTTGTCGTTTGGTATTCTGTTCATTCAATGCTTCTGCCAGCTCCCTTGCTTGTGCCAGGTCTTTGGACAGGAGAAGCTCAAGTGCTGTTTGTGGAGTACCCATTCTGCCACAGGCATTTATCCGGGGGCCTATTCGATAGCCGATATCTCCGCTGGTTATCTTCCCTTCCCGCAATCCTATGACTTCACAAAGAGCTAACAGGCCGGGTCTTTTTTTCTGGCTTAATACTTCAAGACCGGATCTTACCAGAATTCTATTCACTCCTTTTAAGGGCATAACATCAGCTACTGTACCAAGAGCGACCAGATCGAGGCTATCTTTCAGGTTTGGCATATCAGCGTTTTGCCAGAATCCTTTTTTCTGCAATGAGGAACGAAGAGCAATCAGAAAAAAAAAGGCAACCCCTGCTCCTGAGAGTTCAGGAAAAGGGAATGGACAGTTCTTGATCTTGGGGTTAATCAGGGCGTCCGGTTCCGGCAGTACCGGCGGTGCTTCATGGTGATCCGTGAGAATGACATGATAACCAAGCCGGCGACATTCAGCTATTTCATCAACCGCGGTAATCCCATTATCAACGGTGATAAACACAGCCGGAGGCGGTGTTTCAGTATATATTTTCTCAATTGCAGCCAGGCTTAATCCATACCCTTCCGTTAATCTATTGGGCAGATGATAGCTGGTTTTCAGGCCTATTTCAGAGAAGAAGTTGACCAATAATGCCGTGGCACTTATGCCATCGACATCGTAATCCCCATACACGATGACCGGCCATTTTTTAATGAGAGCCTGTTCAATCAAGTGAACAGCTTTTTTCATATCAGGAAACAAAAATGGCGAAGGTAGCTCAGCCAACTGCGGAACAAGAAAAGATTTGGCCTGATCCAGCTCCGTAATCCCCCGGGACAGTAATAGCTTGGCAATGCCCATGGGGATATTTAGCTCCAGGGCTAATTCTTTTGATAGTTTTGGGGAAATATTAACCGGCAAGGGGCGTAATTGATATTCTACAGATTCAATATTTTTATTTTTATTATACATAACGCACTCCACAGATAAAATC
Organism: uncultured Desulfobulbaceae bacterium; assembly: GCA_964423765.1. GTDB lineage: Bacteria > Desulfobacterota > Desulfobulbia > Desulfobulbales > Desulfobulbaceae > DRLX01. The sequence continues at coordinate 4,593 of CAYRGM010000092.1, forward strand.
AGCCTGCCATAAAAATATTATAACTCTTCAAATAGATGAACAAACATTGGTATTTTGTTGTTTTTCCATGAAAATATCAATATCTGTCAATAGATTATTATTCATTGTTCGCTCGTACCAGTAAAGATCAGGAGAACCGCGAAACCAGGTCATTTGCCTCTTGGCGTATTTTTTTGTGTCCCTGATAAGATTATCAATCATTTCCTCCGTATTCCAGTTGCCATCTATCAGCTGATTGGCATGGCGGTAGCCTATGGACTGCATGGGCGGCGATTGTGGAGTATATCCCATGTCTCTAAGTTCTTTCACCTCGACCAGCAATCCCTCTTTAATCATAATCCTTGTGCGATACTCAATTCTTTTATGAAGTAATTCCCTTTCGCAGGTGAGTCCCATGCTAAACATTTTCTTAAATTTCACCAGAGGGGGGTTGTTTTTCTGCCGGGCAATATGGGTTGACCAGGGAATATCGGTTGAATAAAATATTTCCAGTCCCCGCAGGATTCGTTGTTTATCATGTGGATGAACTCTCTGCCCTGTAACAGGATCAAGTCGACATAATTCAGCATGGAGGAAGTCCAGCCCCTGCTCCGCTAACTGTTTCTGCAACTCGCCTTTAACTTCATCCTTTACTTTAATGTTTTGGAATAAGCCATTGATTAGAGATGAAAGATAAAGCCCGGTTCCACCGGTTATCAGAGGAGTTTTCCCCCTGTCAATAATGGCTTTTATCGCCTCAATACAGTCCCTGACAAAACAGGCGGCATTGTACTGCTTATCGGGAGTAATAATGTCTATCAGATGATGGGGGATTTGAACCAGCTCTTCCTTTGTTGGTTTGGCTGTGCCTATATCCATGTACTTATAGACCTGCATGGAATCCAGGGAAATAATTTCACAGGCAAACTCTTTGACAATCTCAAATGAAAGAGCTGTCTTGCCAATGGCTGTAGGTCCAACTAAAATAAGAATCGGCTCGTTAATTATTACAGGTTGGTTGGCTGTCATTGACAAAATGAAACATATCCTGATATTTTTCTGATTGTTCCCGGTCCAATACCATGAATATTGTCCAGTTCATTAATATCGTAAAACTTACCCAACTCATTACGGTATTTTATTATTCGCTCTGCCGTTTTGGGACCAATACCGCTGATCAACTCAAGCTCGTTAGCGGTTGCCCGGTTAATATCCATTGGTTGATTAAGAAAAAAGGATAACCGGGGAGCTTGAGGCTCATCTCCCCTGCCCTGTTTAATCAAACCATCAGGGCTTAAAAAAATAACCTGTTGGGATATATTAGTCCAATCCTGCTGGTTATGATTAGATAAATCAAAGACATAGCTGGAAAGATGAACAAGATTAAAAAAAAATAAAGCCAAAACAAGAAAGAAAAGGACAAGCAATTGTTTGCCCTTGGTTTGCGGTTCGGATAAATTAAAATCAGCCATCTGAAATTTACAAAATATATGTTACAGGTTATAGATTTTCAAATCTGACACCCCTAAATCAAGCCCCTTGTGTGATCGATAATTATCAATTATCAATTTACTATGTATGTTCATCTTTCATTAACTTATAGTTAATGGAATCAACTAATGCCTGCCAGCTTGCCTCAATTATATTAACCGACACCCCAACCGTTCCCCATCTGCACTTATCATCCTTACTTTCCACAAGAACCCTAACCTGGGCTCCAGTTCCGTATTCACCTGATAATACCCGGACCTTGTAGTCAATCAATTCCATATTCTCAAGACTTGGATAAAATCTGGTCAAGGCTTTACGAAGAGCCTTGTCTAGGGCATTAACCGGACCGTCTCCAAGTGAGGCCGTATGCACTTCGCTACCGTCGACAAAGAGACGAATGGTGGCCTCGGTCAGGGGTGGTTTATCCATCTGGTATTTATAGTTAATCACCCTGAACCCTTCCGGTTTGAAGAAATTTTTCTGCAGACCAAGGGCCCGGCGCATGAGCAGTTCAAAGCTGGCCTCTGCCGCCTCATACTGGTAACCTTTGTTTTCAAGGTCTTTCAACTCGTTTATAATCGATAACATTAATGGATCATTGGGATCCAAATCAAGCCCATATTTTTTTGCCTTGTGCATGATATTGGCACGACCGGCCTGATCTGAAATCAACACCCTTCTGATATTGCCGACCCTTTCCGGTTCAACATGTTCGTAGGTTATGGGGTTGCGTTGCACCGCACTGACATGTATTCCTCCCTTATGGGCAAAAGCAGACTCTCCCACATAGGGTTGATAACGGTTATGGGGGAGATTGGCCAGCTCGTCCACAAAGCGGGAGGTCGAATATAGCTGGTCAATTTTGCCGCCGGCGTTGCATTCCAGCCCCATCTTGAAGACAAGAGCCGGCAGGATTGAAGTAAGATTACAGTTACCGCACCTCTCACCATACCCGTTAATGGTTCCCTGCACCTGGGTTGCCCCCATATTCACAGCTATCAGAGCATTGGCCACCGCAGCGTCCGAATCGTTATGGGTATGAATACCTATCCTGACTTCGGCGTTGATCTCATCAAAATACTGCTTAACCCTTGCCATAATCGGTGCAATCTCATGGGGCAAGGTGCCGCCATTGGTATCACAGAGAATAATAGTCTCAGCCCCGCCGGCTACGGCTCTGGCAATGGTTGTCAGACAGTATTCCCGATTGTTTTTAAAGCCGTCAAAAAAATGTTCGGCATCATAGAGAAGATGTTTAACATGGGGTCTGAGATATGCCAAAGAATCTTCAATAATCAGCAGGTTATCTTCTAGTTTAATCTGCAGGGCATCCCGGACATGAACATCCCAGCTTTTCCCGAAAATAGTAATTCCTGGAGTCTTTGCCGCAAGCAAAGCCTGGAGGTTAAGATCTTTTTCCGGTGCATTTTTAAAATGCCTGGTTGAACCAAAAGCAGTCAAAATGGAGTGTTTAAGTTTGATACTCTGCATAGCCCGAAAATAATCAATGGACATGGGGTTGGCACCGGGCCAGCCACCTTCGATAAAATCAATTTTCAACTCGTCCAGACGATGACTGACCTTAATTCTATCATCCATAGATAAATTAAAATTTTCAGCCTGGGTACCATCGCGAAGAGTGGTATCATACAACTCTATACTATTTGCTCCTGCCATTATATCACCATTCCTT
>CAYRGM010000093.1:0-7678 GCA_964423765.1 uncultured Desulfobulbaceae bacterium
GGTCACGAAGTCGTTATGTATTATGGAAAGACTGTTCTTGCCAGCAAAGACCTAGTGATTACATATTTTGCACCAAACTGGCGGATTAAACTGTTGTCGGTGATCACCAATCCCAATATTGCCTATATCCTGTTATTGATTGGTATGTACGGGCTTATTCTTGAGCTGTTTAACCCGGGTACCATAATACCAGGGGTTATCGGAGCCATTTGTCTTCTTGTTGCCATGTACGCCTTTCAAATTTTACCGGTAAATTATGCAGGTCTGGCTTTAATTATTCTCGGTATTGCTTTTATGGCTCTTGAGGCTTTCATGCCACGATTTGGTATATTGGGGATCGGTGGTATTATTGCTTTTGTAATCGGCTCCATCATCTTAATGGACAAAGAGATCTTTGCTATATCACTGCCACTGATCGCCGGCACTGCCCTGACTTCTGCGGGATTCATTATTTATATGTTGGGCAGATTGTACACTATGAGCAGAAAAAAAGTTATCACCGGCCTTGAGAAAATGATCGGAGAAACCGGTGAAGCTATTGAAGATTTCTCAGATATCGGCAGGATTTGGCTTAACAATGAGTCCTGGCAGGCAAAGTGTCAATCAACGGTTAGTAAAGGGCAAAAAGTTAGGGTTCTTTCCATGGACGATTTACAGTTAACAGTGGAAACCATAGGAGAAGAAGGAGGAAAAAAATGATGATTTCAGAATTTGCACTGTATCTTACACCTGTTATTTTGATTATTGGTCTGCTTGCTGTTTCCTTTCGGATTGTTAAAGAATATGAGCGACTGGTTGTTTTTTTTCTTGGTCGTTTCCAAATAGTTAAAAAACCAGGTCTACGCCTTGTAATCCCCGGAATTCAGCAGTCAGTTCGTGTCGATCTGCGCGTGATCACCATGGATGTTCCGAGTCAGGATGTTATTTCCCGTGACAATGTTACGGTACGGGTTAATGCAGTACTTTACTTCCGGGTGGTGGATTCAGAAAAGGCCATTATCCAGGTAGAAGATTATTACAATGCCATCAGTCAGTTGGCCCAAACCACGCTGCGTTCTATACTCGGCCAGCATGAGCTGGACGAGATATTAGCTGAACGGGACAAGGTAAATACCAATTTGCAGGAGATTATTGATAAACAGTCAGATAGTTGGGGAATCAAGGTCACCAATGTCGAAATCAAGCATGTTGACCTCAATGAAAGCATGGTACGGGCTATTGCCAGACAGGCTGAGGCGGAACGCGAGCGGCGGGCAAAGATAATTCACGCTGCAGGTGAACTGCAGGCTTCAGAAAAACTGGTTGCTGCTGCCAATGTCATCTCCCAAAATCCTCAGGCCCTGCAACTTCGTTATCTGCAGACCCTTAACGATATCTCAAACAAAAATTCGACTACGATTGTGTTTCCCCTGCCTATTGATATTATAAGTGCCATGGTCGAAAAAAAGTAGTAACCGTTCACCAGCACCTCATTGACTGCAAATCTATACCCTTGGTGAACGGTTACGATCACGGCTTATATTCTCGGACATCCTCCAAGGCACCGAGGTCTGCATTTATCCTAAGTCTACACTCTCGCCGCTTCACTGTGCTACTAATTGATACTCTGATTAACGCTGACAACTGGCCGTAACCGGTCGCAACTAAAAGGACTTTTTTTACTGTGCCTCGTTCTCACTTTATTAGACTTGCTTCTTCCAGTGAATGTGCCGCTCGTTGCGGTGAGCTTTCCACCCTCCACGGGACTTTTCAAACTCCGGTGTTCATGCCGGTTGGCACCCAGGCCACCGTCAAAGGTATGACTCCGGAAAATCTGATTGATGCCGGGGCAGAGATTATCCTGGCCAACACTTATCATCTCTTCATCCGTCCGGGTCATGAGCTTATACGAGAATTTGGCGGTCTACATGATTTTATGCACTGGCAACGACCAATTCTCACCGATTCAGGTGGTTTCCAGATCTTCAGTCTCAGAAAACTGGCAAAGATCATGGAAGAAGGGGCAGAATTTCGCTCCCATCTTGATGGTTCCAAATTATTTTTAAGCCCAGAAGATGCTGTCCAGGTTCAGGAGGCCTTTGGCTCTGATATCATGATGGTACTTGATACCTGCATCCCCTATCCGGCTGAGCGACAAGAGGCACTCAACTCCACGGCTCTAACCAGCCGCTGGGCAAGGCGGTGCCGCACAGCAAAGCAGGATACCGGACAGCTTCTCTTTGGTATTGTCCAGGGTGGTATGTTTCCGGATCTCAGACAGGAATCAGCCCAAGAACTCCTTGATATTGGTTTTGACGGTTATGCCATTGGCGGTCTCTCAGTTGGCGAGCCCAAAGAGTTGATGCAAGAAATTCTTGAAGCCACTGTCCCCCATCTCCCCCTTGAATCTCCGGTTTACCTGATGGGAGTCGGCACTCCGGAAGACCTTGTTGAGGGGGTATATCGGGGCGTGGATATGTTTGACTGTGTAATGCCAACCCGTAACGCCCGCAATGGAATGCTCTTTACTTCTGAGGGCAGGCTTGTTATAAAAAATAGTCGTTGGCGAAATGATCACAGACCTGTTGATGAACAATGTGCTTGTTATACCTGTCGCCATTATTCGCGGGCTTATCTCCGCCATCTTTTTCAATGTAAAGAGATTATGTCCTGTCAGCTCAACACAATCCACAATTTGCATTATTATTGTTCATTGATGGCTGAGATGCGAAAAGCAATTTATGATGACCGGTTCCTGGAGTTTCGCCGGAAATTTTATAGTCAGCGAAAAACAGACTGATTTTTTATTTTTATTTTTTTATTTTTATTTTAAAGAGGAGAAAAAACAATGGTTGGAGTTGCTTATGCTGAAGGAGCCGCACCTGCGGCTGGTGCTGGTTTTGCTTCATTTATCCCCCTTATTCTTATTTTTGTTATTTTTTATTTTTTGCTTATTCGTCCCCAGCAGAAAAAGGCCAAGGAACACCGGTATTACCTTGGTAATCTAAAAAAAGGGGAAAGAGTAGTTACCGGTGGAGGCATTCATGGCCGGATAATCAGCCTGACCGATACAATTGTATCTCTGGAGATTGCTGATAATGTCCGGGTTAAAGTTAATCGCTATTCTATAATGGGACCTGCAGACGGAGCTACGGAAGAACAGGCTCCGGCAAAAGGTGGTGGTTGAAAAATCGGTGGTTGTTAAATCTTCATCGTGAATGAAGTCTGAAAACACCGGCAACAAAAAAGTTTCAATTTGCCTTTTTTAGTTGCCGGTTTTTTTTAACAAAATCCCAAATGATGTAAGCGACAATTAAACTCCACTGTTCAGATGTACTTCATGGAGTCTCGTACGCTCGCTTGCCTATTCGTCCATTTTTAGCTTTGCAGAGTACTAATGCTACTCAAAAAGCTCAGGTAAACGAGAAAGTGGACACCAAATCAAGCACAATGATCTTTTGATTTTTGTAAATATTTTTGAACATCTTTCAATCAAGTGCCAGTGAGAGAGTCACACCTGATTACCTCCACTGTCTACGGGAAACTCTTCTGTAACCCATAACATATATATTCCCATATATTATGATTGAAAACAGACGAACAGAACGACTAATCGACTACCTGCCCATCACGGTAACCGCCATAGACAACACCACGGCAACAACCATCTCCAATGTTTTTTCCGGACGCATCATTGATATCTCCGCACAAGGAGCTTGTCTGCTGATGTCCCAGATTATACGAAATAACTTTCACATTTTTTACACAACAAGAGAGTACCCCTCCGGCTTGCTCCGGCTTTCTATGAACATCCCCCCGGGGGATATCTTTTTTTCCATTATTGCCCGACCCATTTGGATGGATATATTTCAACAAGGTCAAATTAGGGCCTTTAAGCTCGGAGTTGACTTTACAACCAACCCTCAGGAAAAACAAATGCTGCGATTACAAAAAGCTATAAAAGTTCAACAAAAACAAAGAGCCAACTGGTGGTCTTTCCACACTGCCATTTAGGGTACAGGTGTCTCAATCCTGCACACTGATTATGGAAACAACAAAGCCTACAATGTTGTATCTGAAAGTGGGGGTCAGGTCTCATCTTGAGACATTCTTTTCCCTTGATAAAGGGGGCAAGTCTGCCGTTGATTTTGAACAATAAAATCAGAAAACACGGCTACTTTCTGACATTGTAAGACAAAAAAAATTCCTCTGTTTTTTGGATTTTATCATAATTCATGGCATAATAGCAAGCTCCGGGATATTCTTATTCAAAGGTAAACTTGACCCCTTCCTTGTTGTCAGCAAAGATATAATCACCCATTTGTGCGACCCCGATTCATCAGATGATATCAGGCACCAGTATTCAAGGCGTAATGGTCGACTCATGGTAACAGAAGCCTACAGCTATTGTCAAGATGAGACTTGACCCCATGTTCAAGCCACGGATTAATAATCTTGACTCCAGTATTCGTAAAATCGGCCACATTTCTGGTAACAACATACATTCCATGTACCAATGCAGTAGCAGCAATAAGGGCATCCCGATCTGATCGTCTGCTGGGAACATGCAGAGCTGCACAGCGAAGAGCTATCTCGTGATCAATATTCAGGATGCGATCCCTGAATGTGGAGAGGACATGATTTTTTAACCAACCGCGCAATATCTCTCCCTGGATATGATCCTTTCGTTCTATGAGCAATACTCCCATCTCCAGTTCCAGGATTGTTATTACCGATAAATAAAAAGCTGCTCCTGTTCTTTGTTTCGCCCAGCTCTCCACATTTAGATCAATTTTACCGCTGCCACCTTTGCGTAGTTCTGAGAGAACATTGGTGTCGAGGATATAGTTCATGTCAGTTTAGCGGGTTGAATAAACGACTTATCGACTTTGGGAGGATCAAAATCAATATCAGCCGTAGATGGCATGGCCAGCAGATCCAGGAGATTTTTATTACTTCCTGTGATGCACTGGTATTGCTCAATAGTTAATAGTACATGAGCAGGTTTTCCTCGATCTGTTATAATGACAGTATGAGTAGCGGCTTTTTTCTTAGCCTTGCCAACATCTTGATTAAATTCTCTGCTGGAAATTGTGACAATGGACATCAGAATACCTCCTCGTTGACCTTGTGTGGCAATGTTACTCACTGCTTTGTCAATGAATGACGGGCAGTGGGGAGCTCATGGGTTTTGTTTGGGTTGCGGGTCTTGCCCCGCCTTATAGACTGTGTTGTGCGTAGAATATTCCTGAGCGGTTTTTAGCAGATCACGGGTTGTGATGGGAACAGAGCAAGTATTTATTGATCTTGTTATCTTGTTATGTCGTGCAGCTGAATAGTTACAATACATTTAGTATTCTTATTCGTACTTCAGCGGCATGTACGCCGACCGCATACATTCGAGATTGCACGGATATAATTATCCACAAGCCAAGGCGTATTTTATGAACATTTACAGCCAAAATCCGGTAGGGGCAGACCTGTGTGTCTGCCCAAGCAGACCACAAGTCTTCCCTGATAATGATTGACAATCACATAGGGGTTGCCATCGGGCGAACACATAGGTTCGCCCCTACGGGGGGGGGAACTGGCAGACCAATAATGCAATAACGCAAGCCTGACCCGGTTATGACCCGGTTACAGGTTAAAGTATGACAAAAGCATCCACTCTGTATGTTGATCCAGAGGCATTCGGCCAATAATCAGTAGTGACGACGGGGTGTTGTCTGAAAGTTCCGGCCTGGGCATTCATTTGACCATCAATGATTGTATCCAATGCAATTGCCATATCTGTGGGCATGTTTCGCAGGCGAAATACATTCCTATTGCCTATGGCAACCATTTCAAGTTCTACCCTCTGGGCAGTAAAGGCACCCTGAACGTTGTATCGATTGTTATTTGCCGCATTCGATGCGGGTGCCTCAAGACCCACTGCTTGCAATCTGGCTTCAATCCTGTCAAAATCAGCATTGTTGTCAATCCCGTCAAACCGCCCGTTTGGATTTGTAGTTGTCCCACCATTTATTCTACCATCACCCAATAACTGTCCAGTTCTATCACGGTATGACACCACGCTCAATTTCCAGGCCTTTATAAAGCTGTTGTAGAAATGCTTCTGTTTGGCAGAGTTGATCATATCCCTGCCCTTGAGGACCGAGCCAAGAATCAAGCCAATAATGACAAGAACAATGGCCAGCTCAATCATGGTGAAGCCCTTGTTGTTTGTTAATCCTGTAAAACCTTTTTTTGTCTTTTTTTACCTTTGCAGCTTTCATTTGCTTACTCCTTAAAGTAAAGACTTGGGGATTATGAAAAAATTACCAGAACTACTGTACTGCACCATATGCCCCTGTTTTTGAGACATTTTTTTATGGTTAAGAATTATCAATTATCAATTGCCTTATTATATCTGCTGAAATTTTATTTTACAAATTTAAAATCCTTTCCCTTTCGTTCCCACGCTCCTGCGTGGGAATGTATATCAAGCTCAAGCGGGAATGCTTCCGTATGCATTCCCACGCAGGAGCGTGGGAACGAGGGAAGTTTAAAATCTGCAAATTGTAATTTTTTTTATTGAACTCCATGCTTGCGTCTCTGCTCAATCAGCTTAAGATTAAAGATAATATCCGGGTCATTGGGGGAAAACCGCAGAGCCTGGAGCAGATAATCCTCAGCTTCCTGATAGGAGTGGCGGTTGATGAGAATGGCAGCAATATTATTGGCCAGGGCCGCTCCTGGTTTTTCATGCCAGGCTTTTTTATACAATTCCAGGGCTTTTACCAATTCACCTTCATGGCGAAGTCGTTCGGCTCGTTGCAGCAATCTCTTTCCTATAAACTTCTTTCTAACTTGCTGTCTCCGCTCGTGAATGATTTCAGTTGCCAATACTTGAGGATGAGGATATTGTCCAATATCGTTCTCTGCTAACTCCTTATTTCTTAAAGGATCAGCAAGTGCGTTGACAGTTATCGGGAAAATCACCATTTCCCCGATAACTATTGCAGTTTTCCCAAAACCCGGAGCAACTATTGTGGGTTGCTGATCTTGTGCTTCCATCTCCTTTGCTGTTTCTGCTTCGGCAAGGGGTAACAGGGAAACCTCCTCTTCTCCGGTAACTGCGGCTGGGATAAGATTATCAGCCGCCTTGGTAATATCAGGTTGTTTAATGGTATCAGGGGGTAATAGTGGCTCTTGCAAAGCCGGTAATGTTTGTTCTAATTGCGGGGGAAATATATCAGGCTTTTCGGTTGTAAGAACAAAAAGGCCAATGGCAGTCATGACCGTTATCAGGGCAAGTAGCAGAAACGACTTGAGATAAGGAATATGCTGTTTTCGCCTGCTTTTTCCTGCCCTTGAAGTCAAAGGTGGAAGCGACGGTGCTTCAGAGATGTTTTTCTCTTCAAGTTTTTGCAGGGCATTGAAAAGCTCACTCATTATAACATAACTTCTCCAAAAGTGGTGGTAATTAGATGTTCATTATTTTCTGGATTCCGGCTAAAACAGCATGCCGGAATGACGGATTTTCGGGAATCCTTGGCGTGCAAGAGATCGGAGTCTCGTTGCACTCGCTTACCTAGTGCAGATCAAGTTAAAAAATCGCTCAACTTAGGTGTTAATATCACCGCCATCGTAGAGACGGGTTTCAAACCCGTCTCTACCAAATCCAGACAGTTGAAGAGGACGGCAGATGCGACCGGTG
>CAYRGM010000094.1:0-7677 GCA_964423765.1 uncultured Desulfobulbaceae bacterium
TAACTATCTGTAATAAGAGGAGTTTTTTCTCGCCTATTACGAAGTTGGGTTAGGGGGGTATAGATTTTCCAGTAGCTGTGAAACGGCGACCGTTCAGCCCTCTGATTTTAGATATCAGGTAACGAGGTTAATATATGAATATCTTAATATTTAACGGTAGTCCACGCCGAAAAGGCAACACTGCGATACTCATTGATACGGTTATCCAGGGAATCTGTCGGTCTAATAATAATGATAATGTGAAATATTTCAATCTGCCGGAGCTTAAAATTCATCCTTGCATAAGCTGTGGTATCTGCGAAAAAAAAGGTTGCTGTGTTTTCAATGATGATATGGAGGAAATATATAAAAAGATAGATACGGCTGATCGTATTATTATCGCCAGCCCCATCTATTTTTACAGTGTTACTGCCCAGACCAAGGTATTTATAGATCGATGTCAGACATTATGGAGCAGGAAATATCTCCTTGGCATTAGTAAACCCAATCGCCAGCAACGAAAGGGATATCTGATGAGTGTTGCTGCAACCCGCGGAGAGAGAATATTTGAAGGTGCATCCCTTACATGCCGCTATGCTCTTGATGCTATGGATTTTGATTATGCCGGTGAGCTGTTATGTCCGGGGGTGGATAAAAGAGGGGTGATCGCAGACCATCCTGATTATCTTGCAAAAGCGGGACAATTAGGGCAGGAGATTTGCCGGCTCTGACTTTAGGGTTCGGAAAGGCCAAGTTATTTCTTTCCGAACCCTTACCCAGAATTGAGTGATTTTATGATGAAAATATGTGTCAGGTTACACCCGCATCCTGTAATTATTGACAAACAATGAAGATAATCATCTTTGATATGGACGGGACTCTGCTTGATTCAAGCAAGGACATCACTGTTTCCATAAACCATGTCCGCAAAACCATCTATGATCTTGTTCCCCTTACCACACATACTGTTGTTGAAATCATCAACCGGGAAAATCGTAACCTGGCCATGCTCTTTTACGGGACAGCCGATTATGAAAAAAAGGCAAAAAATGAATTTGAAAAACATTATCATCAGCAATGTATTCAGACCACCAGTCTCTATGAAGGGGTGAAGACTCTTATCAATCAGCTTCGTTTACAAAAAACACGGCTTAGCGTTGCCAGCAACGCACCATCCCTCTTTGTCCGTAGAATGCTGACCCATTTTGAACTTAGTCAAAAATTTGATTATATTATTGGCGGTTTGGATGTAGTAAATCCTAAACCACATCCGGAAATGATTAACTTGATCCTCAATAAATACAGGTTTGATCCAAAACATGACCGGGCTTTAATGGTGGGCGACAGTAATAAAGATATGCAAGCCGCAAGTCGGGCCGGAATTACAGGAGCATTTGTTACCTGGGGATTCAGCCGTCAGGCCCAGGCGGATATTTTTCTTTCCCGACCGGAAGACCTGCTTAGCCTATGGTGATAACATAAATAAAATGCTGAGTTGAAAACAACTCTTTGACCATCTGAAAGGACATAAACGGTAATTACATCCAACTTATCAGATCATCCATGCTTAAGGGTGCCTTGAAAAATTAGAATTTTCGTTCAAAATCGAGACGCAAGAAAAATTTTACCGCAGGCATATAGTTAATATTCCGAGGATAAAATTTTTCTTGCAACAAAGAGTTTGGGCGAAAAGGCAATTTTTCAAGGTAGCCTTAAATCATCTGGAGAAATTAAAAGAGTGCAACAACCCCTTTGCCATCTGTGTTGCCAAAGGTACAGTGTCGCAGAGATGTTTGATCATTGAGCCGATTCGGGGGATAAATCAGGTGACAAGTTCAACACCAGGGGTAATCGGGGCAGACCCCAATTATTTGCTTTACACCTTTTAACTATCTTGATAGCATATCTATATGGTTACATTTGATAACATTTCTAAAACCTACGCAAAAGAGCTCTTTTCACCAAAGCATACCGCTATTGAGAATCTTTCTTTTTCGCTTGCCCAAGGGAAAACCCTTGGTCTTATCGGAGCTAACGGTGCTGGTAAGTCAACCGGCATCCGCTTGCTTATGGACTTCATCCGCCCGGACAGTGGTTCCATTAAGATTTTCAACAAATCGCCACTAAATTTCTCGCTCCGCAAAGACATCGGATACCTGCCGGAAACCGCAAATTTCCCTGCCAATTTGAACATACTTAATCTGCTCCGTTTCACAGCAGCCACCTGTAAGATTTCTGTAAAAGATCTTAAACAGCGCAGTGAAAAATGGCTGAAGGAACTGGAGTTATGGGAGGCACGAAAACGACCTTTACGAACCTACTCAAAAGGGATGCAGCAGCGGGCAAATTTTATCCTTGCTCTGATCAATGACCCTGAGCTGCTCATCCTCGACGAGCCCATGAGCGGGCTTGACCCCATGGGACGGGACAAGATAATCAGACTTGTAATGCAGATGAAAGAGGAAGGCAAAACCATTCTCTTCTGCTCTCATATTCTTGACGATGTGGATAAAGTTGTAGATGATATTCTTCTGCTCCATAAAGGAAAAAAACTCTTTTACGGAACACCGCAAGAGCTGGCAGAACTTGAAGGGAAGAAAACCATGGCGGAAGCCTTCGTTTCAATTGTTGACAAGGAAGACCAGCATGGGTGAGAGTTTATATCGTATAACAGCCCTGGCCCGGCTCACCGTTATTGACGGCATAAAACGACAGGCCCTTATCGGTCTGATACTCTTTGCCCTGGCAGGAATAGTCGGTGGTTTACTCTTCTTTGAATTTATCCCCCGGGATATCGGCAGGGCTTCCAATGATTTTATTTTTTCCGTCATCTTCACGGCCGGCTTTATTTTTCTTCTCTTTCATGCGGTTCAGGTTGCAGCCTGGGGAGATGGGCAGCGTAGCATCCACACTTTTCTTGCCCGCCCCATTTCCCGGACAGAATACCTGTTAGGTATTTTCGGTGGCCTTGCCTTTTTACTGTTGCTTCTCAATATCCTGCTGGGCGTGATAGGCTGGCTGGTTTTACAGTTTATCAAAAACAATATTGCTTCCATATATTTTCAGCATCTTGACCAGGGCTTTTTTATCCTGGCCATTGCCGGACTTTATCTGATAGAGCTGACGGTTCTCGCGGTTATTATTTTTTTTGCCGGGGTGATGCGGGGAAATTTCCCGGTCCTGCTACTCACTCTTGCATATTATTTTATCTGCAATGGTTTACCTGTGGTGCGGGCAAGCGTAAACCAGCGAATTACAGAAAACAGTGGTGATACCCTGGCCCTGATGCTTAAGTTTTTAAGTGGACTGTTCCCCGATTTTTCTAGGCTGGATTTTAAATCACTTGTAACCAGCGGTCTTGCAGCACCTTCTATCGGTGAACTCTCTTTCATCTTCTCTGTCTCGCTGCTCTATATTGTTATTATGTTATGGCTGGCTTCTTTTTCGTTTAAGAAAAGAGACCTGATATGATGATTCTTCGCAGTCTGGTTCTGAGTGCCTGTCTTATTGCTTACGGAACTGGCTTCATCCTGCTTGACCAGAGGCTCCAAGATAGACCGGTGGAGCTTCAGCTTCCTCCTCCCTTACAGTTCCTGCAAGCAACAACTGGTTATCTGCGACAGATTACTGCTGTGATGTTATTTATCAGAACCAGCGTATTCTTAGGCGGAGTGCAAGCAGGTGTTGACAAAAGAGACTATGAAACAGCACTTTCCCAAAACCTGAAAACCATGACCTCCCTTTATCCGGAGTTCATTGATCCTTACTTTTTTACTCAATCTTTTCTCACCCATATCTCAAAATACAGTGCAGAAGAGGCAATTGCCATACTCGAAACCGGTATAAAAACATTTCCGGAAGACTTTACTTTACGATTTTTCCACGCCTTCACTTATTTCAGATACCTTAATGCCCCGTTAAAGGCTGCTGAGGCTTTTGAGGAAGCAGCAAAGATAAAAGATGCACCGCCATTTTTTGCCCGGCTGGCCGCAATTTTTTCTGGACACGGAGGCAATCTGAGTGCTGGACTGACCATGTTGCAAATCCTGCTTCAGGGCGAATACAATGAAGTTGTCAGAGAACGCTATATTGAGGAGATCAGCCTGTTTGAAAAGGCAATAACCGTAGAAAATGCAATCGCAGCCTACGAAAACAATTATAAAAAACCACCGTCGCGGCTTGACGACCTTGTGCCGGAGTTTCTTCCGTACCTTCCGGTCATTGAGGGTAGATTTATTTTAATCTATGAACCACCGAACCTATATCTCCAACGACCGTAGGGGAAAACGGGATAAAAGAAGACAAAAAAGGGGGCTTGATGCTAAGTTCAGACATCGTAAATTGAGAATTGATAATTGATAATTGATAATTCTCGAACATCAAAAGGGCTTGATTATCAAGGGACAGGGACAGCAGCACAAGAAAATTGTCCCCCAAACAGGGCGTTTTTAGAGGGCGTTTACGAGGTCTGAAGTTGTCGCGATCAATTAAGCTCAAAAATCGTTCAACTCCGGTCCGCCCTGCGGATAATATCGCATAACTCAAGGGCTATGGTGGAATTTTCTTTTTCATCCGTTCCTTCAGTCATGACCCTGATAACTGGTTCGGTGCCGGAAGGCCTGACCAGGATTCGTCCCCGCCCGCCAAGTTTTTCTTCTGCTTTTTTTAATGCCTCCGAAAACCCAGGAATTTGTTCCGGCTTAATCTTGCTGGATATGCGAACATTTTCCAGCACCTGCGGGTAGGTCTCCATGATGGTTGCAAGTTCTGAGAGTGGTTTTTTCTTCTTTATCATGATCGCCAGAATCTGCAATCCCGCCAGAATACCGTCGCCGGTGGTATTATGATCAAGAAAAACCAGATGTCCTGACTGTTCGCCCCCGAAATTATAGCCTTTGTTACGCATGGCTTCAACCACATATCTATCGCCGACTTTGGTGCGGATGAGCTGTCCTCCCATTTTTTCCATGGCCTTTGCCAGCCCCATATTGGACATGACTGTGGCAACCAGGGTCTTCTTCTTTAGTTTCCTGCGGCTCATTAACTCTTTGGCACATATTGCCATGATATGGTCGCCATCAATGATTTTGCCCCGTTCATCGCAGACAATCAGGCGATCACCATCTCCGTCAAGAGCCAGTCCTATGTCGGCACCCAACTGTCTGACTTTTTCCGCCATTTTTTCAGGGTGTAAGGCTCCACATTCATGGTTGATGTTTTTACCGTTGGGGTCAATGCCGATGGCTGTGACTTTTGCTCCAAGCTCTGAGAAGACAAACGGAGCCACTTTGTAAGTGGCCCCATGGGCACAGTCGAGAACAATATGAAAATCATCCAGGGTATATTGTTTGGGAAAAGTATTTTTGAGAAAAACAATATATCGTCCTGTTGAGTCTTCAATCCTTAAGGCTCGGCCCACTTCATCGGCAACCGGACGCAGAGCCGCCATTTTTTGAGAAAAAATCAAATCTTCTATATCTCCCTCAACCTCATCAGGGAGTTTGAAGCCGTTGCCTGAAAAAATCTTGATTCCATTATCCTGAAACGGGTTATGGGAGGCTGAAATCACCACTCCGGCATCGGCACGCATGGAAGTGGTAATAAAGGCAATACCGGGGGTCGGCAGAGGTCCCAGTATCTGGACATCGACTCCCATGGAGCAGATTCCGGCGGCCAGGGCATTTTCTATCATATAACCTGAGAGCCTGGTATCTTTGCCGATAACGATATGATGTCCCCTGGTCTTGTTTTTCACGATAAAGGCTATAGCCCTGCCTATCTGCATGGCTATCTCCGTGGTCATGGGGTAAATGTTCGCCGTGCCGCGAACTCCGTCTGTACCGAAAAGCTGTTGCATAGTTTTATCCAGTTAATTTTCTTTTCTGAGATTTGTATTGTTTGCATGGTCAGATGCAGAGACCAGACGCACTTTTTCGGGGTGGATGGAAAGAATTTCAAGCGGAGCATGACCCGGTACTTTAACTCCTACAACTTCTACATTAACTTCCTGAGGAAAATCAGTACCGTCTGGCCGGGCAGAAGCTCTGAACAGCATGGCTGGTTCGGGGGTATCTTTGCTTAAGTTTGCCGGAATATTGACCTTAACCTTAACTGTGGCCGGGATGGTTTTGACCGGAATATGGGCGTTATGGACATTTACCGTAATATTGGTCACTGTCTTTTGAATCATTTCTTCCTGAACGGTAACTATCACCGAGACCACGGGTTCACCGATGAGGTCAGTTAACTCCGGTTTGAGATCAAGCCGAACTGGAATGCTGGTTGTTCTGTCAAGCCCAGTCAGATTAATGGTATAAGTTTTCAGAGCAGGGTGTTCGGCAATGATACTCGCAGGACCGGTAACCTTGAACTTGTCTGGCTGCACAGAGACATTTATTACCTTGTAGCCGGCAAGAGGTTTTCCTTCCAGTATTGGTTGGATGGGGATTTTTCTCTGGAGAAGCTTGTCAATCATTAGGGTGGTGTTGGTTGGCTGTAACCTTAGAATGCTGATGCCTCTTGGAAAAGTTATGGAGCCTTTTTCGTTTTGTATGATTAATGTTCCGGGAGAAACATCAGATAGATTTACCGGTCTGCTGATATCTTGTGCCCGTAGCTCCTGGATCAGGCTGCGTGGACCGCGAACCGTGACCTCAATGTCTTTTTTGTACTGGTTGGATATGATCAGGTCAGGTGGCAGGTTGATAATTTCAATGGGTACGGTAATCCTGATATCAACATGCTCTTCACCGACAATAAAATACCAGAGAAAGAAGGCAAGACCGAGAGAAATTGCCCGGAGGAACCATTCCTTGGGGGTGACACCGGCAATACGGTTCAGGATGTTTTTTTGAAGTTGAGCCATTTTCCCCATGAAAATTTGTTGTCATAACTGGAAATAAAGATCTCTTTCAGTGTATTAGTGAGAGCTTCTTCATCCCGGAGGGTAATTATGGTGCCGGCATTGACCAAGGATATTTCTTGGGTCTCCTCTGAGACGACAAGTATAATTGCATCGGTTTCTTCGGAAAGTCCCAAGGCAGCCCTATGTCTGGTTCCATATCTTTTTGAAATATTATGGTTGCCGGACAGGGGTAACAGGCAGCCGGCGGAATGAATCCTGCCGTCTTGAATGATCACTCCGCCGTCATGCATGGGGGATGAGGGGAGAAAAATAGCAATTAGAAGTTCATTCAATAGTTTGGCATCAAGGGAGAAACCGGTTTCTATGTAGTCCCGTAATCCTGTTTGTCGTTCCATGATGATCAGAGCACCTATGCGTCTTCTTGCCATATATATGGCGGCACTGATGATTTCATTGAGATCGTCAAGGGCAATATCTTGTTTTTTGTGAAATGGCGATTTACCCATTTGGGTAAGGGCTCGGCGAATATCTGATTGAAAAACAATTATTATAATCAGGAGAATGGAACTTAAAAATGTTTTGAGCAGCCAGTGGAGAGTAAGCAGGTCCAAGCGGGCGGAGATGAAATACAGGATGGTGATGATCATCAGCCCCAGCAGCATTTGGACGGCACGGGTGCCGCGAATCAGAAGAATAATCCGATAAATTATGTAAGAAACGATGAGGATATCAATAGCATCCTGCCATCGTAGGGAATGAAATATATCAAACATATAAGCGTTCACTATGGGGTATAGATTTACAGTAGCAGTGAAACGGCGGCAGTGAAACGG
>CAYRGM010000095.1:0-7543 GCA_964423765.1 uncultured Desulfobulbaceae bacterium
ATGTGCTTCATATCCGTCCATTTCGGAGTCTCGTTCCTCGCTTACCTGAGCTTTGCAGCGTACTAATGCTACTCAAAAAGCTCAGGTAAGCGAGGAACGAGACTCCGTGGAGTGCAGCTGAATAGTTACTTATTATTATTGTTGTCGACAAGGTAACAGTGCCTCGGTAGTTAAAGTTGTCCTGTTTGTGTATATTTGTAATCGCATAAACAAGGTTGAACATTGTTCATGGATAACCGTCCACCAGCATCTCAAGTTCGCTTACCTCTTGTTTCATCCTGAAGTCTGCGTTCGTCGGTTCACTGCTATTGCCGATATACTGAACGCTTACCTGCCATCTCAGATTAAATCTATACAAACTAATTATTCACAACTCCATGCCTGCAAAAACAAATAACATTGTCTGGACATTCTTCGCCTCTATTAAACTGACTTTTATCCTTATTTTCCTGATCTCCAGTACTTCCATTATCGGCACAGTAATCCAGCAAAACCAAGCACCGGAGCACTACATACAGGCATATGGTCAGGACCTTGCCAATGTTTTCATGATTCTTGGTTTAACGGAAATGTATAGTTCCTGGTGGTTCCTGTCGTTGCTGGCCTTGTTTACCGTTAACCTGATTCTCTGCTCTATAGAACGGATTCCCACGGTGTTTCGTATTCTCAAAAAAGATAATATGACAACTTCCAGGGAACGAATTGAGAAAATGAAATTCAGTGAAACTATCCAGATTGACCAGGAAATGGTCGATGCCACCGGAACAGTCAGCATTTTTTTGGCAAAAAAAGGCTGGAAAAGCAAACAAGTACAAAAAGAAGACGGGGCATTACTCTTTTCCGAAAAAGGAGGGTGGAGCAGATTTGGTCCATATGTTGTCCATATATCAATGCTGATAATATTAGTTGGTGCCTTAATGGGTTCAAATACCTTTGCCAGGCTTGTTTTGCAGGATCCATTTTTTGCCTTCAAAGGCTCAATCATGATTCCAGCAACCAGATCGACAGATTTTGTTTTTTCATTTCACAATAACGAAAGAGTTAATCTTGGTTTTACATTGCATGTTCATTCTTTTTCCATTGAGTATTGGCCCAACGGAATGGTCAAGACATACCTGTCCAGAATTTCAATCTATGAAAACGGGGAAGCTGTTGATCTCGGTGACGGGAAAACCATCCACTATCTCAAGGTCAACACCCCGTTGAGACATAGAGGAATGACATTTTATCAATCATCATATAGATCATTTTCAGACTTTATTATTGTTCTTACCAATATGGAAACTGGTGCCACCATGACAGAATTCGTTCCAGCAGCTGAGGAGTATATCTGGCATCAAGGCAATGCTGCAATCGGTATCATCAATGCCAAATCAATCGGAGAATCAGTCAGAGAGGTCTATGTATGGTTTTCTGACAGCGAGGGAGAAACCTCTACTTTCTGGTTAGATGCCGGTGAGGAAACCATCATTGAAGGGTCTGCCGGAGACTTTAAACTACAGGTTAAACAGCTCCACACAACAGGTCTGCAAGTGTCAAAAGACCCTGGAGTCTGGATTGTATATACCGGCTTTGGCGTTATGATGGTGGGACTTTTCATCGCTTTTTTCATGTCGCACCGTAAGTTGTTTGTCTATATCCATGAACAGGATAATCAGATCAAGGCATCATGGGGAGGAAGCACTCATAAAAATCAACCCGCATTTGAAAAAGATTTTGCTAAAATAATTGACGAGTTCAAAAAAACAATCACATAAGGAATATGCAAATTATTTCATTTCTTTAATCGCTAATAACAGGCAATAATATATACAACTTCTTGCATCCAATTAACAAACTACACAGAATAGGATATCATGGAT
Organism: uncultured Desulfobulbaceae bacterium; assembly: GCA_964423765.1. Classification (GTDB taxonomy): domain Bacteria; phylum Desulfobacterota; class Desulfobulbia; order Desulfobulbales; family Desulfobulbaceae; genus DRLX01. The sequence goes on from CAYRGM010000095.1 coordinate 1,863, forward strand.
AGCTCACAACTTTTTGGTATAACGAACCTTTTGTATTTATTTTCCACTATGTGTTATGTCGGTTTTCTTGTTTTCAGAAACGACAAGGTTGCAAAAATAGGTTTCTATCTTGCCGCTTTAGGTGTGATTGCCATTACCAGCGGCATCGCTATGCGTTGGTACGAGTCATATGCAATGGGGATCGGCAGAGCTCCCATGACCAACATATTTGAATCAATAATATTTTTTGCCTGGGCAACAATTTTTTTCTATGTCATCCTTGAGGTCAAGTATAAAATCAGGGCAGCTGGTGTCTTTATCATGCCGTTAGGGTTGCTTGCCATAACCTATGCATCTTTTGGTCCTGGCATGAATCAGGCGATAACCCCTCTCATCCCTGCCCTTCAATCAAACTGGCTAATTGCCCATGTGCTGACCTGCTTTATTGGTTATGCCGGTTTTGCCATGGCCTTTGTCCTTGGAATCATGTATTTACTTAAGCGGCGATCAATCAAAAAAATAGAGGCTAATCTACAGGGACAGACGATAGAAGATAATCAGGATTCACATTTTCTTCCTTCATTAAAAATCATTGATAATCTTATCTATAAAAGCATTATTTTTGGTTTTATCTGGCTGACAGCCGGAATCATCACTGGCTCCATCTGGGCCAACGAAGCTTGGGGAACTTACTGGAGCTGGGATCCAAAAGAAACCTGGTCTGCCATTACCTGGTTTATATATGCCGCCGCCATCCATTGCCGTCTAACCCGCGGCTGGAGCGGTCATAGAATCGCCTGGCTGGCAATTTTGGGGTTTTGCTCTGTTCTGTTTACCTGGTTTGGAGTCAATTATCTTCTGTCCGGACTTCATAGTTATGGTTGAACTGTTTTTAGAATTGAGATTTTTTTTCATTCTCAATTCCCCTTAGCTTGATCCTCATGATTAACTCTTACACAAAGCAATGTGATGAAAGTAAAACAGGAAGAATGGAGCACAGAAGAAGCTTTACACATACTAAAGCATCAGACAGTGGACAGCGAACTCTGGGCATCTGCTGTGGAATGGCTGTTGTTATATGGTCCACAGGAGATAAAAGAATTACTGCACCAGGCTTCAGCCCATGCCACAAAAGACAACTTTCCTGAATTAAAAACAGCAGGATGCACTCCGACCGGAGAACCATGTTATACGATTACTGATCTGGCGAAATCGCTCTCTATTTCAGAAGAAGAGACGGCACGGATTATTGCCGGGAAAGAAGCACAGCATGGTATTCAGCAACTTTTTGATAAGAATGAAACCTGTAAGCTACAGTAATGACAGGCATCGTAAAATAAGCGGACAACCGTAGATACGAATTTCAAACATTTTTATCAAAAATAAACCAGTCGCAAAATCACAGTATGGGTTAATATCACCGCCATCGTAGAGACGGGTTTCAAACCCGTCTCCTTTCGCAACCATCAGCCATGCCGGTGTCACCGTGAAGACGGGTTTGAAACCCGTCTCTACCAAATCCAGACAATTTAAGAGGACGGCAGATGAGACCGGTGAAGCAGGAAGGAAAATTATCAAAAAAAACAGGCAGTCAACTGTTACCGGTAGCCTGTTACTGCTGGTTAGATTAAAAATTTACATAACTATTCAGCTGCACTCCACGGAGTCTCGTTCCTCGCTTACCTCTCCGCCCATTTTGAGCTTCTTGAGTAGCATTAGTACGCTGCAAAGCTCAAAATGGGCGAATAGGTAAGCGAGCGTGCGAGACTCCGTGAAGCACATCTGAACAGTTACAGCCTAAGATTATGGGAGTTTGTTCAGCTCGCTGAATAGTTACAAATTTACCAGCTTATAATTGCAATTTGATCCTGTCGCTGAACTCGTAAGTATCGGTTCCCAGGTAATACTCCATCCGTCCGGCATGTAAAGAAAACCCGGGAGCTGTGATCACAACTGGAGTGGGGCTGATCAACATATTTTCAGGATCATGATAATGTAGTTGCTCTGTTCGCAGCTCTTTTCCGGTCACTATTTTCTTCAATAAGACATTATCCTTGAAAATCAAATGCCTTTTATCAATAAAATATGAGCCTCGGTCACTAATGATAATGACCGGCTCGTCCTCCTGCCCGTCTTTCCCCCTTCCCTTGTAAAAAGCATGAATTCCGATCAGTTCAAGCTGCTGGTTGATATCACCGGTGTAAACCTGTTCTGCCGTGATCTCCCACTCTTTGATGCCCTGATTGGTTATGGTTATGGTAATGCCTTCCATCCTGAAATGTTGTTTATCTGGTACTGCCGAGGCAGACTGATCAAATTTGAACTCTCCGCGGGGGGCAAGAAATGTGGTCAGATGAGGTTTCCAGAGCGGATTGGTCAACCAGATAAAAAGAGGGATTAACCAGAGCAGGTTACGATAATTTTTCATCCAATATAACCTGCAAAGATACCGGTTAGCAGACCTCTGCCCTCCAGGATAAGTTCACATAATTCCCGCACTGCCCCGTCCCCGCCCTTACGGGTGCAGACATAATCCACCCGTTGCTTGACTTCCTCGACTCCGTTTGCAGGTGCTGCCGACAAGCCCACTCTCTCAAGCAGGGCAAGGTCAAGCCAGTCATCACCCATGTAGGCTGTTTGTAAAGGACGAAGCCCACTTTTTTTAAGAATATCCTCATAGGCCGAGATTTTATTCCCATACCCCTGGTAAATATAGGAAAACTTTAACTCTTTTGCTCTTCGCTCAACCAGGGCGGAACTGCGGGCGGTGATGAGACCGGTTTCCAACCCATTTTGCTTGAGTAGGGACAGTCCAAATCCATCCTGAGTGTTAAACCGCTTGCCCTCGCCACCATCTTCCGTATAGATAAGAGTTCCATCGGTGAGCACACCATCCACATCAAGGAGCAGTAGTTTAATATTTTTTGCCCGGTCAAGCATGGTCTGCCAGGCATCAGTACGAAGTATCGGCCTGTTCCGCTCCATTGCCCGTTTCCGTAAACCTTCGGTTAGCTCACAGTCTGAAGGATAGCTGCCTGAAGACGAAGAGCATTGATTAGCCATCATTTTCCTCCATGGCCTTTCTTATTTTTAATAATTGTTTCAGTAAAGCTTCCACCTGCTCCAAGGGAAAAGAGTTGGGGCCGTCACAAAGAGCCTGGTCAGGGTCAGGATGTACCTCCATAAACAAGCCATCTATCCCTGCTGCCATGGCAGCTCTTGCCAAAGGCGGGATGAACTGCCGCTGTCCTCCTGAACTGCCTCCGGCACCACCGGGAAGCTGGACAGAATGGGTGGCATCGTAGATCACCGGACACCCCAGGGCTCGCATAATCGGCAGGGAACGCATATCAACGACTAGGTTATTATAGCCAAAAGAGCTGCCCCGCTCGGTGAGCATCAACTGCCGTCCGCCGCTGTCCCTAATTTTTCCAACAGCATTTGCCATGTCCCAGGGGGAGACAAATTGACCTTTTTTCAAGCTGATGGTTTTACCAGATTTTGCAGCGGCAACAAGGAGATCGGTCTGACGGCACAGAAAAGCTGGAATCTGAATAATATCCAACACTTCTTGTACAACAGCTACTTGTCCTGGTTCATGGACATCTGAAATTACAGGTACGCCGATTTCCCCGCGTATCCGCCCTAACTGTTCAAGACCTTTAATCAGCCCCGGGCCGCGGAAAGCTTGGAGAGAGGTGCGGTTAGCCTTATCGTATGAAGCTTTGAAAACATAGGTAATACCAAGGCGGTTGCAAATGCTTTTCATTTCCCGGGCAATCTCCAGACCCAGCTCTTCTGATTCAAGGACACAGGGACCTGCCATCAGCAGAAGAGGTTGATCTGGACCAACTGTACAAGGCTGGTCTGGAGAGGTAATAGTGACAAGGTTCATGAGAGGTTACCGGTTTTTTTTGTCGGCCAGGGCAGCATTTATAAAAGATTTAAAGAGAGGATGAGGTCGCATGGGTTTTGACTTAAATTCCGGATGAAATTGACAGCCAAGAAACCAGGGATGATCTTTTATCTCTATGATCTCAATTAACTCTCCATCCGGTGAGGTTCCGCTGATGACCAGACCAGCATCTTGTAACTGCTGACGAAATATATTGTTAAACTCATAGCGATGACGATGCCGCTCATTAATCTGCTGCTCTGCATAAGCGGCAGAGGCAATAGTATTTTCAGTAATTATACATGGATAAGAACCAAGTCGTAAAGTACCTCCCATGTCAGAGTCTTTATCCCGCACTTCAATCTGACCGGTACGGAAATCAAACCATTCCTTCATGAGATAGATGACCGGTTCAGGGGTATCCGGGGCAAGCTCAGCAGAATGGGCCTGCTTCAGGCCGGCAACATTGCGGGCAAACTCAACAACCGCTAACTGCATCCCTATGCAGATCCCAAAAAACGGAATTTTGTTTTCCCGGGCATGGTTGATAGCCCTTATCTTGCCTTCCATGGCCCGACTCCCGAAGCCACCGGGAACCAGAATGCCGTCACATCCCTTAAGCAGTTCAGCGGCGTTGCCTTTTTCCAGATCATCGGCGGCAATATATTTAAGTTCAACTCTTGTCTCATTGGCAATTCCACCATGAACAAGGGCTTCGTGGAGGCTTTTATACGCTTCCTTTAACTCCACATATTTACCGGTAATACCTATGCTAACCGTATGTTTTGGATGTTTGATTCTGTGAACCAGTTCTTGCCAGGGACGGATATTGGGGGCAGCTGTCCAGATATCCAGCTTTTCAAGAATACGATCATCAAGTCCTTCTTCATGCAGTTTAAGGGGTACTTCATAGATGGATTCCACATCAATGGCGTTAATGACCGATTGCGGCTCTACATTACAAAACAGAGCTATTTTACTCTTGACCGCCGTGGTCATGGGTTGTTCAGTCCGGCACATGAGAATATCCGGCTGAATACCGGCAGCTAACAGCTCTCTAACCGAACGCTGGGTAGGTTTGGTTTTGATTTCCCCGGCTGTTTTTATGTAGATTAAAAGGGTCAGATGAATAAACAGGGAGTAGTTACGGCCAAGCTCACTACGCAACTGACGGATTGCCTCGATAAAGGGCAGACCTTCAATATCACCAACTGTACCGCCAATCTCGATAATTGCCACATCCACGCTACCATCAAGCTGAAGAACCGCCTGTTTGATCTCATCGGTGATATGGGGAATCATCTGGACAGTACCGCCAAGATATTCACCCCGCCGTTCTTTGGTGATGACCGAATAGTAAATACGACCAGAGGTATAATTATTCTTCTTGGCCATGACCGCATGGGTGAACCGTTCGTAATGCCCCATATCAAGATCGGTTTCAGCACCATCATCAGTAACATATACCTCACCGTGCTGAAATGGATTCATGGTGCCGGGATCGACATTAAAATACGGGTCAAGTTTCTGAAAGGTGACGGTCATCCCCCGACACTCAAGCAGGGAGCCGATGGCAGCAGCAGCCAGCCCTTTGCCTAATGAAGAGAGTACCCCTCCGGTAATAAAAATGAATTTTGTTTTTCTGCTTGGTTCTGTGGTCATATATTATTCCTGCATGGTAAAAAAATAGAAAAGAGAAAAGGGAACGGAATCGTAACTTCTCAATAAGTCTGGGCAGCGATCAATATAAGTGTAAGCGCCACAATAACCCCATCTTTTTTTCTGTAACATTCTTTGGCATAATGGA
>CAYRGM010000096.1:0-7352 GCA_964423765.1 uncultured Desulfobulbaceae bacterium
TTACTGGTATAAAATAAAAAATAATTTTTTCATTTTCTGAAGTGCAGGATTTAGGAGGCAATCTTTCAAGGTAGCCTTAAGAGGACGGCAGATGAGACCGGTGCATCAGGGAAGAAAATTGTCCAAAAAACAAGGCATCTTTATAGGGCGTTTACGATGTCTGCAATAAAACAGTTTTTAATTTCTGGCTCCTGTCTTCTGTTTTCTGATAAAAGTAGAGATAATCCATGAAGATAATCGGAATTGACCCCGGTTCCAGGGTAACCGGTTATGGTATTATTGCCTGCCAGGGCGGTGAAATTGGTTTTGTCAGTTGTGGTACCATCCGCCTGGAAGAGGAAGATTTTTCTTTGCGCTTATCGATGATTTTTGCAGGTTTAAGCGAGGTGATAGAGGCATATTCTCCTGTTGTTGCTGCGATTGAGGATATATTTGTTGCCCATAATGTTCGCTCAGCTTTGAAATTAGGACAGGCAAGAGGGGCGGCTGTTGTGGCTGCCCGCCAGAAAAACCTGGAGGTATTTGATTATTCGCCCCGCATGATTAAACAGAGTGTGGTTGGTTATGGTCATGCTGAAAAGGGGCAGGTGCGGGAAATGGTTAAAATGTTGCTTGATCTTGATGGATTACCAGGTACAGATGCCGCAGATGGGCTGGCAGCTGCCATCTGTCATGCCAATCATTTGCTGGTTCCTGTTGTAAAGGCTCACCGGACAGGTACCCTCTTATGATATACAGGCTGCGGGGCAATATTATCCAGAAAAAAGAAGGGCTTGTGGTTCTTGATTTGAATGGGGTCGGTTATGGGTTGATGGTTTCTGAGCAGACTGGAAAAAAAATGTCGGAATCCGGAGATGAGGTATCTTTGTATGTACATACCCATGTTCGGGAAGATGCGATAATTCTGTTTGGTTTTTTTAGTGAAGAGGAAAAAGAGCTTTTTCTGCTTTTAAACACAGTCTCCGGGGTCGGTCCTAAGCTGGCCTTGTCTATTCTCTCAGGGATAAGCGGTGCTGAACTATGTCAGGCTCTGCTTGGTAAGGATTTGGGACGATTGACAACAATTGCCGGAGTCGGTAAAAAAACTGCCCAGCGGCTCTGTATGGAACTTGCAGAAAAGGTCACAAAATTTGCTCTTGAGTTAACTTCCCCTCCGGTTTCTGTATCTGCGGTGGAGGCCTTGACTGAGGGGCGTGGTCTTCAGGATGCGGTTTCGGCTCTGGTCAATCTTGGTTATCAGGATAAACTTGTCTGGCAGGCTTTGCGGAGTGTTCAGAAACGGGACCCGGAGGCAGCAGCAAAGATGGGTGTGGCAGATTTGATTCGTCTGGGACTTAAAGAACTGGCAGGATAATTGTAAGCTGTTTTGTTATGTACCTTAAAGGAGATAAGCATGAATATATTAAGTTTTGATATAGAAATTTCGGATGTATTTGATCTAAAGCCGAACGAGGATTTAGAAAAGTATGCTCCTTTTCATATTTCTGTTGCTGCAACATCTATTCACGGAGGAGAAGAGATAGTATGGTATTCTAAAAATGACGATGGCAGCCCCCAGTTAAATTTAAGTCAGCAAGACTCCCAAAAGTTGTTGGAGTATTTAAAACAAAAACAACAAGAAGGATTGATGATTTGTGCTTGGAATGGACTTGGGTTTGATTTTAAGTGGTTGGGGCATCAAGCTGACAACATACCCTTAGCGGCTGATATTGCCCTTAACAGTTATGATCCTATGTTTCAATTCTTTAATATAGCTGGTTTCCCTGTGGGGTTGGCAAAGGTCGCTGAAGCTATGAATATTCAACAAGCAAAACTTATGCATGGCAGTGAAGCACCTGTAAAATGGAGAAATGGTCAACATCAATTAGTGATGGATTATGTTATGGGTGATTGTCAAATGACTAACAAAATAATTCTTGCCATAGAAAAGGCTAAAGCAATTAAATGGATAACTAATAGAGGTAGCAAAAGTTCAAAACCGATTACCACGCTAAAACAAGCCAAAGAAGTCATTAAAGATCCATCTCCTGATCAATCCTGGATGGATACACCTATCCTAAAGGAAAAATTTCATACTTGGGCTACACGCACATGACGGGTCGCACATACTAAGGCAAACGCACTCAGGCACCAAAAAATGCCGCTCCTATGTCGCTTTGCTTTTTGCCGCCGGTGCTTTGCAACGATTAGCATGTCTGGCATGAACTGGTCAGGCATAACAAAGGTCAAGATGGTCGCTTGGTTATGGGCAGGTCGTAATCGTAATTTTCATATAAAATACTAATGGTTAACAGAGAAGAAAACATCAACGGCAGGCGGCTTGTTGACCGTGAAGATCAAGGTGATGAGATTTCCTCTGCTGTCCAGATCCGTCCCCGAAAATTTGATGATTATATTGGCCAGGAACAGGTTAAAAAGAGCTTAAGAATTTTTGTCCAGGCGGCACGAAACCGGAAAGAACCCCTTGACCATGTCCTCTTTCATGGCTTTCCCGGGCTTGGTAAAACCACCATGGCATATATCATTGCCAATGAGATGGGGGCGGGCATTAAGGTTACTTCCGGGCCGGTCATTGAAAAACCGGGGGATCTGGCAGCGATCCTGACCAGCCTTCAGAGCGGAGATGTTCTTTTTATTGATGAGATCCATCGGCTCACTCATGTAGTGGAGGAAATCCTCTACCCTGCCATGGAGGATTATCAGCTTGATCTGGTCATCGGTCAGGGGCCGGGGGCAAGGTCGGTCAAGATGGATCTGCCCCGTTTTACTCTAATCGGAGCGACCACCAGAACCGGTCTGTTGACCCCGCCGCTTCGGGATCGGTTCGGGGTTTTGCTGCGGTTGGAGTTTTATTCTCCCGAACAACTGGTTCGGATCATCAAACGGACTGCCGCTTTGTATAAGATTGCAATTGATGAGGAAGGTGCTCTGGAACTTGGCCGCCGTTCCCGCGGTACTCCCCGGATTGCCAATCGTCTGCTGCGCCGGGTGCGTGATTTTGCAGAAGTGGGCGGTTATCAAGGAATTACCGGCAAGGTAGCTGATGAAGCCCTGAACATGTTAGCTGTGGATCATTTAGGCTTAGATGAAATGGACCGGCATATCCTTTTGTCTTTGATTGATAAATTTCAAGGGGGCCCCATTGGTCTGGACACTCTGGCAACCGCGGTTTGCGAAGAAAGAACCACCCTTGAAGATGTTTACGAGCCCTTTCTTATCCAGTCCGGATTTTTGATGCGTACTCCAAGAGGGCGGGTGGCAACGGTGAGGGCCTATGAGCATTTCAAGCGTCCGCTCAGCGGTAGGGCGGTACGCCAGCAGGAACTTTTTGAGGCCGACTAACCAGCAGTGTGCAAGTTTATATAAAGAGTGTGATGAACTTTGCAGGATTATAAGCACGAGCGTAAAGACTGCTTTCAATCGCAAAAATAATAATCAATAATCAATTGATAATAATCAATTATTAACAGACTAAAAGCCTGCCCGAAGGGTGATAAATTTATATACAAAATGAGCGTGAATGACATGGTAAAAAAAATAACCGTTAAGGATATTGCCGGCATGAAGGGTAGTGAGCAAAAAATATCCATGCTCACGGCCTATGATGCCCCCATGGCTGCTCTTCTTGATAATGCCGGCATTGATATTCTCCTGGTTGGGGATTCCCTGGGCATGGTTGTCCTTGGTCTTGATTCCACAGTGCCGGTAACCATGGCAGAGATGCTGCACCATGCGGCTGCGGTCAGCCGTGGTGCCGCAAACTCCCTTGTGGTTGCTGATATGCCCTTTGGTTCTTATCGGGTTGATTTGCAGGAAACAGTGACTAATGGTGTGCGTTTTCTTAAAAAAGCAGGCTGCGATGCCGTTAAAGTGGAAGGTGGTATTGAGGTCTGTGAGGATGTACGGGGCTTGGTTCGGGCTGGAGTTCCGGTGATGGGACATCTTGGTTTGACTCCCCAGAGCGTTGGGCAGCTTGGCGGCTATAAGGTACAGGGACAAACCCTTGAAGCCGGACGAAAACTGCTGGCCGATGCCAGAGCCATTGCAGAGGCCGGTGTGTTTGCCATGGTTCTTGAATGCGTACCCGCATCTCTTGCTGCTGTTGTTACCAGGTCTGTTTCAGTACCCACTCTCGGTATTGGTGCCGGAGTTGATTGTGATGGTCAGGTGCTGGTTATCAATGATATGCTGGGTCTGTTTGAAAAGTTTACTCCTTATTTTGTCAAGAAATATTTTAATATGGCTCCCCTGATCAGCCAAGCTGTCGCATCCTTTAAGGATGAAGTCTCTACAGGTGTCTTCCCTGATGCTGAACATTCTTTTTCCTCTTCTGAAGATTTTTCTGTTTTGCTGGATGAGCCTTGAACTGGCTGAACCCGGGAACGGCAGTAGTCATAATTAGATAATAGCGTAATTAAGTACAGCGACTTTGTAATTTACAAGGTCGCTGTACTCCCCTTTAACATTGTGGAATGTTGAATCAATAGCCCGATCTCTAACTGGTAGGCTCCAGGTTATAAATCAAATGTTACTTTACCGGTCTTGGTGTCATACATCGCACCGACCATTTTAATTTCACCCTTATCAAGCATGTCACGCAGTACAAGACTTCTATCACGAAGCTTCTGCATAGTTAGTTTCACATTCATTTCCGCAACAGATTGCACAAAATCAGAGTTACTGGAATTCCTTGGGCTGTAATCACTTTGCACCGCCCTGATCGCTGGATTTATGTTAGCCAAAGTGGATGTTAACAAGCCAAGTTGTGCACCATCAGTAGCACCTTTAATAGCACCACATTCTGTATGCCCCATGATGACAATCAGTTTGGCACCTGCCAGCTTTGTTGCAAATTCAAGACTGCCAAGGATATCATCATTGACAAAGTTACCCGCTACGCGTGCTACAAAAAGGTCTCCAATTCCTTGATCAAATACGATTTCTGCCGGGATGCGTGAATCGAGACAACTCACTATAGCTGCAAAAGGAAATTGCCCCTTAGATGTTTGTTTAACCTGAGCAAGAAAATCCCGGTCAATTGGCTTATCATTAACAAAACGCTGATTACCCTGTTTAAGCTTTTTTAAAGCCTCACTTGGTGTAATTGCATATTGTCCTGCCTGGGTTAGAGCTGCATCTGCATAGGCATGCACAGCACTGACCATCGAAAAAGTCATTATCATACCAAGCGTCATCATTGCTATTGTTCTCTTCTTCATCTATTTGCTCCTTATTTTAAATTTTAAAACTGGTTAGAGATTGCAACTAACAATTTAATCGCAACCATTCAATTATTTTTGTAACTATTCAGTTCGCTGAATAGACTTCTGAGTTGTTCCGTCAAGGGTAATTTAAATAAATTTTACCAAAGGGTAATTTGATTTTTGTAACGCCTTTATATATTATTATTTCATCATATTGTGGCTTTTGTTTTGCCAACAGAGGTACATGATTCTGATCCACTTGAAGGCAAGAGAGCGAATAGCAGTATGATGTTTTTCCTCATTATCTCGCAGCTGAATAGTTACCTAATTATGTAACTATTCAGCGAGATGAACAAACTCTCATAATCTTAGGCTGTAACTATTAAGATGTGCTTCACGGAGTCTCGTTCCTCGCTTACCTTTTCGCCCAATCCGGCTTGAGAGCATATGACTTAATTATCAAGCCTGATTGGGCGAAAAGGTAAGCGAGGAACGAGACTCCGTGGGGTGCTACCCGAATATTTACTTTTTACAGGTTTAAGATGTATTGCTTAAAAGGCGAGCTTACACCCGCAATCCAATGATGAGATAGCTGTCAGTGTCCAGCAAAAAAATAGCGTATTCTACGAGGATGACAACTAATAGCTGATTTCTTGGTTGATGGAACGGACCCTGCCAATTATGTTGAGGGACATAAAAAAAGACGGTCTTTTTTATGTTATGCTATATGTCTAATTTTTTCGTAGCCTGGATACCCCAACTAAACCGAGCAAACCGGCAAAGAGAAGAACTAAAGCCCCGGGGATAGGGACTGGAGCAACATCAACAGCAAGGGGGGGGGGCAGTTTTCTCGTTTGGACCACTATCCCATGTTAATTTATATGTATTTCCAACAATCGAGCTAATTGAGTCTTGTAACCTCCAAATGTTACCATCCCTTAAGGCAAAGTGGAACCAGCCATCACCACCGAGTGTGATGGATTCACCACCGAGATTTGCTGTCCAGTTTCCTGTACTACTAACTTCAGCGATACCAATAAGGGCACCACCACCAAGCATCTTAAGGGGTTCTCTGAACGATTTATCATCATCGTCAAATAATGCGAACTGATCAGCAGTATTAAAACTAATATCAATAAAATTCACATCGCCGTCTGTAGCAAACCACGGAAGCTGGCAGCCACAGCCTGCGAGATAGAAAAACCAAATAACACTATCCCGGCAATCGCAGTTAGGGACATAGTTTTAATCTTCATGCTCATTTCCTCTTTTTAGTTAATAAAACTAAAATGATATTTACCAGCTCATCCATGATAAATAAAGAAAAGGGAAAGTGCAAGAAAGAAAACAGCTTTACTAAAAAAAAATCGTAATTATTCAGGTAACCCCCAAATATCTGCCAGCCGCAAAGATTCGGATATTGTCTGCTCTCCCTAACGATCGAGCTCATATGCTTAAGGCAGTCAGGTGCAACGGCTGATTATGCGGCAACCTCAATGTATTCTACCTGGCTATTTGGTTGCGGTATTTCTTCACCATCTTGCTTCATGTCTTCAATATGAAATTCGATTGCCTCTCGAATTTGTTCTTCAACCTCTTCAATTGTGGAGCCAGTAGCTACACAACCAGGAAGGTCAGGAACAAATGCAGAGAAGTTTGATTCTGCCTTTTCGATCACAACTGCATATTTCATAGGATTCTTACCCCCAACCTGCCTGTTTATAGATGCTGTTCAATGTTCCGGGTGCTAAATCATCACTTGGTTTACCAAAAACAGTGCCACGCCCGGGTTTGCTTGCGTGTTTGAACTGACGATGGCTGCCGCGAGTAGCCATGCAAATGCCAGCCATCTTCTCGTAGCTTGCGGAGGACCTCAGAGACTTTCATTTTAACCTGAGTTGAGATATTTTCTACGCTTGATCTGCACCAGGTAAGCGAGTGCAACGAGACTCCGATCTCTTGCACGCCAAGGCTTCTAAGTAAATCCGTGGGCAGACCAACGGGTATGCCTGCGGTTTCCGGAAAGCCTTGGCACACAATCCAGCACTATATAGTGCCGGATCAGCACATATATGCGTCATAAAATCTCTCAATTCAGGTTAGATATAATCCTTGATGCAAATAGTAAAATGGGGTTTAATAAGAAAT
>CAYRGM010000097.1:0-7268 GCA_964423765.1 uncultured Desulfobulbaceae bacterium
ATCAGCACATATCTGCGTCATAAAATCGCTCAATTTAGGTTAAATTCTGTTCAAGCCCTTGCACCTTTATTATCGGCTACTCCCCGCCAACTCTTTACTCAAAAACAAAAGACAGAAGATATAAAATTTGCTGGAAAGGCTGACACTCACAAGTACCTATTCCCTGTCCCCTGATAATCAAGCCCTTTTTATGATCGAGAATTATCAATTATCAATTCTCAATTAGATGTCCCCTGGTCAGTTGACTAAGGTGGATAAGTTGAGAGGATTCTGCTGAAGAGATATCCAGTACCGAGGCTATATCATCAGGATCCATGCCCCGGGCCGCCATTTTTGTAAAAAACTTATATTTTTCTGGGACATCTCTATTGCTCTTGGACTGAAATTTCAGCTTTGGCTTTTGCAAGTAAATATTGCAAGAGGCTGATGATAAGGAAGAAGCAAAAGTTTTTGTCTGCTGGGGGATAGGCAAGTCATCAAGAGCCGTCTGAATCTTCTCCTGAATGGTCTTGATTTTTAATTTTTCCCAGGATTTTTTCTTTTTGGGAATAAGCAGGAGGATAGTGCCGGAAACAACAATAAAGACCAATAATCCCAGGGCGGGAATGAGATAGTTGAGTAGATCATGGTTCATAATAATGCTCCACTGTCAAGACCAGCCTTGGTCATTTTAACTTTTATTTTCAGCAGAGCCTGACTGTGTAACTGGGAAACTCTGCCTTCACTGACAGAAATTACTTCTGAAATCTCTCTCTGGGTTAACTCTTCATAATAATAAAGAGCTATGACCATTCTTTCTTTTTCAGATAGTTTTTCGAGTATACCAGCAATTATTCTTGCTAATTCCTGATTTTCAATTAATTCCATAGGAGTTGGACCGCTGCCCCCCTCAAGACTGTCTAAAAAGCTTTTTCCTGCATTGCTATGATCCAGCGTTTCATTGAGGCTGACGCAGCCAAGATGAGAAACTTTTGTTAATAAGTCATGATACTGGTCAAGGCTCATATTCATGGCCTCTGCCATTTCATTTTCGTCTGGAGATTGACCGGCTTTCCGTTCAAGAGCGAGCATGGTTCGGGTTAATTGATTATATTTTTCCCTGAGTGATCTTGAAAACCAGTCTAATTTACGCATCTCGTCAAAAATTGCCCCCCGAATACGGTATTCGGCAAAGGTTCTAAATTTGGTACCTTTCTCCGGGTTGTACTTGTTGGCAGCATCAAACAGTCCCTCCATGGCGGCGCTGGTCATGTCGTCTTTCGTCATGAACGAGGGGACCTGCGGGACCATACGCTGAACAATAATATCAATCATGGACATATGTTCTCTGATCAGTTGGGAACGATCATCAATTGGTGGTACTGGCGGATACATAATGTTTCGGCCCGGTTATTTTTTATTGCCGATATCCAAGAGGCGTTTCCAGAAAAACTGGATGGAGCCTTTGGCGGTAAATACTTTTGACTCCTGTAGCAGAACACCCGCCAGGGACTCAAAGGCCATACTGGTTTTTGAATCAGGAAACAACTGAACCATGGTCTGCTGCTTTCTTATAGCTTCAACCATTTGTTTATCCCGGGGAATTGAACCCATATAATCTATGGAAATATCAAGGTAACGATTGGCCACCGTGGTAAGTTTTCGATAGACATCAAGGGCTTCTTCCTCGTTTTTGATAAAGTTTACTATCAGGTTAAAGTGTTTTTCCTGGTATTGGTTGGAAAGTAGTTTCATTAATGCATATGCATCGGTTATGGCTGTGGGGTCAGGGGTTGTTACCACCAGGATTTCCTGGGCTGCGGTATTAAAGTAGGTCACATTTTCAGATATTCCGGCTTCGGTATCAATCAGGACAAAATCAAAATCGTTATGCATGGAGTCCAGAGCTTCAATGAGCCGATGTTTTTGCTGAATATTCAAGCGGGTGAACCGCTGGACCCCCGAACCAGCCGGCAATATTTTAATGCCTGACGGACCGTCCACGAGGGTAGACTTAAGACTGATCTCTCCGGCAAAGAAATGGTTTAGGTTATGGATGGGAGCAAGACCAAAAACCACATCTATATTAGCAAGTCCCAGATCGGCATCAAGGATAAGAACCCGTTTTCCGGCTTTTGCCAGAACAACAGCCATGTTGGCAACCATAGCTGTCTTGCCGACTCCGCCTTTGCCACTGGTAATGGAGAAAACTCGGGTGGCAGACAGCTTTTCATTATTCTGATTCTGATTAATATTGTTCATTGTCCGCAGGGTATCAGCCTGGTCTGTGGAGAGAGTTTCCTGTTCAACCATTTTCTGGAGTCCTGTTTATTGATTGGCAATAGAGATTAGGATAAGTCGTCACAGACACGCCTGCACAAATCTGGGGTACCTGTGTCAACTTACAATTATTAAGATAATGGAAACGAATAGTTATAAATCCCGTGGTTAGTGACACTTGAGTTGAGCGATTTTTTATCTTGATCTGCACAGATATCTTCGTCATAAAATCGCTCAATTCAGGTTACACATTATAAGTTTCGCAATCATTGTACCGGTCGGTTCAATTATATCCTCCGGTACCCGTTGTCCGTTGGTTAAAAATGATATAGGTGTCTTGTTCAGGTAGTGAATATTAAGGAGTACCCCTAATTGGCTGCACTCATCTATTTTACTGAAAATAAAACTGTCTATATCAAGGCAGGAAAAACTTTTAATAACCGTTTCCAGCTCCTGCTCTCTGCTGGTGGCAGCCAGCATAAGATGATAGTCAAAATTATATTCAGGGCGAAGAAAAGCTGCCATCTCCTTAATGTCAGCTGAGTTTTCCGGGCTGCGACCTGCGGTATCAATAAGAATTAATTCATAGTTATCATATTTTTTCAGTGCCTTATCCATATCTTCCGGTTTTATAACCACCTCAACCGGTATATCCATTATCTCCCCGTAAACTTTTAATTGTTCTACCGCGGCAATACGATAAGTATCCATAGTGATCAAAGCGGTTTTGCCGCCAAAACGGTTTAGATAGCCGGCAGCAAGTTTGGCAATGGTAGTGGTCTTGCCAACTCCGGTTGGACCGGTCAGGCAGATTCGTTTCTGCTGATTCAGACGATTTACCAGTGGGGTATCTACGGTGAACAGTTGGGCAATGGTATCTGTCAGAATCTCGACTACTTCAATATGATGTAAATCAGTCTTGAAAGCATCTCTTGTAGCATTGCTGATAATCTCAACCAGTTGTGAATTCAGTCCGCAGGATAGGAGTAATTCTTTGACTGAACTGTTGCTTTCTGGTCTTATTTTTACTTCCGATTTGGTCGAATCAGGACAAGATTGTTGAGGTTGGCGATAATTAGTCAAGGTATGGTTATTTAGTTTTTGAGATAGAGAGCCGATCATTACTCGTAGCTCATTGATCTCATTTTGCAAATTAATGTTATCCGGCTGCCTGTTTTGAACATGCTGCTGTTTGCTTTGTTCAGGAGAAACCGCTCCGGTGATGTCTTTTGCGACCCTGATATTCTGGTATGTAATTCCGTTTTTTTTGTTTTCTGATACTGAAACAGCTGGTTTATCTTGCAGAGAGGGATGAACAGCCTTTTCCTGCCACTCCAGATCAATGGCTGCGGTTATTTCCAGAGTTGTCTTACCCATAACTCCAAATTTACCTTTTTGTAGAGTCCTGGTGGAAAGAATTAATGCGTCCGGGCCAAGAGTGTCTTTGACCATTTTTAAACCACTGGTCATATCTGGAGCCTCAAAAATTCTAACCTGCATTGTTCATCACCATGCCAATGGATTGTATTTTCATGCCAGCTGCTATCTCATTATGGGAAAGCACTGCGAGATTAGGAAAATAGCGTTCAGTTAGCCTGCGGACATGGGGACGGATCTGGGGGCTAACCAATAATGCCGGCTGCTGACTGCCGCCAAATCCGGAGATCAAACCACTGAGGTTGTCCAAGACCTTCTGGGCTTTTTGCGGGTCAAGAGCGAGGTGGCTGCCATGTTCACGATGTTGTATGGAACTTTGGATTATCTCTTCCACGCTACTGTCCATAGTGATGACAGGAATTATACCGTCCGGTTGAACATGGGCGGCTGAAATTGATCGGGACAGGGCATGACGAACATACTCAGTCAGTATATCGGTATCCTGAGTGACTGGTGTATAATCTGCCATGGTTTCCAGAATGCTCCGTAAATCCCGGATGGATATACTTTCTCTAAGCAGGTTCTGGAGTACCCGCATAATTGAGCCAAGATTAAGGATATTGGGAACCAGCTCTTCTATAAGTTTAGGGTATGTCTTAGCGAGATTATCAATAAGATTCTGGGTTTCCTGACGACCCAATAATTCATGGGCATGTTGTTTGATGATTTCGCTGAAATGGGTGGCCATAACCGTAGTACAGTCCACCACCGTATATCCTGCTATCTGGGCATGTTCCTGTTTATCCTCAGTTATCCAGATAGCATCTAATCCGAACGCCGGTTCCTTTGTGGGGATTCCTTTAATTGTTTCTGTTACCGTACCTGGGTCCATGGCCATGTAATAACCGGGCATTATCTCATAAGTGGCAATCTGCACACCTTTAAGACTTATTGTGTACTGGTTTGGATTGAGCTGAAGATTATCTTTGATGTGAACCGGTGGCACAATAAAACCGCTGCTCAAGGCAAATTGTTTACGGATTGACTGGATACGGGTTAGCAGTTCTCCTTTCTGGGCTGCATCTACAAATGGGATCAGACCATAACCTACTTCCAGGTCAAGAAGATCGACATTGAGCATTTGTTCATAATTTTCTTCTACTTTTTCGACCGGTGCTGGCCGCTCTGTAATAGCTGCCAATGCTTTTTTCTTTTTCGACTCACCAAGTTTCCAAGCAACATAACCAAGTGCGGCGGCAGTTATCAAAAACGGTGCCACAGGCAGACCCGGAATGGCCGCAAAGACCAGGAGAATGACCGTCACAACCCATAAAGCCATATGATACCGGGAGAACTGTTCTTTTAACTCAGAACCAAGGTCACTTTGACCGGTTGCCCTTGAGACCAGTATACCTGCGGCAGTGGAGATAATTAAAGCTGGAACCTGACTGACCAGACCGTCGCCAATGGTTAGAATTGTATAATTTTGGGCAGCCTCTGCCATGGGCATACCTTTCTGGGCGACCCCAATGATAAATCCGGCTCCGAGATTGATCAGGGTAATAATTATACTGGCAATGGCATCGCCACGGACAAATTTGGATGCACCGTCCATGGCACCATGAAAAGATGCTTCATCGGTGATTTCCTCACGGCGGCGGCGAGCCTCGTTTTCATTAAGTAGACCGGCATTTAGATCAGCGTCAATGGCCATTTGTTTACCGGGCATGGCATCCAGAGTGAAGCGGGCGGCGACTTCTGCAATTCGTCCCGCACCCTTGGTAATAACAATGAAATTTATAATTACAAGGATAATAAAAATAACCATGCCGACAACATAGGAACCGCCGACCACAAATTGACCAAAGGACTTGATTACCGAGCCAGCGGCATCTATGCCTTCATGTCCATGAAGAAGAATGAGGCGGGTTGAGGCTACATTGAGCGATAGTCTGAAAAGGGTGGTTACCAGCAAGACTGCGGGGAAGATCGAAAATTCAGGGGCTCTGCTGGTGTAAATGCTGATTACCAGGATGAGAATGGCAAGGGTAATATTAATTGAAAGGCAAATGTCAAGAACTATGGGCGGCAAGGGAATAATCATCAGCATGATGATTCCAAACAAACCAAATGATGCCCATATATCGCTGCGTTTGACAAGTTCACGCCACTGCGTGATAGAGGGGACTGTTTGTGAGTCTGTGTTTGCCATGTTTTTTATTTTTGATACTGCCTTAACAATGATTGTTTTTCTGTAACCTGAATTGAGCGATTGTATGACGCAGATATGTGCTGATAGCCTGCACGCCAAGATTATGGGAGTTTGTTCATTTCGCTAAATAGTTACCAATATTTCTTAACTGTTACCTGCTGGTCTGGTGCCAGGAACCGTATGTTTGTTTCCTTTCAGAGAGTAGATAAAAGCTAATATCTCGGCAACGACCTTAAATAACTCTTCCGGTACGGGTTGCCCAATTTCCACTTTTGATTGCAATAATCTTGCCACAGGCGGGTTTTCCACAATGGGGATATCATTTTCACGGGCAATTTTCCTGATTCTTTTGGCTATCAAGTCCTGACCCTTGGCAATAACCACAGGGGCTTCCATCTGATCGCTGTCATATTTGATGGCAATGGCAATTTGGGTTGGGTTGGTCACGATCACATCTGCCTCCGGTACAGACTCCATCATGCGTTTTTGTGACATTTGCTGTTGGATGGCACGGATTTTTGACTTGATAAGGGGATCCCCCTCTGCATCTTTATGCTCTCTCTTTTGTTCTTGTAGGGTCATTTTCATTTTCTCTTCCATTTCCCAGCGGACAAATAAAAAATCAAGAACTGCAAGAACAATCATAATTACAGATACTTTTAGCATTATGATTGTGATGGTATCTCCTAGAAATCTGATCAATTTAAGCAATGGCATGTCGATTAAAACCAGTGCATCATCAAATCTATTTATGACTGTCAGATAAGCTGCCCAAGCAATCAGAACAACCTTCAGGACTGATTTGATGAATTCCATCATAGCTTGTTTTGAGACAAACCTTGCCGCACCTTTAATCGGATCCAGCTTGGTGAAATCAGGTATTATTGGCTCGCCGGTGAAGAGCCAGCCAATTTGAATATAGGTTGAGAAAAGCCCAGCCAATAAAGAGACGATGAACATGGGGATGAGGAGTAGGCCCATATGTACAAAAGTAAATGATACTATATTCATGAGAGAAAGCGGAGTTATGACATAGGCAGTTTCAGTCCATATCCTGGCAAGCATCAAGGCGAGATTATTCCAGAACCATGGGGCATAGAATATCCAGAACAATAGCATGAACGAGAATAAAGCGGCGGTTTGGGCTTCACGGCTTTGGGCGACCTGGCCCTTTTCCCGGAATTCTTCCCGCCGCTTTATCGACGGTTCTTCGGTTCGTTCGTCATCTTCTGGGGTTTCGTCTGACATGATTGGCTTTCTGCTTTTCTATTTTTTGAACTCAGGTGCAAGGTTCAGGTCGTTTTATGCAAAAAATAGACCCAATAAAGCAGAAGCCAGATAATAGAAGTTGGAATAGTTTGCCTATTTTGACGGATGAAATGTAAATATTCGGGTTGGTAAAAAAACTCTCATAAACGAG
>CAYRGM010000098.1:0-7234 GCA_964423765.1 uncultured Desulfobulbaceae bacterium
GCGAGGAACGAGACTCCGAAATGGGCGGAGATGGAGTGCAGCTGAATAGTTACCTCAATTTTACAATTGGGTTGCGGGTATCCCGCCTTAGAAATTGAAAGCTACAACAAGGCCTCGGCATTGAGTTCTCCTTTATAGATGAGATTTGCCGCTCCTTTGAGAAAAACATTATCAGCTTCAGGTTGGTCGGTTTGTAGAGTAAACGAAATGGTGAGCTGGTCATTGCCGGAGGTGGTTATCTGCACCGGTGATTTAGTTTTACCCTCAAGTGACAAGATTAGAGCTGCGGCCACTGCTCCGGTCCCGCAGGCTTGGGTTTCTGCTTCTACGCCTCGTTCATAGGTTCGTACCTTGAAGCTACCATTTTGTTTACCGACAAAATTGACATTGGTGCCAGCCGGTTTGAAGGCCTCATGATGGCGGATCAGGCTTCCTACGAGCTGGACATCAACTATATCTATATTATCAACAAGAATAACTGCGTGGGGAACCCCGGTGTCAACGGAGTGGACGGTTAGTGATTGTTCGTCTGTCTCAATTTGTAAGTTGAGTTTGAAATTTTCCGGAGTACTCATCTTTACCGAGACCTCGGTGTCAAAGACTTTGGCCTTGATAATTCCGGCAATGGTTTCAAAGCTCATGTTTGCCGGAGCAATGCCTTGCAGATAGGCAAAACGGGCGGCACAACGGGCTCCGTTGCCGCACATCTCTGCCACTGAACCGTCGGCATTGAAGAATCGCCAGCGGAAATCCGCAGATGTTGAATTTTCAATGAGAATTAATCCATCGGCACCAACTGAAAATCTTCGTCGGCATACCTGACGGGCAAAGTCACTCATTCCTGCAGGATGGATAACGGGTTTGCGGTGATCAATGATAATAAAATCATTGCCAGTGCCGCTCATTTTGACAAAATTTATGGGGAATTGACTGGTTTTCATAGGATTTCCACCATATTTTCATGACGGATAAGATCATCGTAATCTTCCCGACGGCGAATAAGGTGAATGTTTTCGCCGCTGACCAGAACCTCAGCAACCCTTGGTCTGGAATTATAGTTGGATGACATGGTGAAACCGTAGGCGCCGCTGCTCATAATGGCAAGCAACTCGCCTGGTGCAACTTCCGGCAGCTCCCGGTTTCTGGCCATGAAATCGCCGGTTTCACAGACCGGGCCAACTATATCAACTTTTAGTTTATCTTTGCCCTGATCCAGGGTCGGGATAATCTTATGATAAGCCCCGTATAGAGATGGTCTGCTCAGGTCATTCATGGCCGCATCGACAATAACAAACCGTTTTTCCTCTTCTTTGCCGATATTGCTCTTGGTGTGCTGTACCTTGGTCACAAGAATACCGGCATTGCCGGCAATTACCCGGCCCGGTTCCAGAATAAGGGTGCAGTCCATATCGTCAAGTTCAGCCAGTATAGCCCGGGCATATTCATGGGGATGGGGTGGTTGCTCGTCATTATAGGTGATGCCCAGCCCGCCGCCAAGATCAAGGTATTTGACGGCTATTCCTTCGTTCTGTATCCGTCTGAGAAAGTTTTTGACTTTTCCTGCGGTCTCGGTAAACGGAGAAATTTTCGTGAGCTGGGAACCGATATGGCAGCTTACTCCAACAACTTCGATATGATCCATTGCCTCGGCCCGGAGATAGTCAACAAATGCCGTTTCCACCGGCAGACCAAACTTGCTTGTGGTTAACCCCGTGGAAATATAGGGATGGGTGATGGGGTCCACATCAGGATTTATACGAAAGGAAATCTGGGCAGTGGTACCAAGGTCGCGGGCGGTTTTTTGAATTAGATCAAGTTCTTGGCTTGACTCGACATTAAAGAGTAATATCCCGGCAAAGAGGGCTTCTCTTATCTCAGCTTCTGTTTTGCCAACTCCTGAGAATATGATTTTATCCGGGTCAATACCTGCACTCAAGACCCGAAACAACTCGCCGCCGGAAACAATATCCGCACCGCTGCCCATGGAGGCTAACAGGCGGAGAATAGCGATGTTGGAGCAGGATTTGACAGCAAAACAGGTCAGATGGGGTATGTCGGCAAAGCCATTATCAAATAGCTGAAAATTATCTTTTAGAGCTGCGGCACTGTAGAGATAAAACGGAGTCCCCACCTGTGCGGCTATTTCATCTACTGCAATATCTTCGCAGTATAGCCTGTTGTTTTTATAATAAAATTTTTCCATGATTTGTAAGAATTATGCTTGTTATTATCGTCTGACTTGAATTTCCGCTGAGCGGAGAGATTCGTTGCCCGGAATATTATTGTCAATACTGGAAACTGAATAAAAGACTTTTGTTGATCTTTCAGGAGCTTCACTATCCATGTACATGTTAAATGGAGCTTTGACCATACCGATTTTTTTTGCTGTTTTTTCACCTTCAAGGCGGCGATGGATAAGATAGGCGTAGATATCCTCGGACTGTACCGGTTCCCAAAAGACTCTCACTCCGCCGCTGGTAGAAATTGTTCGGATACCAGAGGGTATTGGTGGTGGGGTGAGGTCAAACGGAGATGCGGAGACTGAATCGCTTATGCCACCGCTCACAGTTCCATGCGAATAAACCGCCAAGGTCTGTATTTTATAAGAATATTTTTTGCGGTTGATGGTATCGCTATCAACAAAGCTGGTTTCTGTTACCGGTTCTCCCAAAGCATGAAACGGACTATTGCCGATATTTCTGTTTCTGTAGACCTGATAGTGGATGACCCCGCTCACCGGAGTGTTGTCAAGTCTGGTCGTAACTGGCTGCCAGCTCAGATGTATGGAACTGTCCTGCGGGCTGGCTCTTAAGTTGGTTGCTGCCAGGGGCGGAACCTGCCAGTAAAAAGAAACAATATTTGAATCTTCAGACTCTGCCCACCAGCCGGCAACAGAACGGACCTTGAATAAATACATATTGCCCGGCCTGAGCAGGCTGGTTTGATAGTCTACTCTTTTGCGGTTATCACCCGTGAGGGCCTCACCGGCAATAATAATCGGAGCGGCAAAAGGAACAGGGCAGCCCGGACAATAGTCCTGGGGAGAGATGACGGCTCGATAAATTTTGAAACTGACAATATCAATAATATCTCTGCCGGTCACGGTCTCACGCGGATAACTCCATGACAGGGTTACCCCGCTCTCATCCAGTTTATAACTGAGATCGGTTATTGGCAGGGGGATTACCTGCTGGGGGGGAATTGGTTGATCTTTGTAGCCGCAGCCGGATAAAGATAGAGATGTCAAAGCTATTAACATGACAGCAATGAGGATATACCATCTATGTAATCGGTTGCTCATGATATTCCTAATCGCTGTTCTGCCTTGACAAGAGCCTGTTCAACCTGCTGTTCTGCTGTTCCGCCTGGGCTGGTACGGCTGTTGATTGATCCTTGCACTGACAATACTGCAAA
The DNA here is from genome assembly GCA_964423765.1 of uncultured Desulfobulbaceae bacterium. GTDB lineage: Bacteria > Desulfobacterota > Desulfobulbia > Desulfobulbales > Desulfobulbaceae > DRLX01. The sequence continues at coordinate 3,415 of CAYRGM010000098.1, forward strand.
CACATCGCTTTTTATCTGAGCTGAAAATTTTTGTAATTCAGTAAGAGTCAGGTCAATTAGTTCAATATTCCGCTGCTGGCAGAGAGCAACCACCTGACCGACAATGGCATGGGCTTCCCGAAAAGGAATGTCTTTGACCACCAGATAATCTGCGAGATCCGTGGCAGTCATGAAGCCGCCCCTGGTGGCCTGTTCAAGTTCTCTAAGATTAAATTTGGTGTTGTCAAGCATTTCACCGGTAATGGCAAGCCCGGCTTTAACCGTATCCAAAGCATCAAAAAGTGGTTCCTTGTCTTCCTGGAGATCACGGTTATAAGTAAGCGGTAACCCCTTGACGGTCATCAGTAAAGACATTAAGGCTCCGGTAACCCGGCCGGTTTTGCCCCGAATCAGCTCGGGTATATCCGGGTTTTTTTTCTGGGGCATTATTGAAGAGCCGGTGCAGTAAGCATCACCTATTTCGATGAAGGAAAACTCCTTACTTGACCAGATGACCAGTTCTTCAGCCAGACGGCTTAAATGAAGTTGAATAGTATTTAAGCAGAAAAGAAATTCCAGCACAAAATCACGATCCCCGGCAGTATCCATGGAGTTGACGGTTACTCCGGCAAAACCAAGTTCCCGGGCTACTGATTCCCGGTCAATGGGTAGTCCGGTTCCAGCCATCGCGGCTGCTCCTAGCGGAGAAAGGTTCATTCTTCTTGTGCAGTCGGTGATTCGGCTCCGATCCCGATAAAACATTTCCACAAAGGCCAGGAGATGGTGGCTGATAAGTACCGGCTGAGCCCGCTGGAGATGGGTATAACCAGGCATTACTGCCCCGAAATATTTTCGGGCAAGAACGGTAAAACTTTTTTGCACATTTTCAAGGAGCATATCAAGCTCTTGGCCTTCATCGCGAAGATAGAGGCGTAAATCAAGAGAAACCTGGTCGTTACGGCTGCGGCCGGTATGGAGTTTGGCACCGGCTGCTCCGATTCGTTCGGTCAGGGCTTTTTCGATATTCATATGAATATCTTCAAGCTCTGTTTTAAAAACAAAATCGCCACTTGCAATCTCGGCCTCGATCTCGGTCAGGCCAGCAATAATCTGGTCCTGTTCCGTTGCGGTGATCAACCCCTGGCGGGCCAGCATCCGGGCATGGGCTTTAGAACCCATTATATCATGATGATAAAGACGGTGGTCGTAAGAGATTGATTCAGTAAATTTTTCCAGAGATGAGGCGACCCCGCCTGCAAACCTGCCCCCCCACATCTTTTGTTTTTTTTCTTTGTCTTTGCAAGCCATTATTGCCTTACTCCAAGCAAGAAGTTAGTGTCGCGTCAACTCTCAATTCTCAATTATTAAAACTTTCTATTCAAAGCCTGAATCTGCAAGCGCAGCGAGTTGAGCCTGATAAAACCTTCCGCATCACTCTGGTTGTAAACTTCGTCTTCTTCAAAGGTGGCAAATGCTTCTGAGTAAAGAGAGTTGTCTGATTTTCGTCCCACCGGCGTACAGTTACCCTTATATAGTTTCAGGCGGACTGTCCCATTCACGGTTTTCTGGGTTTCATCCATGGTTTTCTGGAGGATTTTCATTTCTGGAGAAAACCAGAACCCATTATAAATTAATTTTGCGTATCTGGGAATCAGAGAATCGCGAATATCCATGACTTCCCGATCCAGAGTGATGGTCTCCAGATCACGATGGGCAATTCTTAAAATGGTACCGCCCGGAGTTTCATAGACCCCGCGGGACTTCATGCCCACAAACCGGTTTTCCACCATATCAAGACGACCGATCCCGTTTTCACCACCAAAACGGTTAAGTGCAGCCATTATTTCTACCGGACCAAGCCGTTTGCCGTCAAGGGCCACCGGATCGCCATGTTCAAACTCCATCTCCATCCAGGTCGGTTTATCCGGTGCGTTTTCCGGAGAAACCGAGAGCTTGAACATTTCTTCATCGGGTTCGTTCCAGGGATCCTCCAGGAGACCGCCTTCAAAACTGATGTGGAGAATATTTTCATCAGAGCTGTAAGGGCTTTTTGGGGTAACCGGCACCGGGATGCCATGTTCTTTGGCAAAGGCGATTAACTTGTTGCGTGAGTTTAGGTCCCAGATACGCCAGGGAGCAATGATTTTAAGTTTTGGATCAAGGGCAAGATAACCGAGTTCAAAACGAACCTGATCGTTGCCTTTACCGGTGGCACCGTGACTAAGAGTGTCTGCTCCCTCCTGCCTGGCAATCCTGACCTGTTCCTTGGCAATGACCGGACGGGCAAGGGCGGTACCAAGCAGGTACGAATCTTCGTAGATGGCATTGGCCCGAAAGGCCGGAAAAATATAATCACGAACAAATTCTTCCCGCAGATCGGAGATAATAACCTTTTCGGCCCCGGTGGCCAGGCCCTTGTCTCTTATCGCCTCCCAGTCTTCATGCTGACCGATATCGGCGGCATAGGCGATTATCGGACATTGATATTCTTTGGCCAGCCATTTAAGGATAACCGAGGTGTCAAGACCGCCGGAATAGGCAAGGATGATTTTTTCAGTTTTTGTTGTCTGCTTGTTCATTTTTTTATATTTTCTGCTTTTTAAAGGAAGAGGGTGAGGGTGCAATCTTATCACATACTTGTAAAGATATGATTTATAAACAAGAAATTTATTAGACGACCGTAACGAAACGATTTATAAAAGTTTCGAGAATAGCCTTATGGATATGCATCTTGTTTTCCGCCTGATCAAAGGCAACACATTGTTCGCCCTCAAGGATTTCTTCAGTAATCTCCTCTTCTCTGTGGGCGGGTAGACAGTGGAGGACAATGGCATCTTCATTGGCATGGCTGAGAAGTTCACGGTTCAGTTGGTAAGGCTGGAAAATTTTTACTCGTTCTGCTTGTTCGTCTTCTTTGCCCATGGAGGCCCAGACATCAACATTGATAACATCTGCATCTTTCACTGCTGCCACCGGATCAGAGAGGAGGGTGATGGGCTTTGAGGCTTGGCTGCGGGCATTTTCAAGAATTGCGGGGTCAGGCTGATATCCCTGGGGGCAGGCAATGGTGAGGGAAAAATCACATACCGAGGCCAGTTCTATCCAGGAATTTGCCATGTTGTTGCCGTCTCCCAGCCAGACAACCTTTAGTTGTTCAGGGTTGCCTTTTTTTTCAATAACGGTCATCAGGTCGCTGAGAACCTGGCAGGGATGATAAAGATCGGTGAGAGCGTTTATGACAGGCACGGTGGAGTATTCTGCCAGTTCCTCAACCACATCTTGAGCAAAGGTCCGCACGACAATGGCATCCACGAATCTGGCAAGTACCCGAGCTGTATCCTTGAGCGGTTCTCCTCTGCCAAGTTGTGATTCCTTGGCAGACATAAATATGACCTGTCCCCCCATGGTGTACATGGCGGCTTCAAAAGAAACACGAGTTCTGGTCGATGGCTTGTCAAAGAGCAGACAGACTGTCCGACCGGCAAGCTGTTGGTGGCGTATATCGTTGGCAGCCTCATTTTTAAGTTTTATGGCCCTGATTATCAGGGCTTGAAGTTGTTGTTTGTTAAAGTCTTTTAAGGATAGGAGGTGATTGTTCATGTCTTTACCGTTGGATGCCAGGGAAGCTCAACCGTGACAGGAGAGAGAGTCAGGGTAGCTTGTCGTCTCTCTATTGCCCCATAGTTGAAAGGAAAAACATACAGATATATAAAAAAAGACTTTTTTGCAAATGATTTTTAGAGTAACTGAAGGTTCCCGTTTTTTTTAGTAGCAATGTTACACAAAACTCCCCTAACCCAACTTTGCGATAATTATCCTCAAGAACCCCCCAAATGACGAT
>CAYRGM010000099.1:0-7204 GCA_964423765.1 uncultured Desulfobulbaceae bacterium
TGCTGTGGCGTGTCACAGCAGTTTAAGAAGCTTTGAAAAGCGGGAAACTTCAGCTTATAGGTATCTCGTTTAAGTTTCACCAACAGTTTTTCCCCTCTCCTCGAGGGGATTGTCTTTTGGGACAGCTTATTGTTTTCAAGGTAGCCTTTAGATAATCAACATTGGCTGTGATCAAATTAGCTGACCGTTATTGCCATCGTTCATATAAAACTTTATGGAGAAAAAGATGAAAAGAGTTAACTTGTTAATTAGTATGGTATTGTTTGTTTTTCTTAGTGTTTTTCTTAGTGGTTGCGGCATGAAAAGAGTGGCTGAAGTAGAGCCTGTGCCTGTGGAAATTGTAGATGGTCTGGGTATTGTCGAGCCATTGGAAGGTCTGGGGGCTATGGAACCATTGGATACAATAGTTGAGGAAAGGTTTGCTATTAAAGAAGGCAGAACCAGCGGCCCCATGGTGCCAATATATTTTGCCTTTGATAAATCCAAGATAGAAGGTGATCAGATTACCCGGATTGAAAAAAATGCGGAATTTATTAAACAACATCCGTACTTAAGAGTCAGGATTGAAGGAAATACTGATCCTCGCGGTACAAGAGAGTATAACCTTGCTCTGGGGGAACGGCGGGCTCAGAGTGCTGCCAGCTATCTTGTCAATCTTGGGGTGGACATGGACAACTTGACAACAATCAGCTGGGGAGAAGAGAAGTTGCTATTGTTTGGTCAAGATGAATTGTCATGGGCTCAGAACAGAAGGGCTGATTTTGTTATTTTACAGCCGGAATAAGATTGGTCTTGATTATACATGAGGCAGTGTTTGTCTATGCCGGATGGGGTTTAATGCCTTATCCGGCATATTTTTTTAGAACTCATCACTGCTTCGCTATTATTACAACTCTGCATATATTATAAATGTTGGCGGGGGTAACTATTCAGCGGCACTCCAATATTATTGGAGTTTGTTCATTTTTGTTGAATAGTTATGGTGGAAGTCGTTTAAACAGAAAGAAAGATTGGAGAAAAAAGTGGAAAGAGAAAAAAAATCTTTTACCTTTGTCCTGTTGATATGTACTTTGGGGTTATTCTTTAGTGTTGTGTCGGCTTCTGCGGCAACTGTTAAGATAGGTGTTGTCGATCTCCAGAAGGTGCTTGCCACATCCACTGTGGGTCAAAAAGCCCAGCAGGAACTTGAGAAAAAGATGAAGGAGTTGCAGGCTGGTTTCAAAAAAGATGAGGACGAATTATTTGCTCTGCAAAGAGAGATTGAGCAAAAGAGTTCGGTTTGGAGTGATGAGATGAAGCGGGAAAAGGCTACGGCTTTTCAACAAAAGAGGCGGGACCTGGTTGGGTCCCAGGAAGAGGCCAGGTTTGAATTGACGCAACTTGAGCAGCAGCTTTTAGGGCCTCTATTGGATAAAATGAGAACTGTGCTGGCAGATAAGGGCAAACGGGGTGGTTATACAATTATTTTACCGCAAAACGCCGCCCTTTACTTTGATGATAAGATCGATCTGACGGACACGATTGCCAAGGCTCTGGATAAAGCCAAAAAATAATGGGTGGGAATACAGAAGACAGAATGTAAGTTGGGCTGAGGCACGAAGTCAAACATTTCAGCTACCAGCTTCTGTTCCCTGTCCCCTGATATCACCAGACCGCCCGCAAGCCATGCTGTTTGCGAAAAATATCCACCTTTTTTTCCAGCTCTACCCGCCAGTCTGCATGGATACGGGCTGCTGAAGGGGCTATGAGTTCTGGCAGGCCATAGACCAGACGATCCGCAGCACTGCTGGCCTCGATTACCGCTTCAATGGAACGGGCACCGAATTTGAATCTGGCGATGAGCAGCCGTAAAAGTAATCCGGAGGTTTTGCGGGCTGCTTTCTTCCAGTGGGTATCCATTTGGTGTGCTATGATAAAAGCTCGTTTGAGCAAGATTCTGTGCAATTCCCGTAACTGCTGGTCGCTGGCGTTATCTTTCAGCAACTCGTCGTTAATATCTATTCCGTCAATATCTAGGACAACCCGCAGCCTGCTCATGAAATCCGGAACTTTCAAGGTGTTAAACAAGGCAAGGGTTTCCGGGTTATCCTGGCAGAGCAAAGATTCCATCTCTGCCCAACTTTTTTTGACTCCACCGGCAAAAACAAAAATAGCACGGCCAATATAATAAGGGGTGCCGTGCACAAAAGTGACGCCATCCTGCATGGAAGGAAGAAAATACCGTAAATAACCGAATTCGTGACCGTCATATCTGCAGTCAAATTCGTCCCAGAAAACAATGGGGACCTTGCCTCTGGCAACTGAGGCTCGGATCGGTTCAATGGCCGAATTGATTTCTTCTGGTTTATCAAATTGAGTCAGATTAAATTCAAAGAAATCAAAGGGGTCGTCTTCAAACTTTTTTGAGATAACCCGGGCAACTTGTTTTACAGAAAAAGACTTGCCGGAACCCGGAGGGCCAAAAATGCCGATGCATAGAGGTCTTTGAAAGCTTTCCCGGGAGACATAGCTGTCCATCACATTCTGTAGGGTGATGATCGGCTCCAGTTCCGCCAGATCAGTAGTTTTCAGGTGGCCCACCTGAAAAAGACGCAGATCTGCAAAACCTTTTTTCCAGCTGACTTCATCTTTGAGATGATGTAGTACATTGAGAATGGTTGCTATTGGGTTGCTGATCTCCTGATTTACAGATGAAACAGAGGGGATTCTGATGGGAAAAAAGGAGCGGAGTGCCAGTTTTTTCTCCTCATTCCATAATTGTCCAGCCACCAGTTTCAGACTCTCATCAAACTCACGGGAAAAAGGCGGTAGTTCTATAAAACAAGGATCATTTTCAATAAGTTTGTCGCTGTCTGTAAAATCAAGAGAGCAGGGAACACCGCCTAAGTATGACGATGAAAAATCCAGGCGGGGCAGTTCAAGACCGTCGTTAAAAAAATAACCATGTTCATGGAGAAGCTGCCAGTTATGCAGTACCCGCCCGGAAAAATCAAAGAAATAATCATTGCATAATTCACGGCATCCTGAGTGGAGGCAATCGAGTGCCAACATGGAAGTAACCAGAGTGTCGTAACAGGGGACCGACCCTTTCTGACGAGGAGAGCTTTTTTCCGGCAGAGCTCCGGGTCGGTATCTGAAGAAAGTGCCCTGTGGACCAATGTAGCAAATACCGTGAGGAAACATTTCAACAATAATATGGCAGCGAAACCGGCGGTGTTTTTTGTCCCATAATCCTACTTCATCGGTGCGTAGAGCCAAAAGAGTCATGGCAACAACGGTTTCCCAGGTAACCGAGCTGTCCATTTCCATCCTGGTGGTTTCAAGGTCAGAGAGTCTACAGAAAAGGTAAAAACAATCATTAAACTGGCGAGCCCACTCCTGCCAATGGGCCGCACCAATTCCCATGGCGATCACCCAGCTGTCCGGGTTCATCTCTTTGATCTGCATAGCATTTTGTGGAGGACGGCCACCATCATCAATGATCACAATACCCTGATTATCGGAAAAAACTTCCTCGTTGGCCTGGTTAATCTCAAGAGTGTCTGCTTCGTTTTTTCTCCCTTCCGGCGGCAGTATCTGGTGAACCATAAACCAGCCATGGTCGTTTGGGTCGGTTATTGTTTTTCGCTTGCGAAAAATTTGAAATATATTTTTCGGCTCGCCATATGTTTGCATTCTGATAAGTGGCGTCAGGTTTGAATCGGTTAGATCAGAGGCAAGCCAAGTCAAGCATTGTTCCAGACGACCCTGTTCGATGTTGACCTTGCCGGCCAGAAGCTCAATAAAATCACCGGGGTTATAGCCATAGGCCGGTAAGCTGCCCTCGGCGAGCAGGCTTACCTCCTTAATGGGAAGATTGTTGATGGTTACTTCAGAACCTAATAAAAGGATTTTTTGTTTTTTTTCTGTCATCAGAGAGCTCCGTATATTTTGTGGAATAATTATTAACTTTATAGGTAACTTCTCAATAAGTCTGGGCAGCGATCAATATAAGTTAAGCACAAGGTGATTCGGAGGCGGGACTTTAGTCCCGCTAACCTGACTAAAGCAGGTGACGGGGCTAAAGCCCCGTTTCCAATATGCTGTTAAGGTAATTTGTCAAAACCATAGACTGTACCTACTTATTGAAAAGTTACCTTTATAGCTGTTTATTAACCTTTTTAAACCATAAGCCTTTTTTATCGCAACATAATTATGAATAGTTTGTCTGCTTAGGGCTCAAAACTGAGCCGGTTTTGTCGGGTTGACATTATAATCTGCAAGGTCTATGGTAACTCGTCACAGGGTATGGATGTGGTTTCATCACAGGTGCCCGGATCGGTACAGGCATGTCTGTCTGCTTTTACCTACCTGTTTTTAAAATGAATGTTTATTAAGCCTGAGTTGAGCGATTTTCTAACTTGATCTGCACCGATCTCTTGCACGCCAAGGCTTCCCGAAAATCCTCAACAGACCAACGGGTATGCCTGCGGTTTTCTGGAAGCCTTGGCACACAAGATATCAGCACATATCTGCGTCATAAAATCGCTCAATTCAGGTTAAGGTCTGTCTCTTCTTTTCCACCATTCCCCTCCCCATTTTTTTATTGTTGGAGCCTGATTGATGAGCAAGAAAGTGTCCGGGTTACTGGAAATTATTAAGAGTTTCAGGGGTAGTCGGGTACTTGTCATAGGTGATGTGGTTGTTGATCACTTTATATGGGGCTCCGTCTCCAGAATATCTCCGGAAGCTCCGGTGCCGGTGGTTAATGTTGAGCGGGAAGAATTTCTTCTTGGCGGCAGTGCCAATGTCCTTAATAATATAGTGTCTCTTGGTGGTTCCGGCGGGTTATGTGGTTTAATCGGTCGGGACCGTGTGGGAGAGGAATTGCAGAGGCTGCTTAAAGATATTGGCATATCTGCTTCCGGCTTGGTAAAAGGTGAGAGACTGACAACTGTTAAGACCAGAGTTGTTGCCCAGGGGCAGCAGGTGGTTCGTTTTGATCGTGAGCAAACCGGGACTCTGTCGCTTGAGATTATAAATAAATTTCAGGAATATCTTGAAGAGCATCTTGATGATTTTGATGCAGTGGTGGTCTCGGATTATGCAAAAGGTGTTGTTGATGGGCAACTCATGTCCAGGCTCCAACAATTGCTTGTCCAAGCCCGTTCCCGGAGGAAATATTCTTTACCCCTTATTGTTGATCCAAAGCCGATTGATATAGAGCGGTTTTCCGGGGCAACGGTTATTACCCCAAACCACCATGAAGCAGAACAGATGAGTGGAATCGCGATTACGGATGGGCAGAGTTTGCTGGCTGCGGCGAGGAGTATCCGCACCAGGCTTAATTGCCGGTCGGTTCTGATCACCAGGGGGGAAGCGGGTATGGCTTTGCTTCAGGAGGACGATACCATGGTGAATATTCCGACCATGGCAAAAGAGATATATGATGTGACTGGGGCTGGTGATACTGTGGCTGCAACTTTGGCCCTTGGGCTGGCGGTAGGGTGTTCAATCAAAGATGCCGCCGTGCTGGCAAACCATGCCGCCGGGGTTGTGGTTGGCAAAGTGGGGACTGCTTCGGTGAGCGATCAAGAGTTATCTGCTGCTCTGCTGCGGGCAGAGGCCATGTAATGACTGAGATAATTTTTAACTATAGATATCGTAAACGCTCTCCAACACGGGCATGTTGTTTTGGATAATTTTCTTTGCTGCTTCATTTGCTCTATGTCACCTGTAACCTGTCCCCTGATTTAAGTATGCTGTCCCATTAAGTTGTCCGGATTTGGTAGAGACGGGTTTTAAACCAGTCTCTGAATTCAGTTTATATGAGCGGTTTTAAAATTATTCTGCAAACAGAGTAAGGAAATATAGAATGTGTCTTATGAGTATGACCGGCTTTGGTCGAGCAATGGTTTCAGCAGATGATGAGCGGAGTTGGCTGGTTGAGATCAAAAGCGTTAATTATCGTTTTTTGGAGCAGCGGATAATTCTGCCAAAGAGTTATAATACCTTTGAGGACAGAATCAGGAAGTTGATTGCTTCTCGGTTTAGCCGTGGTCGGGTGGAAACGACTATCAGGCTGGACAGACCCGGGCAAACTGGTAGTAAATTACAGCTGGATATGAGTTTGGCTAATCAGCATTATGATTGTTTGCAGGCGTTGCAGCGGCAGTTTGCCCTTGAGCCGGAAATCAGGCTGGCAGATATGTTGATACGAGACGGGATAATTCGTGAGGTAGAACCAGAACTTGATTTGGAGGAAGATTGGCAGCTATTGAGCAGGGTCGTTACCAAAGCCCTTGATGATTGCGAGCGGATGCGGGCCTATGAGGGCGAAAATCTTGGCAGAGACTTAAACACAAGATTAAATGAGTTTGCCAGGCTGATCTTTACTGTTGAAGCGGATATTGTCGAGGTGTTGCGGTTTCGACAAGATGAGTTAAAGGTACGGATTGAAAAACTGCTCACCGGTTTTGACCTTGATCCTGCCCGGTTGGCTCAGGAATGTGCATTTATGGCAGATAAAGCTGATGTGACTGAAGAACTGGTACGCTTGAGGAGTCATGTTGACCAGTTCAGTCATTTTCTTGCTCTTGATGAGCCTGTTGGCAGGCGTCTTGATTTTCTGCTCCAGGAATTTCTGCGAGAGGTGAACACCCTCGCCTCAAAAATAAGTAATCCAAAGATTGCCTATCTTGGCGTAGAAATGAAAAATGAAGTTGAAAAACTGCGGGAGCAGATCCAGAATCTTGAATGATTTTGCTTGTACAGACATAGTGAACGCCCTATAAAATACCCTGTTTTTTTGGACAATTCTCTTTCCTGCTTCATCGGTCTTATCTGCCGTTCTCTTAAACTGTCTGGATTTGGTAGAGACGGGTTTAAAACCCGTCTTCACGGTGGCACTGGCATGGCTGATGGTTGCGGCAGGAGACGAATTTTAAACCCGTCTCTACGGTGGCGGTGACATTAACACCTGAGTTGAGCTATTTTCTACGCTTGCTCTGCATAGATATCTTGCACACCAAGGATTCTAAGAAAATCCGTGGCAGACCAACGGGTATGCCTGCGGTTTTCTTAAAAGCCTTGGCGTACAAAAGAGCAGCACATATCTTTGCCATAAAATCGCTCAATTCAGGGTAAATATTTAGCGGATATCTATTATGGATCTGAAGTTTCCCGAAAAAGCTTCATGCCGCCATCCTCAACAATGTGGTTACAA
>CAYRGM010000100.1:0-7185 GCA_964423765.1 uncultured Desulfobulbaceae bacterium
AGGTGATTAATCGGGATAATATGGTGTTGCTGGCAGATAGGTAATTGATAATTGAGAATTGATAATTGATAATTGATAATTAGAAAGAGTGTGTTTAATGATTGAGAATTTAGGATTGGGAATTGTCCCCCCAACGGGGTATTTCCCAAGGGTGTTTACGAGGTCTGATGGAGTGTTACACCTGAATTGAGCGATTTTATGACGCAGATATGTGCTGATATCTTGTGTGCCAAGGCTTTTAAGAAAACCGCAGGCATACCCGTTGGTCTGTTGAGGATTTTCGGAAAGCCTTGGCGTGCAAGAGATCGGTACAGATCAAGTTAGAAAATCGCTCAACTCAGGTTACAGTATGTGTTAATATCACCGCCACCGTAGAGACGGGTTTGAAATCCGTCTCTCTACCAAATCCAGACAGTTGAAGAGGATGGCAGATGAGACCGGTGCAGCAGGGAAGAAAATTGTCCCCCCAACGGGGCTTTTTTATAGGGCGTTTAGGATGTCTGTACATAAAACATAAATCATTTGCCTGGGAGGAATGTAATGGCTGAGAAAGAAACAGAGATCAATATAGAACAGCTTGTCCTTGAGATGGCCGGCCGGGCAAGAGAAGCTTCCCGCAAGCTTGGGGTACTGCCGACCTCAATAAAAAACAGGATACTTCTTAAAACAGCGGATCTGCTCCATGAAAAGCAACAGATCATTGTCAGGGAGAATGCCAAGGATTTGCAGGCCGGTCGGGAAAAAGGGTTATCCGCTGCCATGCTGGAGCGCCTTGAATTAAACGAAAAGGTGATCAGCTCCATGGCCTCCGGGTTGCGGGAAGTGGCGGCTCTGCCTGATCCGGTGGGCGAAATTGGCAATATGCGCCGTCTGGAATCAGGGATTACCGTGGGCAGAATGCGAGTTCCGCTCGGGGTGGTGGGGATGATCTATGAATCCCGTCCCAATGTTACCATTGATGCTGCCGCTCTCTGTCTGAAATCGGGTAATGCGGTTTTGCTTCGGGGCGGTTCTGAGGCGATTCATTCCAATCTGATTTTAGCTGGAATTATTCAGGATGTCTTAAGAAGTGAAGGGGTTGACCCCAACATGGTGCAGGTTATTCCGGTGGTTGACCGGCAGGCTATTAATCATATGCTGGTCATGGAAGAGTATATTGATGTGATTATTCCTCGCGGTGGTGAAGGGTTGATTCGTTTTGTCAGCGAGAACTCCCGAATTCCGGTGCTTAAACATTATAAAGGCGTCTGCCATCTGTATATGGACAGAGATGGTGATATCAACATGGGAATATCCATTGTTATCAATGCCAAAACCCAGCGACCAGGGGTCTGTAATGCCCTGGAAGGCTTGCTGGTTCACCGGAGCATTGCCCGGCCCTTTCTGCCGGTTATGGCAAGGGAATTAATTGCCCGTGGCGTTGAACTGCGGGGTTGTCCTGATAGTTGTACCCTGGTGGAGGAGATGGGTGCGGCTACGGACACGGATTGGGGTAGAGAATTTCTTGATCTTATCCTGGTCGTTCGGATTGTTGACTCCATGGATGAGGCCATGGAGTATATTGCCCGTTACGGTTCCCGTCATACTGAAACCATTATCACTAATTCATATCCGCAAAGTCAGAGGTTTCTCCGTGAGGTTGATGCTTCTGCGGTCATGGTTAACGCCTCCACCCGCTTTAATGATGGTGGTCAGTTCGGTCTTGGAGCGGAGATCGGGATTTCTACCACTAAACTGCACGCTTATGGCCCCATGGGGCTTGAAGAGTTGACCACGAAAAAGTTCATCGTCTATGGCGGGGGCGAGATACGGCAATAGGTTTTTTATTTTCCTGATTTTTCTTACCTTATGGCTGAAAAATATAAAATCGGGGTGTTCGGCGGCTCATTTGACCCTGTCCATGCAGGTCATATTGACTTGGCAGAGTTTATTCTTGACAATAAACATGTTAATAAGATTATTTTTTTGCCCTCTGCCTGTCCCCCTCATAAACAGAAAGCGGCAGCCTCTTTTGTCCATCGTCTGAAAATGTTAGAGATTGCGGTTCGTGATTACCCGGACCTGGAAGTCTCATCGGTAGAGGCACAGCTCAGTCATCCTTCTTATACGATCAATAGTTTGCGGGTTCTGGTTCGCAGCCAACCCCAAGCGGACTGGTTTTTTATTCTTGGTGCTGATTCACTTCTTGATCTGGGCAACTGGTATCAATATACGGAAATATTAGACCTTGTTAATCTGCTTGTTGTTGCCCGTCCCGGAATTTCGGATAAGGAATGTCTACAGGAAATCGATGTTTTATTAGGGAATTTTGTTGTCAGTCAGGCTCAGAAGAGGTTCTGGACAAGAGAAGATAGCAGAAAATCTCTTTTATACCTTGACGATTTTATCAGGTCCTTTTCTTCAACAGAGATTCGCAGTTGCCTTGCTTTGGGGATGTCTCCGCCAGGATTGCTACCAGAAGTTTTTTCTTATATTAAACAGCATGGTCTATACGGGGTTCAGGTTGCCGTTTATGAGTCATAGCGGTTTAATTGCTGATAGGGACGACTATGAAATATCTGGCTGATCTCCATGTTCATTCCTGTTTTTCCAGGGCGACTGCCAAGGCCAGCCGCCTTCCCGGGCTTGCCGCCTGGGCAGCAATAAAAGGGATCAGGGTTATTGGAACCGGTGATTTTACCACCCGGGTTGGCTTGCACATCTGCATAGTCAGCTTGAACCGGCTGAACCTGGATTTTTAAATTTAGCACCCTTCGGGCAGGCTTTTATTCTGTTAATAATTGATTATTATCAATTGATTATTGATTATTATTTTTGCGATTGAACTCTCCAGCAGTATACAGCCTGATCCCGTTGCCGGAGATTATAAGTGAACTGCTTGGTGTTGGGTCTGGCTCCAAAAAAGTCATGCGGGTTTACAGTGAGTTGATCACCAGGTTTTCCTCGGAATTTAACCTTCTTCTTAATGTTGAGATTGAGGATATTAAAGATCATGGGGTGCTGCTGCTTGATGAAGCCGTGCAAAAGATGCGGGCCGGCAAGGTTTTTCGCAACCCCGGTTATGATGGTGAATTTAGGCGGATTCGTCTTTTTAATTGAGAATTGAGAATGAGTAAGAGTGTTGTCTTTAATAATTGGGGATTGAGAATTCCCGACCATAAAAGGGACTTGATTATCAGGGGGTAGGGAAAGCTGCACAAGAAAATTGTCCCCCCAAAGGCTTTTTTATAGAGCGTTTACGAGGTATGATCTTAATAATGACAACATCTTTTTTCACAAACAGACCCCGGAGAATCCTCGTTGTTGATGATAATGATGATGATGATGCGGTTATCCGTATCCTGCTCAAGCAGTTTCTTGAAAAGGAAGGTTATAAGGTTAATACAGCCGTGAGCATGGAGCAGGCATCACAAGCAACAGATGCAGACAATTTTGATCTGATTATTATGGATGCTTCCATGTCTGGGGCAGATGGTCCTGCCCTGTGTCTGACCATCATATCTTCTTGTGTTGATCCACCCCCGATTCTTATAATCATTGCACTTGAAGACCAATCTTTTATGGATATTTTTGATCTGGCCGGGGCTGTGGATTATATCCGTAAACCCTTCAATTGGTCGGTTTTGAAAAATCGTATTCGTTTTATTATCGAAGCGTACAGTGCGAGGATTGAGCTGAAGCTATTGTCACGGCAATATGAAATGATTCTTGATGCCGCAGCTGACTGTATATTCGGGGTGGATGAACAACAGTGTATTTCCTATGCTAACCCTGCCGGCCGGACTATGCTTGGTTATCAAGAAGATGAAGATATCAAAGGTTATCCTTATGAACAGGTCTTCAAGATATCCAAGCCTGATATCAATGATTTTAATGAGAACAGCTGTCCGTTTTTTGCTGATCACACTCTTCATTCGTCCTGTCATTTTGGCGTAGTCAGAATGCTGCGTCGGGATGGCACCAATTTTCTGGCCGAGTTCAAAGCCACTCCCATGGTGCAGGAAAACAGGATAGTTGGCGGGGTGATTGTCTTTCAGGATGTAACAGAGCAGCACCATGCCGCCGAACTTATGCGGTACATGGCAAATCATGATTCGTTGACCAATCTGGCGAACAGAAATTATATGTATGAACGGCTACCCCATGCAATTTCTCTTGCCAAGCGGCATAAGCGATTGCTATGCATGCTTTTTATTGACCTTGATCGCTTTAAACCTGTCAACGATTCTTATGGTCATGCGGTGGGCGATATAGTTTTGGTAAAAGTTGCCAAGCACTTGTCTGAACTCTTACGGGCTTCGGATTCGGTCTACCGCCTTGGAGGTGATGAGTTTGTCATTCTTCTGGAAAGTACGACCTCTGTGGAAGGAGCTGAACTGGTGGCAGAAAAGATCATTAAGAAACTGAATCAGCCCATTGAAGCCAATGAGCATCTCTGTTATATCGGTGCCAGTGTCGGGATTGCTGTTTATCCTGATGATTGTGATGATGCCCATACCATGCTGAAGCATGCTGACATTGCCATGTACGAGGCCAAGAAACAAGGGCGTAATTGCTGGCATAGATTTTCCGGACGGGAGACCATGGAGGTATAGGGAACCTTTGTTTGGAATCTGTGCATCCGCTATGCCGGGCAGTATGATCTGAAATTATTTCAGAAGAAGTACTACCCGAATATCAACTATGTTTAATCAGCAATGATCGTTTTGATAATATCGGTTTTGCCAATAACCCCGACAAGCTGTTCCCCGTCCATCACCGGCAGGGTATGAACCTGTTTTTCAGCCATCAGAGTGGCAATTTCATCTATAGGTGTTTGGGGAGTTACCGAGACAAGTTTTTTGGAACAGATGTCGCCGGCTGTGATTCCCGCCATTTTCTTAAGATCTTTTTCCATCTTTCCCGGACTCTCTAAAAAAAGGAATCCATCCAAGAAAGAGATTACAGTTGGAATGTGTACCTTCTTGTTTTGATCTATCAGGTCGCTCTCTGTCACGACTCCTATTACTTTTTCGTTCTCATCCTGGACGGGAACTCCGCCTATCTTATGCTCAAAGAGCAACTTTGCCAGTTCCCTCACCGGCATTGATGAGTTTGCGGTTATAGGCTCTGTTGTCATTATATCTTGTGCCAGTTTCATTATTGTATTCTCCTTTTTGTATACCAATATTATTCACATCCTGTTACCTGTCCCCTGATCAGCCACCTCTGACGGAGTGAAACCATATCCATTTTTATCAGCAAGCATATCAGCCGCAAGCCCGTGCAGGTAAACGGCTGTGCCGGCAGCTTGCCATGGGGAACATCGCCGGGCAAGCAGACCGCCTAACATCCCAGCTAATACATCTCCCATGCCAGCACTTGCCAGGCCGGGGTTACCACTGCTGTTAATTGCCCATTTTCCGTTGTTGGCGGCGATAACGGTTCCTGCCCCTTTAAGGATTATGATAATTTCATTATGGGCATCATGGTTTTTTGTACAATCGCTGCCACTAACAGATTTTTTTCTTGATTGAATATGATTTTTCTCGCCGCATTTTCTGCTTAAATTTAAAGCGGCTCTGATTCTGTCCCCCTCGATTTCTCCAATGGTTAGCCCTGTCAACCTTGTCATTTCTCCCGGGTGCGGGCTTAGAATACGGGGTCCTCCAGCTCTGAATGGAAAGGCAGGGTCGGCACTGAGGATATTCAAAGCATCTGCGTCTACGACCATGGGCAGGGTCACTTCCTGATAAAGATTTTTGACTAACCGGGCAGTTTTTTTATCTCTACCCAGACCAGGACCCAGAACAACCGCGGTTTTCCCTGTGATTGCCTCCAGAATCAGGGGATAATCATCCATGGATAGAGAGTCGGTTGAACGGGGCAGAGGAATAGTCATGACCTCGGGCAGGGCTGTTTCAAAGATCAGGTTAAGATTATGGGGTACAGCCGCTGTAACTAATCCGCATCCAGAGCGAATAGCTGCTTTGCAGCTCAGCAGGGCGGCACCGGTCATGCCGGTCGATCCTGCCAGGATCAGCAGATGACCGTGGGTTCCTTTATGTGAATTGAGATCTCTTTTTGGTAATTTAATCGTGTCGGCAGCAAGAACATGACCAGCCGGGGCAAGTTGTTCAACAGCATCCTTGGGGATATCTATATCAACGACCTGTAATCTGCCTATTCTTTTTCCTCCGTGCAGGAAATGGGCAGGTTTGGGCAGGGCATAGGTCACGGTCAGGTCTGCGGTGACAGCTGTCCCCATTATTTTACCAGTATCTGTTGCCAAGCCGGAGGGCAGATCAACTGCCAGCACCGGCCAGCCAAACTTGGTTCTAAGTTGATTTATCCAGTCGATGGCCTCGGCAAAAAGACCGGTAACTTCACGATCAAGGCCGATGCCGAATAAAGCGTCAACGATGCAGACAACCGGGTGGGTCGCATGCTGTTTGCAGATGATTTCGTTTATTTTTTCTTTATCCGCAAGGCTATAAAGATTAAATGGACTGATTCCAAGCCGTTTGATAATAATGGCGTTGGTTGCCGCATCGCCCTGTAACTCTGATAATGGTCTGATGGATACTAAAATTGGTTTGCCGCCGGCCTGGTATAATTTTCTGGTCAGCACCAGCCCGTCGCCGCCATTATTGCCGGGACCTATAAAAATAATTGCGGTTTTACCGGCAAGTGGTCCAAGGGTCTTCTCCATGAAAAGAAAAGTATTATGACCAGCATTTTCCATGAGGATAATCGACGGAATGCCGTATTTTATGGTGGCTGTCCGGTCAAGTTCCTGCATTTCATCGGCGGTTACAAGTTTCACTTTTTTTCTTTGAGTTATGTTTTTGTCAAAATACATTCCACTTTCTATCTTCTACCTGAAAATAGTCCATTAGTCCATGTCAAGATACAGCTAAATAGTTAGCAAATATTGTAACTATTCAGCGAGATGAATAAATGCCCATAAACTTGGGCTGTAACTGTTCAGATGTGCTTTATATTCGTTCATTTTGAGCTTCGCAGCGTACTAATGCTACTCAAGAAGCTCAGGTAAGCGAGGAACGAGACTCCGAAATGGGCGAAGATGGAGTGCAGCTGAATAGTTACCAAATATTTTTTATTGTACCTACAAGGTCAAGGGAACATACCTGTTTTTTGCAAGATAAAAATCCCCACTTTTGCAAACAAAAATCCTCAGTTGAA
>CAYRGM010000101.1:0-7097 GCA_964423765.1 uncultured Desulfobulbaceae bacterium
AATGAGAGGAAAATTATCAATTATCAATTATCTGTCCTCTGTCCTCTGTCCTCTGATAAAATTATGCCTGTTTTTAGTCTTCCAAGAGAAAATATTTTTCCTGACCCTGATTTTGCCGAGCCGGACGGTCTGCTTGCAGTGGGTGGAGACCTCTCCCAGGCACGCCTGCTTACAGCTTACAAACAGGGCATTTTCCCTTGGTATTCGGGGAATGAACCACTGCTCTGGTGGAGTCCGGCCCCACGGCTCATTCTTATCCCCGAAGAATTTCACCTGCCCAGACGATTGGCCAGAACCATACGCAAGAATACCTTTACAGTTACTGTCAACACTGCCTTTCCCGAAGTAGTCAAAAAGTGTGCAGAAATTCGCCTGTCCTCAGGACAAGGTACCTGGATAACCGATGATATGGACAAGGCCTACAATAAAATGCACCTCTCTGGATATTGCCATTCCATTGAATGCTGGCAGGAAAATAAACTTGTTGGAGGTTTATACGGTCTCTGTCTTGACAGAGTATTCTTTGGAGAGTCCATGTTTTCAACAGTGAGCAATGGCTCTAAAGTTGCCCTGGCGAAACTTGTTGCCCTCTGTATGAAAAAAAACATAGCAATGATTGACTGCCAGATGACCACATACCATTTAATGCAATTCGGAGCAAAAGAGATAACAAGAGCAATTTTCAAAGAAAAACTAAATCAATTCATCAATACCATGCTCCCGGAACACTGGTAAGATAATGTAAATATTCGGGTTGACAAAAAAATCCCATCACCAAGGACTGTAAATGTTTGGGTAGTGCCTCACGGAGTCTCGTTCCTCGCTTACCTATTCGTTCATTCGGGTCGGTGAAGTGTACTTTTGCTACTCGAACCGGCCCGAATGGGCGAAGATGAGGCGCTACCCGAATATTTACAAGATAATACCTAAATCCTACAGTTATTCGTACACTTAAGATTGTTAAGACGATTGCAGATGCAAGGAGGCAGATCACAACGAAGCGGTGATCAAGCGAAGGGAGACTCCCCGAACCATTTCCGGCATAGGCATGGTTGTCCATAAAGTACGGCAATGGTGAAGCATTTCAAAACAAGATGTACCCGTATCGACATGCGTATACCGAACAATGGTAGGATTCAGGGGACAAGCTACTGTTCAAGAGAAAATTCAAAAGGCAGGGTGGAACGGTCAAAATGTTTCAAAATCTTCTTAAGTTCATATAAATTCCCAACTGAAAAGGTCACTTCCCAAGCAGCAGCATAAGCGGTCGTTTTACTAAGAGCAACCACATCAACGACCTTCATTTCTTCAGAAGCCACAGACAAAAGCATAAACAATCTCTGCCGGGAAACTCCCATAAATACTATCTTCTGCACCTTGTCAACCCTGGTTCCCCGCAGATTCCAGCGAACCTCCACCGCATCTTCCCTCTGAAACTTAATCATTTGCAAACGCCGGCAGTCTTTCTTATGGAACGAAAGTCCCCGTTCACTCAGTAAACCGATAGCCCCTTTGTCAAAAGGAGTCGGCCGGCAGCATGCTGACGATTTCACCACCACCATATCAAGAGTTGACAACTCGATACAGTTAAAGATACCCGTGGGTGCATCAAGTGCCTCCCGGCCAGCATATAGCCCAATTTTCACTTCATACATCAGCTCCCTGAGCCGCACACTACCCTCTCCTGTTTTAAGAAAAAGATCATCCAGGGAATCCAGATTGAAATAAACCAGCAAATTCCGCATCTCTTTTTTGTCAATAACCTCAAACGGTATGCCATAGCGACGCATCTCCTGACGCAGAACATTCCTACCAAGCTCCCTGGAGGCAAGCTCCCGGCGCTGACGAAAGGCTTTTGCCAATTCAGATCTGGCCTTGGGAGTCTGACAGAGTTTTAAATCACTCTGCTCAAATCTCACCCGGATATCTTGGCGAAGTATCCTGACCATATCACCATCTTTGAGAACATGATCAGGCCCATATCTTTTCTGACTAATCATAGCTCCGATACAGGTATGTCCTATGTCGGTATGAACACGAAAGGCAAAATCAAGAACCCTGGAGTTAACCGGCAGACAGATCAAATCTCCCTGCGGAGTATGGGTGTATATCTCTTTACGCCCTCCAGCAACAATCATATCCCGATAGGAAAGAGATTCATCACTGCCAAAAATATCAAACATTTCCTGGATATGCTCAATAAACCTACTGCCGCTCTTTTCGCCGTCCGTCCAGTCCCTGGCCAGCCCCCGATTAGCACGACGACCCATTTCCTCCGTCCGAATCTTAAATAAAAACTTCCGTCCCTCAATATTGGCACGGGCATGAAGTCCCTGATAACCAGTTGGTTTAGGATTGGCAATAAAATCACGAATTGTCCTGGGAACCGGAGGGTATAACATATTAAGAATGCCAAGGACACTATAACATTCTCCCCGTGTTGCAACTGTTATCAATATATCCTGGGGATTTTCAATGTCCTTGACAAGAATACGATTCTGCACATCATAATATGCCCATAATCCCTTGGTACGCAGATGAACAACACATCCTGCTTCCTCATCATCGAGAGAACCCTGTAATTTATTGACAATGGCAATTATTTCCGGAGTATAGCGAAAACGATTAATCCTAATCTGTAATTTACTGCTCTGACGGGGAAATTTATAGGCAAGGGCAAGATTGTACAACTCCCTCTTGACAGAAAACAGACCAAGAATTGTTGCCAGAGGTGCATAAATATTAAGGGTTTCATCAGCTATTTTCTGCCGTTTATGACGGGGCATGGATGCAAGAGTACGAAGATTATGGAGCCTGTCAGCAAGTTTGACGAGCATCACCTCGGGTCTGGCAGCAGCTCCGGAAAAAATTTTACGGTGAACCAGTTGCTTCAATGACTGCCTGCTCCCTGAATAATTAGTCACCTTGGTGCAGCCCTCAACAATAGCTGCCACATGTGCACCAAACCGTTTGCACACCAACTCTGTACTCACATAGTCGACATCTTCCACTGTATCATGAAGCAGGGCCGCAGCAAGTATCTCGCCCCTATAAATATCAAGCTCAGATGCAAGAATACGAGCGACGCTGCAGGGATGCATGATATACGCATCTCCGGATCTCCGCCATTGGTCACCATGGGCCTCAACCGCAAAGTCAAGGGCATCCCAAAACACCTCACCCCCTGGTCTCTCGCCAATGAGACCTACCATAGACTGACGATATTCTTCAATATTAAAATCTTTATGCAGCATTTATCTATACACAGGAAAGAAGAAGCGAAAGCCAGATTAAAAATGACAGAATCGTTTACCACCTCTGGCAAAACGGTATGGACTTAAACATGGGTAACCTTATGTTTATATTGACCAATAAATACTGAAACCACATACCGATTGATCATGCCAAACACGCCTGGAATAATGGGATAGGTCAAACTTTAGAATTTATCAAAAGCTCTTCCTGCTAAAGTGGTGTATAATAATCAGTAAGCAGATAGTAAAATAACTTGCCCGCTGAAACTATATTGCCATTTGGATAACCTGCATACCCATATCCCCTGAACATACAATGTAAGCAGAACCGCACCATTGCACAAGATTTTTCCTTAATTATCAGAAAATATTTGTAACTATTCAGCGAGATGAACAAACTCCCATAAACTTAGGCTGTAACTGTTCGAAATATGATAAAATGAATATGATTGTCTTTATTCTTGCCTCACCATGCAACAGTAACCGCCCTTAAGGTTATACCTGAGTTGAGCGATTTTTTAGCTTGATATGCACCAAGTAAACGAGTGCAATGAGACTACGATCTCTTGCCCGCCAAGGCTTCTAAGAAAATCCGTGGGCAGACCAACGGGTATGCCTGCGGTTTTCTTAAAATCCTTGGCACACAGCAGTGCAACGGCGAGATATCAGCACATATCTGCGTCATAAAATCGCTCAATTCAGATTATAAACATAATGCCCATTTGGGAAAAAACTTACACAATAATTTACCCATGATCAAAAGAAAACGACAAAAACAAGGCATCAACAGACAAGGTCGCAAACCTGGGAATTTATCCAGGCAGCAACGCAATAGAGGAAAACAGCAAACCCTCGAAGATCAGGTCATATCTTTTCTTGCCGGTATGGATAAACCCGCCTCCATCACCATGATTATGCATGGAATCGGACTGCCTGGTGATGTCCGCAACTCCCTGAAAACAACCCTGACTGAGCTGGTCAGAAATGGGAAAATCACCCGCAAAAGCAAAAAATTTATAATCCCCGATCAAAAAAATCTGGTCGAAGCCATAATGTCTCTGACCAGCCGCGGTTTCGGTTTTGCCTCGCTTGACGGCAAAATGAATAAAGGGAAAGATATTTTTATCAAACAGAGGGATCTGGGCAATGCCAGCCATGGTGACACCGTGCTGGTCAGAGTTTTGGATTCAGGCTCCCGGGGCAGAAGCGAAGGGATTGTGGTCATGGTCAAAAAAAGATCTGTCAACAGATTATGTGGAATTTTTAATGCTGGAAAACAAGGCGGGTATGTCTTTCCTGATCATGCCAAACTGCCATTTAAGGTGTTTATTGACAAAACAAAGAACAAAAATGCCAAAGACGGACAGGCGGTACTGGCTAAAATAGATGATTACGGAGATAAAGATCAGAGCCCAAATGGAGAAATCATCGAAGTACTGGGCGACCCGCTCACTGCACCGGTCCAAATCCGCATGGCCATTGAACAACTCTCTCTTCCTCTGTCGTTTCCACCAGAAGTACTCAAAGAGACAGACAAGCTATCTCCGCTTACCACCTGCGACCAGGGTCGCCGGGATCTTCGTGATATCAAACATGTAACCATTGATGGTGCCACAGCCAGGGATTTTGACGATGCAATCTGTGTAGAGCAAACCAAAGGCGGATTCAGGTTGTTCATCTCCATTGCTGATGTCAGCCATTATGTCCAGCCCGGCTCCGCTATTGATAAAGAAGCATACAAGCGGGGGACTTCTGTCTATTTTACGGACATGGTTCTGCCCATGCTGCCGGAGAGGCTCTCCAATGATCTTTGTAGCCTGGTACCTGACCAGGATCGGCCAGCGTTTACAGCTATTCTTGATTTTGATCGGCAGGGCAGCCAGATCAAAGCCGAATATTGCCGTTCCATGATCCGCAGCCGGCAGCGATTCACCTATGACACCGTTCACGAAATCCTTTACCTCAAAGATAAGGACTTACAAAACAGATATAAAGACATCCTGCCCATGCTGACCATGGCTGAACAATTAGCCAAGTTACTCAGGAAACGACGGGAAAAACGGGGCAGTTTAGGATTTACCATTCCAGAAGCTTTCATCACAATAAAAAACGGCAAGGTTTCCTCTATCAGTCACACCAAACGAAACGAAGCCCATCTGTTAATTGAAGATTTCATGCTCGCTGCCAATGAAGCCGTAGCTGAAACCCTGGCCCTTGCCAACCGGGATGTTCTCTTTCGCATTCACGAGAAACCAGACCCTGAAAAAGTAAAAACATTTACTGAAGCGGCATCGGCAATGGGGTTAATCCTGGCCAAGACTGAAATCAACCCGGCCTGGTTTGCCACAGTGCTGGATGAAGTCCGTGATAAACCAGAGCAATATGTTATCAACAACCTCCTGCTCCGCACCATGCAACAAGCTCGCTACTCCCTTGATAATGCTGGTCATTTCGGTCTGGCTGCCCCGTACTATCTCCATTTCACCTCACCGATAAGACGATACCCTGATCTCATTGCCCACCGGGTTCTCAACAATTTCCTGAGCCAGCAGAATAAAAAAGAAGGGAAACAATCGGGTTCTGCCGATAACAAAAATCTTGACGAAGCCGCTGTGCATCTCTCCCAAAAAGAACGGCGGGCCGTGGAGGGGGAAAGGGATGTACGGGCAAGATTAGCCTGCATATTTCTCATTGATAAAATCGGGGAAGAGTTTGAGGCTGTTATCTCCGGAGTCAGCGGGTATGGCCTTTATATTGAACTTATAGATATGTTCATCAGCGGTCAGATTCCTGTTGGGGACATGAAAGACGATTATTACATTCTTGATAACCGGAGCCACCGTCTGGTTGGAGAACGAACCAATAAGATTTTTCAAATGGGTGATACCATCAAAGTCAGACTTGAGCGAGTTGACCTTGCTGACAAACGAATTTTATTTTCTCTCTGTGAGGGCAGTGTTATTAGTGAACAGTCATAATCTACCCATCCCATACGACCATCTATCATGGTTCGGTTCGCATAAAGACTGACCCATTTATCCACAGACAATACTGGTTCCTTTTTATCACTTCGAGGTTCTTATGGATTTTATCAATATACTGACAACAATTCTTTCCACCCCAATCGTCAGCGGTCTGCTCATAGCATTTGCTATGTTTCTCTATATCAAGGCATTGCTGAAAATTAGGCGACTTGTTAGAGAAGTGAAAAAGCTACGGGAACATCTCCATACTAAATTAGAGATAGAGTCATCAGACAATGAACGCAGAAAAACAGCAACCAACAAACTGAAACAGGAACGGGACAATCTTAGTAACACGGTGCAAATACTCAGTCAGAAGCCTGGACGACAGGAGTTGCGACAGGCACAGATCCTGCAAAAAACTGCAGAAATAATGTTTGCAAAATCACCGGGGTTTGCTCCGGTCTGGCAGACTACGATCAAAGAAGCCGAAGAAGATATGAGAAGTATCGAGAAAGGTCTGATTCCATTTATTAAACGAATGACCGGGAGTGCGGGCAAATCTCCAGACAAAGCCATTAATACCTGAGTTGAGCGATTTTCTAACTCGATCTGCACTAATCTCTTGCACGCTAAGGCTTCCCGAAAATCCTCAACAGACCAACGGGTATGCCTGCGGTTTTCAGAAAACCTTAGCGTGCAAGATATCAGCACATATCTTCGTCATAAAATCGCTCAATTCAGGTAATAAAAAAAAGACCCTTGAGCTGGAAGAACCGGAACACTAATGTCGCGTCAACTCTCAAATGACGCATCTCGCTTCCCCTCGTTCCCACGCAGGAGCGTGGGAACGAGAATTATGTCATTTCAGCCTTGACAC
>CAYRGM010000102.1:0-7041 GCA_964423765.1 uncultured Desulfobulbaceae bacterium
GAGCGATTTTATGACGAAGATATGTGCTGATATCTCGCCGTTGCACTGCTGTGTGTGCCAAGGTTTTTCGAAAACCGCAGGCATACCGTTGGTCTGTTGAGGATTTGCGGAAAGCCTTGGCGTGCAAGAGATCGGAGTCTCGTTGCACTCGCTTACCTGGTGCAGATCAAGTTATAAAATCGCTCAACTCAGGTATAATTTAGCTTGAAGTGAGCAGGTTCATCAGTAAGGGTAATGGGGTCAAATCGTTATCTACCAATAGGACAGAAAATTCTTAAATCTTATTTCTGGTCTCTGGTTGCTGGTTTCTGTCTTCTGATAAGGGGTTTTGTAATGGGGTATATAGAAGCTGTCTGCATAAGTGCCAAAAAAGGAGTGGTGAAAAAAGAGGTTGATCAGGTGGTGCTGAAAAGCGATTGGGGTATTACCAATGATGCCCATGCTGGTGACTGGCACCGTCAGATTTCCCTGCTGGCTGGTGAAAGCATTGACCAGGTGAAAAAAAAGATGCCAGCCCTTAAACATGGGGTTTTTGCAGAAAATATGGTCACCCGTGATTTTGATTTACTTGACCTGTCTGTTGGCGACCGGGTAATTATTAATGATGAAGCTGTTCTGGAAATTACCCAGATCGGTAAAGTATGTCATAATAAAGGGTGTGCCATCAAGCGGGCAACCGGCGATTGCATTATGCCCCGGGAAGGGCTGTTTGCCAAAGTTATCCAGGGAGGTCTGGTCAAGCCCGGCAATGTTATCAACAGAAGACAGAGGGCAGATGACAGAAGACAGGAGTAGGAGCGGATCTTATGTCAATTTTTTCATCTGAGGCAATTAAAATCCTGGCCACCGCCTTGAGCAGGTCAGATAATTTTATATTTCTTGAAACTTGCCGTTTGTCAGCTGATAATCATCGCTCTATGTTATTTATGGATGCGGGTTGTTGGCTGGAACTTCGCCTGGGAGAAGATCCTGATAGTTTTTTCCAGCGGCTTGAGGCTTTCCGGCAACAAGGATATGCTGTTGCCGGCTGGTTGGCGTATGAATTAGGGTATTTGTTGGAACCATCCCTGCAAGTATTGGCCGGCTTAGAACAGGATGATAGAGTTATTGCCAGATTCGGAATCTTTGCAAGCCCCCTGTGCTTTGATCATAGAGGTGAAAGCTCAGCAATTCCCGAGGACTGGCTTTCTGCGATTGAAAATGCCGGTAATCATTCTGATGAAGATGATTGCAGCATATATAATATTAAACCTGATATTAATCAGGATGAGTTTTACGCAGATCTTGAGAGAATCAAGGAGTATATTCTGGCCGGTGATAGTTACCAGGTGAACTATACCTTTAGGTTGAACTTTGACTTTTCCGGTTCTCCAGCATCTTTGTATGGTCGGCTGCGCCGAAATCAGTCGGTTGCCTATGGGGCTTGGCTGCGTTTTTCCGGGGTGGATATAATGAGCTTCTCCCCGGAGTTGTTTTTTCATGCTGAAAAAAGCAGAAACCGGATCAGGGTTCGTCCCATGAAGGGGACAGCTCTGCGGGGCTTGACTCTAACCGGGGATAAGGTTGCTGCGGAAAATTTATGCAATGATAGTAAAATTATCAGTGAAAATATAATGATTGTTGATCTGTTGCGCAACGATCTGGGCCGATTGCTCCATGAGAGCGGCGGTGGTATGGTGCAGGTACAATCGTTATTTGATGTTGAACCCTATGAGAGCCTTTTGCAGTTGACCTCCACCATTGACGGGTATTTTGTATCTGGCGGCTGGGATAATATTTCTTTGTCCGCTGCCATATATAATCTCTTCCCGTGCGGCTCTGTAACCGGAGCCCCCAAAGTACGAACCATGGAGATTATCAGAGAACTGGAGAAAACACCGAGGGGCGTTTATTGCGGGGCAATTGGCTGGAGCAATAATGAGGAGATATGTTTTAATGTAGCCATCCGCACTCTGACCATTACCGGGGGAAAAGGTAGAATGGGAATAGGGGCAGGGATTGTCCATGACTCTGATCCGGCGGCAGAGTGGCGGGAATGTTTACTGAAAGGAAGATTTTTGACTAATCAAACTCCTGAGTTTGAGCTGATTGAAACCATGCTTTGGCGGCCTGGTGCAGGTTTCGTTTTTCTGGAACCACATCTTGAGCGGTTAATGTCTTCTGCCGGATATTTTTTCTTCTCTGCTGATCGGGATGAGATTTATAGTCAGTTGCGTCAATATGAAAATGAAAATCTTAATCAGGAAACTCAAAATTTAAAATCGAACTCGCTCAAGGTTGATATGCAGGCTGGTAGCTCTATGACCTGCCCGTGCCGTAGCGATCACCTTGCAGCTCTGGTTGCGGCTGACCAATTTATCCCAGCCATGCTGGTCAGGTTGACCCTTGACCGGGATGGGATTGTCAAAATTTCATCGGCTCCATTGATAACAGGTAAAACTGATGCAACACCAGGGGAAGTGGTTTTTTCTAGGCATCGGGTTGATCCGGAAGATGTCTTTCTTTATCATAAAACCACTAATCGGCATTTATATAATCAGGAACGGCAGAGAGCGAAGGAACAGGGATTATATGAGATATTATTTGTGAATACCCGAGGAGAGGTGAGCGAGGGTACCATCTCTACCCTATTTGCGGAGATAGATGGCAGGTTGTATACTCCGCCTCTTGCCAGCGGGCTTTTGCCGGGCGTTTATCGTGACCATATGCTGGCATCCGGGCAGGCCGAGGAACGGCTGCTTACCATTAATAATGTTCGGGATGCAGATCAACTTTTTATGGCAAATTCAGTGCGCGGCATGGTACGGGTGGTGTTAAGAGTATAGGTTTTAACTAAATGATTTGCTTCAAATCTATACCCCTGATGAACGCTTATGAATTATAGGAGTTTGACCATGGATGATGGGGGTAAAATGGTGATCTCCATGTTTTCGTTTGGCTTTAAGCATGGTATGCCTGTGGCTGATTTGGTTTTGGATACGCGTTTTTTAGCCAATCCTTACTGGGTGGCTCACTTAAAAGATCGTAGCGGCATGGAAACTGATGTTGCCTCTCATGTCCTTGATAATGATACTGCCCGTAAATTTTTTGTTTTGATTGAATCATTGCTTGACTTTTTATGTCAGCAGTTTAAGGATGATAAACGGAGGGTGCTTACTCTGGCGGTTGGTTGTACTGGTGGTCGTCATCGTTCAGTGGCGGTGGTGGAGTATTTGCGAAATGTTCTTGCAGATAAAGAATATGAACTTAATGTATTTCATCGGGATATAGATAAAATTTAATGTGAATTTCAGGGGCATGGTTAAATTGTAACCAGCATAGGCGAGATTGGTTGGCCTTATAATGGTGTGTATGCTCCAATATGGGGGCAGGGCATGACTGTAAATTTTGCAAAAGACAAGGAGAATAAAATGAAAGAGTTACTGAAAGATTTTTTGTATGCCGGGGTTGGAGCTGCATTTTTGACCAAAGAAAAAATTGAGGCATTGAAAGATGATATGATTGACAAGGGCAAGCTGGCAACCGGGGATGGCAAGCAGTTTGTTGATGATCTCCTGAAAAAATCAGAAACTGCCAAAGGTCAACTTGACCTATGGGTGAACAAGCGGGTTGAAGAGAAAATTAAACAGCTTAACCTTGTCACTACTGATGATATTGCTGAGTTGAAAAGACAGATTGAAGAGCTTCAGGTGGCTATTAATAAATGATTTTTTTCTTGTTAGCCCAAATTCTTATGTGCAGTTTTCTGTTTGTTGGTGAACCTTTAAAAACTGGTAATTTCCTTGTTCAGCATTAGAAAACTTGGGGCAATAGGCCGGACTTACCGGCACCTGAACCGTTATCATCGTATTTTGCGGGTTCTGTTCAAGTATGGTTTTGAAGATCTGGTCGAGCGGCTTCACCTTGACCAGTACCTTGAATCCGGCTTGCGGATGATTAATCGTAAGCAACGGGAGCAGGTACACCGTTATTCCCGACCGGAACGCCTTCGTATGGCTCTTGAAGAGTTGGGGCCGACTTTTGTTAAACTGGGTCAGCTATTATCAACCCGACCTGATTTTGTCTCGCCCGATTACCTTGATGAACTGGCCAGGCTTCAGGATAAAGTTCCTTCTTTTTCTTACCGGGAAGTTATTGCTATTTTCCAGGAAGAAGTTGGAAAGTCTCCGGAAGATATCTTTGCATTTTTTGACAAAACTCCCCTTGCTGCTGCTTCAATTAGTCAGGTTCATCGGGCCCGGCTTGCAGATGGTACCGTTGTTGTGGTCAAGGTACAGCGACCGGGGATTGAGAATATTATCGCGGTTGACCTGGAGATTCTTGCCCATATCGCCGGGTTAATGGAGGAACATCTTGAGGAGATTCAGGGGCATCGTCCCACGGCAGTGGTGCATGAGTTTGCCGGAACTCTTTCCCGTGAAATTGATTTTACTGCGGAATTAAACAATATGCAACGGTTTGCCCGTCAGTTTGCCGGCAATCCTGACACTTATGTACCCGCAGTCTATCCGGAGTTATCCAGCGGGCGGTTACTGGTCATGGAGTATATTGACGGGATAAAAGCTGGTGATCTATCCTCTCTGGGGGACCAGGGATATGATTTATGTGTGATTGCACAACGGGGTGCCAATCTTATCATGGAACAAATCTTTGTCCATGGTTTTTTTCATGCTGATCCGCATCCCGGTAATATCCTGGTAATGCGGGGCTGCGTGATCTGTTTTATTGATTTTGGTCAGATGGGCCGTCTGAGCCTGAAAGACAGAGAAGATTTTACAGATTTGATTCTTGATATCATTGTCGGTAATGAGCGGAAAGTCACAAATGGTGTGCTGAAGATAACCATTCATTATAAGGAGCTGGATAAGGATGCCCTGGCTCGTGATCTTGGTGATTTTATTGATCAATATGTCGGTAGACCCCTTGGTGATATTGCTGCAGATCGGCTCCTTGCCGATATTCTTGCCTTGGCTGCCCGCCATGGTCTGGCTCTGCGACCGAATCTGTACCTGATGATGAAGGCACTTGCTACGGTTGAGGGGTTAGGGTTGCGGCTTGACCCTGATCTGGAGTTGATAACCCTGGCTGGACCTTTTATGCTGCGGATTAAACGAGATCAGTTCAGGCCGGAGCGGCTGGCGGAAGAGGTGCGTGAGACCGGTTCTGAATATTTGAGTCTGTTTCGTAATTTTCCTGAATATTTTTATACTATTGTTAAGCAGTTTAAGGAAGGTCGGATAAGGGTGGAATTTGAGCATCGTGGTCTTCATGTGCTGGGGTTATCTCTGGATCGGATTTCAAATCGTATTGCTTTTGCCATTGTCCTTGCTGCCCAGATTATTGGTTCTTCCCTGATTGTCCTCTCCGGTATCCCTCCCAAATGGTATGGGATTCCCATCATAGGTATTATTGGTTTTCTGGTGGCGGGGATGATGGGGTTTTGGCTTTTGCTCTCTATTATAAGGCATGGACGCATGTGAATATGCTTGGGGAAATATAGGTCTGCCATGGAAAAGAATCACGGTAGTAATAAGCGTCGTGGTAGAGTTTTTGATCGTCGTCAGAAAACTTGTCGTCGTCTGCGTCAGGAACGACGGGCTGACCTCAGGAATCTGCTGACAGGAAAACGCGGCGTGTCGTGGAAAAATAGGATGAGAGTTTTGCTTAATCCTCGTCTTGGTGTTGATCGCCGTCAAGCTGAGCAGCGTGTTCCCGATGACCGGCGAGGGGTGACTCTGGCCTCTCTTCTTACTAAAGAGGAGTTGGCCGCTCTTCTTGCTGAATAATTATGGTGCAAGTATAGATATGACAAAAAAATGAGTGGAAATAAAGAACAAGGCTTGTTATCTGTGGTCGGAACCGGGCCCGGGGCCTTGGATCTGATGACCGCAAGGGCAGTGAATGTCCTTGAGAATGCAGAGGTTATAATCGGTTATAAAACTTATATTGATCTTATTGCAGCTCTTATCCACTCTGATCAGGAGGTGATCTCCTCTGCCATGATGGAGGAAATTAACCGATGCCGTAAGGCTCTTGAACTTGCTGATTGCGGCAGAAAAGTAGCCTTGGTCTGTGGCGGTGACCCTGGTATTTATGCCATGGCCGGTCTGGTTTTTGAGCTTGTCAAAGAAACCGGCAGCCCAAGCAAAATTGTGATCGTTCCCGGGATAGCCGCTCTCAACTCATGTGCAGCGATTCTTGGTGCTCCGCTCATGCATGATTTTGCGGCAGTTAGTCTTTCTGATCTGATGACCCCCTGGGAGGTAATTGAGAAAAGACTTGAGGCTGCAACCAGGGCAGATTTTGTGATTATTATTTATAATCCGAAATCAAAAAAACGAACTCGGCAAATTATCAGGGCCCGGGAAATAATGCTTGAACATCGGCGAGCCGGTACTCCAGTGGGCATCGTCACCGGTGCTGCCCGTCTCCATGAAACCGTGTGCCTGACTTCTCTGGCCAATATGCTTGATGAAGATATAGCTATGCAGACCACGGTCATTATTGGTAACTCCAGCACCTTTGTCTTTCAGGGAAAAATGATTACTCCCCGGGGATATGCCAGCAAGTATGATCTAACATTATAAATTGATAATTGATAATTGATAATGCTCGAACAGCAAAAGGGCTTGATTTCTCGTTCCCACGCTCCTGCGTGGGAATGTTTAAGTCAGAAGTTATAGCCCATAGAAACAGGGAGGCAGGCATGGAAATAGATTTAAAAACCCTTGATAAGGGTAAGGTTTTTTCCTTACTGTCGCAGTCCGTGATCCCCCGTCCCATTGCCTGGGTTCTTTCCGAAAATAAGAACGGCAGCTATAACCTGGCTCCGTTTTCTTTTTTCACTCCGGTATGCAGTGACCCTCCTCTTCTTGTTTTTTCAGTGGGCAGAAAATCTGACCACAGCCCCAAGGATACCTGGCAAAATATCATGGCTAAAAAAGAATTTGTGGTTCATATTCCTGCTCGGGACATGTTAACGGCAATGAATAACAGCTCAGCCCCATTACCGACTGGAGTGTCCGAGGTGGAAGAGCTTGG
>CAYRGM010000103.1:0-7024 GCA_964423765.1 uncultured Desulfobulbaceae bacterium
AGTTTACCTTTCCTGTACTCTCAACTAATATCGTCAATATAACCGGAAGATCATGGAGAAGTACAGTATCGCATAAAATGAACAGGTTATTTTTAAAATTTTAATCTTGCTATTCCCAGTAGAGAACATTATCTTATCTAAAGATGTGTATGGTAAAAGGGTTGGTTATCCTTTCACCATTAAATAATAAATAATAAAAGAGGTAAAACCATGGTACGCAAAACACTGTTACTACTTTGTATGGGAACGGCTCTTGTTATACTCACAGCTTGTGGTCAAGAAGAAGCTCAAGAAAAATTGGACACCGTCCAGGAAACTGCCACAGAAATAAAAGCGGCTGCTGAAACAAAAGCGGCTGAAGCAGTTGAAGCTGCCGAAAATAAGGTCGGCGAAGTAATGGGTATTTTCCAGGGCGAAACCGAGCCGCCCGTCAATGATGCCGAGGGTCAAGCCCCAGAGATGACGGAAGACATGGAAGAAAAACCAACTGAAGGCTATTGATTTAATGTTAAGCGTTCACTGATAGGGGGTATAGCACAGTAAGGGTCTGCCGCAGTTTTACTGCCGCCGCTTCACTGCTACTGCAATTTTTTACCCCTTTAAGTGAACGCGTACACAGTCATCAAGAAGCAGGGCAAGGTGACGGACTGTAACAGGAAGGTTGTGCTTTGTGACCCCTTGCTGCCATTGTCTGAGACAGCCGGAACAGGTAGTGGTTATTATTTGCGGATTGACAGTCAGAGCCAAACTTTGGCAACGATTGAAAATTTTTCCAGATAATTCTGGACTACCAAGCTGGAAAAGCCCGCCATGCCCACAACAATGTCCTTCTTCTTCCGGCTCTGCTAACTGCAGATCGACCACTCGGTTCAGGAGAAGTCGGGGAACCTCCCGCCCCTCTTGAGTAAAGCGAAGATGACAGGGATCATGATAAAAAACCGTCAATGGTTGGTTGCTCTTGAAGGTAAGAGAGGGTGTTTTGTTAAGAAAAAATCCTGAGAATTCCTGTACCCGCTCACTAAACTCTCTGGCCGGTTCATATTTTTCCGGATCATTCTTAAAGAGTTCAGGATAGGAAGAAAGATGACTTGAACAGGAAGCACATGAAGTGAGGATATCCCGGTCTGAACCGGAAAAAGCCTTAATATTTCTCCAAGCAAGCTCACGGGCCTGGTCAATTTTACCCGCAGCCAAGGCAGTTAGACCGCAGCATCCCCGGGAAGCCGGAATATGGAGTGAATAACCGGCCAGGGTTGTCAGCCGCTTGACAGCTCTACCTATTGAAGGTTGCAAAAAACCAGCCGTACAACCGGTGAAATAATCAAGCACAGGAGGTTGTTTGGGGATACCGTACTTGACCATTGACCGGGAAACAAATCTCCAAGTCTCGGTAAGCAGGTATGCTTTTCCGAAACTCCCAAGTATTCGCCGAACCAAATTCTTTTTAAGACCATGCTTGCCATACAGCCATGGTAAGCGACTACGGGCCTCAATAACTCTTGTTCGAATTGGCAGGTTGCGGGAACAAACCTGTTCACAGGCCCCACAGAGCAGGCAGCGGGAAAAAATATCCTGAAAGTGACGCGAAGGTTTCTCTGCAAATAGAGAGTGACCAAGGAGAAACATGCGGCCCCGGGCGGTTAATGCCTCAAGTGGTTCTGCACGAAAAACTGGACAGACCACTGTGCAGGCTCCGCACCTTGCACAATCTCGGCCTGTTTGCCGTTTACTGGCACTATCTACTTCGGTTGCCAAAGCAGATAGGCCTTGATGAAGGGATCAAGCCGACCGCCTAATACCGCATCCACATTTCCGTCTTCAACTTTTGTGCGATGGTCTTTAATCAGCCGGTAAGGCTGGAGCACATAAGAACGAATCTGGCTGCCCCAGGAAATCTCTTTTTTATCGCCATGGAGACTTTCCTGTGCTTTGGCCTGTTCTGCCCTTTCCCGCTCATACAGAGATGCCATGAGCATTTTCATGGCCATATCCTTGTTGCGGTGCTGTGACCTCTCGTTCTGACATTGAACCACAATCCCGCTGGGCAGATGGGTAATCCGGATAGCAGAGTCGGTCTTATTGACATGCTGACCACCAGCCCCGGAGGCCCGATAAGTATCTATACGAAGATCCTTTTCATTTATATCAATTTTAATGGTATCATCAAGCTCCGGCAGCACCATGACCGAAGCAAAGGAGGTATGCCGCCGCCCGGATGCGTCAAAAGGGGAAATTCGCACCAGCCGGTGGATACCCAGTTCTGAACGAAGATACCCATAGGCGTATTTCCCTTTGATGAGAATAGTTACACTCTTTACTCCTGCCTCATCACCAGCAAGATAATCAAGAATATCACTCTTGAATCCTTTTTCCTCAGCCCAACGCAGATACATACGCATCAGCATCTGCACCCAGTCCTGGGCCTCGGTGCCGCCAGCACCAGCATGGATGGTCAGAATACCATTACAGCTATCATGCTCACCGGAGAACATGCACTCAAGCTCAACCATATCAATCCGTTCACTCAGTTCATCAAGGCTGGCAACAACTTCACTGTAAGTCTCTTGATCATGTTCTTCAAGAGCCATATCAAGAAGCATTTGTGCTTCTTCAATGACCTCAAAATTCTTTTCCCAGACAATGACAATATCCTGTAACTGTCCAAGCTCCTTCTGGATTTTTCGGGCATGGTGCTGGTTATCCCAAAAACCTGGTTCCTGGATTTGTGATTCCAGCTTATCAATCATTTCCTGCTTGCCATCCAAGTCAAAGATGCTCCTTCAGGGCAAGCATTTTACCCTTGAGAGCATTGAGTTTTTGTTTTGACTCTGCTGATTCGCTGATCTCCACCATACTTCAACTCCTGATAATTACTACACACCAATATTAATAAATCAATACGCCCGTCATCAGGACATAATAAGCAACAGATTACTCTGCTAGACATCGTAAACGCTCTATAAAATGCCCTGTTTTTTTGGACAATTTTCTTTCCTGCTTCACCGGTCTCATCTGCCGTCTTCTGAAACTGTCTGGATTTGGTAGAGACTGGTTTCAAACCCGTCTTCACTGTGGTCACCGGCATGGCTGATGGTTGCGGAAGGAGACGGGTTTGAAACCCGTCTCTACGGTTGTCTGCTTATTTTACGATGTCTGTCTGCCATCTATATCCTTGATCATCTGCTTTCTATTTCCTTCGGCCTGACAATCGTTACCAGATTTGCTGAGTTTTCCATCACATCGCTCCATGAACCGGTAATTTTGAATCTTGCCAAAGCCGCTGTCGGCATGAGCTTGCCATTATCTGGACACTCCACATCGCCTCCAGTCAAATCCATAACCAATTCTTCTAAAACAAAATTATGACCAATCAGCAAGGCCTGCACAATATCATCCGGTATATTTCTGATTACCCCCAATACATCCTCTAGGTATGCCGTATAGAGATCAGATTCTATTTTCATTTTTTCCGGCGAAAATCCTGTTTCCTGACAGACAATAGAAGCCGTCTCCCTGGCTCGTACTGCCGGAGAACAGACCATGCCATCAGGTGTTAAATCATTTTCAACAAGCCATAAACCGATTAGTTTGGCATTTTCACGACCCCGTTTTTTTAAAGGACGGTCAATATCTTGAACAGGCTCTTGCCAATCTGATTTTCCATGTCTTAAAATTAACAATTCTTTCGTCATTGCAGTTACCTGGTGCACAGTAAAGGTTCAAACCTGAATCCTGCCCGCTGAATATGGGAAAAAACAGGATATCTATAAAAACAATAATCAAGGAATCAACAAACAATCACTTGGCAAAACCAGGCAGACTGCCAACTCAGGTTTAAGACAAGTTCTGCTGTCGTTGCCCACCCTTACGCAAGCTGACATATTTTGATTCACGGTCATAAAACTCATAATTCAAACATTAAAGCGAAAAAGAATACTGTCTCCATCTCTGACAATATACTCTTTGCCTTCAGAACGAAGCAGCCCTTTATCACGGGCTGCCGCCTCAGAACCACAACTGATATAATCATCATAGCTGATTACCTCAGCCCGGATAAATCCCCGTTCAAAATCAGAATGTATCTTGCCGGCAGCCCCGGGAGCGGTTGTGCCTTGCTTAATAGTCCAGGCCTTGGTTTCTTTTTCCCCCACTGTAAAATAGGTAATCAGGTTAAGGAGATCATAACCGGCATGGATCAACCTGGTAAGTCCGGCTTCCTCCATACCCATATCTGCAAGAAATTCATCCTGCTCATCTTTATCAAGCAGACTCAACTCCTGTTCAATGGCACCGGCAATGATCACAAGCGATGCTGATTCGGATTCTGCCTGACTACGGAGTGCATCGACAAATTCATTGCCTTTTAAGAGATCATCATCATTAACATTGGCCACATAAAGAACCGGCTTGGTGGTTAGCAAACATAGATCCCGTAAAAGAAGTTCTTCAACCTCATTTTCCGGACCGGCTTTCCTGGCGGGCAAGCCTTGATCAAGAACAGCTAAAATCCGCTCCAGATAACTAACATCAGCCAGCATTTTTTTATCCCCGGACTTACCCTGTTTTCTGGTCTTTGTCAGCCTTTTCTCCACGGTTTCCAGATCAGACATGATCAGCTCCATGGAGATCACTTCCAGATCCCGAACCGGATCAATGGAACCATCCACATGGATAATATTATCGTCCTCAAAACAGCGAACCACATGGAGAATGGCATCCACCTGGCGAATATGACCAAGGAACTGGTTACCCAGCCCCTCCCCCTGACTGGCTCCCTTGACCAATCCGGCAATATCAACAAACTCCATTCGGGTAGCAACCTTATTACGGGTTTTCACCAGTTCAGCGAGCCGGTCCAGGCGTTCATCA
The DNA here is from genome assembly GCA_964423765.1 of uncultured Desulfobulbaceae bacterium. Lineage (GTDB taxonomy): Bacteria > Desulfobacterota > Desulfobulbia > Desulfobulbales > Desulfobulbaceae > DRLX01. The sequence goes on from CAYRGM010000103.1 coordinate 4,870, forward strand.
GGCATGGCAACGACCCCGATATTGGGTTCAATGGTACAAAAAGGATAATTTTCCGCATCGATAGCGGCCGCCGTCAAGGCATTGAATATGGTTGATTTGCCGACATTTGGCAGGCCGACGATTCCACAACGAAATCCCATTAATTTTTTCTCTCCTTAAGGGTTCGGCAAGGAATCACTTGGTTCTTTTCCGAACCCTCAATGCCAGAACTTACCTGCCATGATTAGCTGTCCATTGGGGTAGCTTGGATTTTGCTCTTTGTTGTATCAGGTAGCACCCAGGCAATAATTATAAACACAATAGCCAAGACCCCAGCTACCGCAAGAGCAGGAATAGCAGGAATTAAGGTTGTGTATGTTTCTATACCGGTTTCAGCGAGCGTTGCTTTGCCGCCACCTATTTGATCAAATACAAAGGTTGTTGTTAAAAAACCATAGGTTAAGATAAAGATAAATGCTCCCACCAGCCCTCCTAAAAGAAAGAAGAGTGCATCTTTACGAAAGGCACCGGCGGCAACTAATCCGGTGCCGGGGCAAAATCCGGCGATAGCCCAGCCTAATCCCAGCATGACACCTCCAATGATGACACCGATGTAAGCAGTTTTGACGCTGAGATTACCACTGTCCACTATGTTCAAGGCCATCATGGCAAATAGCAGTAAGCTGCTTAAGCCTATCCCTAAAAAGATGGCTTTCATCAAGTGTAAATCCTTAAGACGCAGCATGCCAATAATTTTCTGAGGATTGGCCGCCCCTGATTTTTGCAGAACAAAACCGAATAATAAACCAAGAAAAATTGCTAAGAAAATTTCCATGTTATTTGTCCTCCTTGTACATGTAGATAGCCAGAGGTACTGCCACAGCAAAAGCACTTATGGCAAATAAATAGCCGCTTAACGATGTTTGCATCATGCCACTCATCATATGGCCACTGGTACAGCCACCGGCCAGGCGGGCACCAAACAAGACTAGTACTCCCCCTAAGAAAACCACCAGATATCGCTTGCCTGATGAATCCCCAAACTTGCAACGCCACACTTCAGGAGCAATTAACTCCTTTTTCGTTGGCTTGCCTGATTGAGACTTATAACCTAAAAAGCCTCCGGCAATCATGGCCAGCACAAACACAAAGCTATAATTTATGGGGTTGGCTATACTTTGGGCATACCTGCCACCACTTCTATTAAAATATGGATTGGGGCTTGAATGACCTCGTAGTGCAGTTGCATCTTCTACAACCATCTCGTCTGCAAATATATCCCAGATAATGCCATCCAATATGACAAACTGAGTTGATACCCCTATTGGTCTGACAAAGGCAACGGCCATTAGAAAAGCAATAGCAAGAGCAATGCCGCTCACTTGCCAATTCCATTGCTGTTGAGTAAAAAGATTCTTCATGAAAACCTCCTTTTGAGTTTAACCTGAATTGAGTGATTTGATGACGCAGAGCTTTTTGCTGTCCACATTAATGGCATTATTATGATTTATTGGGACTCCAATCGTGAAATTGTTTTTTTGATAATTGTTTCCAGTTCATTGCCAGATTTGACCATGATTTCAGCTAATTCTGTACTGAACATGGGAGCCATACTCTTCGCATTCAAACGGGCAATTATGACTTTATCTTTGCTGGTCTGATAAATACTCACCCGACATGGCATTAAAGGTGTAATAAATCGATATTCATCTTTAGCCAAGATCTGAGCACTATATTTACCGCTACAGACATCAAATATAAGTACTGGCAAAAGTGTATACCCCTGCTCGGAAAGTACTCCCGCCATGTTGGTTACATTAAGAATTGACCACCCGGCTGCAGCCACTTCTTCTTTAAATGTCTCTACAGTTTCTGGTAATGATTTAGGGCTTTCCGTTTGTAAAAACATTTGTGGTTGATCTTGGCTGGCCTGAACACTACTAAACCCAAAACTTAGTATTAATAACAAAAACATGCTAAACAAAGCCATATTCAAAATATTTCTATAACATTTATTCATTATTTCTCCTCCTCCTGTTATTATCTCTCTGTGCGATGTACACAGACAGTTAAAACCTGAGTAGTTACTTTGAATACTTCTTTAGCCTTCTACTCAGTAGTTACTGAAGTTTCCCGTTTTTTTAGTAGCAGTGATCCGAGATCAACCATAACCTGA
>CAYRGM010000104.1:0-6930 GCA_964423765.1 uncultured Desulfobulbaceae bacterium
GTTACTCAAGAAGCTCAAAATGGGCGGAGATGGGGTGCAGCTGAATAGTTACAAGAGTGTGATGAACTTTGCAGGATTATAAGTGCGAGCGTAAAGACTGCTTTCAATCGCAAAAATAATAATCAATAATCAATTATTAACAGACTAAAAGCCTGCCCGAAGGGTGCTAAATTTATCTGTACCAGATAAAAGAGTGCCACGGAACCTCTAACTCTTGCACACTAAGACTTTTAAGGAAATCTATGGGCATAGCAACGGGTATGTCTGCGGTTCTCTAAAAATCTTGGTGTACAAGATATCAGCCCATATCTTCGTTTAAAACAGCTCAAATTCAGGCTAAAGAATTATGGCATCTTTGATGATAGCCTTGTATTCGTATCCGGATCCAAAGTCTTGATCGGCATGGAGTACTCCTTCCATGGTAATAATGGAGTTCAGCTCCGGCACTTCCTGGGTTGTAAACACCAGGTTATGAGTGTGCTTCATGGGGTCGCCGGTACCATCCTGCAGATGTATCCAGTTTTTACCCATTATCCTTTTGGAAATCCTGACGACCTTGCCGCGAACCTGTACTGTTTGGGTATTCAGCTCATTGCGTTTTTTGAAACATTCTTCGATGGTATAACTGTTTTCTCCGGAAGCTCTTTCTATGGTTATCCCCTTGGCTGGCTGAATAGCGGCAAGGCTTCCCCCTGAGATTTCTGCTGCCATATCAGACATTTTCTGGTTGATGAGCATACGGTTCTGTTCAGTCTGTAGTGCCACAGCAAAGCTTATGTCATTTGTGTTGTCGGCAACTTCGGGAGATTCAGGATATGTAACTGCCTTTTCCATGTCAGTAATGGCGGTGTATGTATCTTTTTTATCGGCATACTCAACAAGTCCGGTAGAAAACAAAATGGTTGCAAAGGTACGGTTAAGAGTCCTGGATTTAAAATCCTTCATGGTCATGCCGGGCTGGATAGTGACTGTGCCTCCCTTGACGATTGTATCGGTTTGGGGGATAACCACCCAGGTCTCTTTTTCATCAGTCTTGAGGAGCAGGAAGGTATAGTGGCCGGTGTTCATGGTTTCTACCACTGTACCCTCGATTACCTGACCGGCAAGGTTTGTTATCTGTGGCATGGCTTGGCAGTCTCGAACCATGAACAGGGCGGGGGTTGTACAAAGTAGGATTATGATCATGAATGATAAAAATCGATTGTTCATCATGGCGTACCTCATTGATGGAGTTAGGAGAGTTTTATTGATTCAGTTGTAACTATTCAGCTGCACTCCACGGAGTCTCGTTCCTCGCTTACCTGAGCTTCCTGAGTAGCATTAGTACACTGCGAAGCTCAGGTAAGCGAGGAACGAGACTCCGAAATGAACGAATATAAAGCATATCTGAACAGTTACAGACTAAGTTTATGGAAGTTTGTTCAGATCGCTGAATAGTTACATTCAGTTTAACCTGAGTTGAGCGATTGTTTAACTTGATCGGCACCGATCTCTTGCACGCCAAAGGCTTCCCGAAAATCCTCAACAGACCAACGGTATGCCTGCGGTTTTCGGGAAGCCTTGGCACACAAGATATCAGCACATATCTTCGTCATAAAATTGCTCAATTCAGGTACCGATAATATTCAGAAAAGGGAAAACTGTCAAGAATCTTTATATCAGAAGTCAGGTGACAGAATAATTCGTCGCCTTTGGCGGATGGCATCATGTTGCCATTGAGATAGTTTTTTATTTCTGTTTTTACTGTTTGTGTATCGTTGGGATGTGGTATTTATTTATTTTTCCTCTTCTTTTTTCGGGCAGTGTCGGCAGGGGCTGGGCTACATGACTGGAGAACCACGCATCCCATGGCAGCCACTGTTACACTTTTGCCTGGCATAACTGGGGGAGCATTTTTTTTGCTGAGAAAATCAGCAGGAGGACGGGCTGCAGTGTCAATTATTTTTTTCCAGCACCGGTCTGTGTGCAGGGTAGGCGGAGAAGGAATAGTAAAGGTTGCGGTTTGATCTCGGTGTCCGTTAAGCATAACAAAGAAATCATCATCATCTTTTTCAGGTAGTTGTGATCCATTTAAGGTAAAGGCCAGGGTGTGGCAGTCATGTCCCCAGTCCTGCTGCCCTGGTTGAAGAGCCTGCCAGCTTATTTCCTGGAGGTGGACTGGTTCGTTTTCAGAAGAAGTGGCAAGGAAAAAGTCTTTTCGTCGGAACACCGGGTGTTTTCGCCGCAAATTAATAAGTTTTTTGAAAAAACGAAACCGATGGGAATGGCTGTCAAGAAACTGCCAGTTTATCCAACTTATTTCATTGTCCTGACACCATGCGTTATTGTTTCCCCCTTGGCTGCGGCCAAATTCATCACCAGCAACCATCATTGGTACGCCTTGAGAGAGGAAAAGAATTACGGCCATGGTTCTCACTCTGCACCTGCGGATAGCAATAATCTCAGGGTTATCTGTTGCTCCTTCTACGCCTGAATTCCAGTTGATATTGTTGTTGTCACCATCTCTGTTATCTTCGCCGTTCATCTGGTTATACTTATGGTCGTAGCTGACCAGATCTTCAAGGGTGAAACCGTCATGGCTGGTGATGAAGTTGATGGAGTTACATGGTCGTCGTCCGTTATGCTGATAGAGGTCTGAACTGCCAGCTATTCTCGTCGCGAGCGGTGCCATCATGTTGGGATGACCACACGAGAAGGCCCTGATATCGTCGCGGAAGCGACCATTCCACTCAGCCCAGCGATGATGACTGGAAAAATGTCCGACCTGATATAGTCCGGCTGCATCCCAGGCCTCGGCAATGATTTTTGAGTCGGCCAGGATTGGATCTTCGGCGATCATCTCCACCACTGGTGGATTGGTCAGGACCTTGCCGCTTTGATCCCGACCTAATATTGAGGCTAAATCAAAACGAAATCCATCGACATGCATATGGATAACCCACCAGCGGAGGGCATCCATGATTAAAGTTCGCATTACCGGATGGTTACAGTTGCAGGTGTTGCCACAACCGGAAAAATTAAGATAGGACCTTGTCCATGGATCAAGGAGATAGTAAATAGTGTTGTCAATTCCCCGAAAACTATAGGTGGGGCCACCATCACCGCCTTCGGCGGTGTGGTTGTAAACAATGTCAAGAATGACCTCTATGCCTGCCTTATGCAGAGCCTTGACCATATCCCGAAACTCATCAAGCGGTCTGTATGGATCGCTTGAGTAACCTGTTTTGGGGGCAAAAAAGGAAAGGGGGCTGTAACCCCAGTAATTTTTCAGTTTTTCTCCGCTGTCAGGGTTGATGAAACTGGTTTCGTTCTCATCGAATTCTGTCACCGGCATAAGTTCCACTGCGGTAATGCCAAGCTCTTGCAGATAGGGAATTTTTTCAATTAATCCTCTGAAGGTCCCCGGATAACTGCTCTTTGCCGACGGATGTCGGGTGAAGCCCCGAACATGCATTTCATATATGATACTGTCTTCAAGGGGACGATTGAGAGGGCGGTCATCCTGCCAGTCATAGAGCTGATCTTCAAGCAGGCAGCATGGTTTGTTGCCGAGACAGTTTCTCGGTTCGCCCCAGGTGGGAGAGCGAAGTTCTTTGGCATATGGATCAATTAATATCAGGGTTTCGTCATAATAATGTCCGCTGCCTTTTGGATCAAAGGGACCTTCCATGCGGTAACCGTATCTAAGGGCAGGATAAGTGCCAGCCAGGAGGGCATGCCAGATATTACCGGTTCGGTGTTGTTCAGGCCTGAGGGGGAACTCCTGTTTGATTGTCCCAACAGCTTGATCAAATTCAATAACCAGGTATACTTTCTCGGCATGACGGGAGAAAATGCTGAAGTTGACTCCCTGTGGTGTCACGGTTGCTCCAAGGGGTTCTGGCATTCCGGGTAATATATTCATATTTTGGACTTGATTTGATAAGATTTGATAAGTATTGTTATTTATAAGTAAAGTTACGATTTTTCTTTTAATTTTCGGATTGAATTTAACATTACTATTGTTTTTGGTTTAGCACAATAACACATTACAAGAGGGGTATGATATGGGGCTGTTTACTTGTCTGGGGTTATCATCTGAGCTGGCTGTCGATTGGCAAATGAATCCGGAATATTCATTTGGCACCTTTGAATCATGGGGAGGTAGAGAAAGGGTTCGCAGTGCAACAGAGAGGATTTATTATTTTTTTATTGATGCCTGGGGTGATGTCCCTCGTCTTTGCCTGATGGAACGGGGGGTTAAACATGCCAGGGTGGTAGCGGAAATTATGGCTCCGGCAGAAATGATTAACAGATGTGTGGTTGATCAGGGTAAGGCTACCTTGTTTGAGAGAACCTTTGCTATTAACGGGGAGTTACAAAGCTGGTTGAAGGAGAATGTGGTAGAGGATGATGACAGTTCTCTCGTTATTCCTCTGGCAGAAAAACCGCTTGAAATGGAGGAGGATATGGGGTTACCGCTTGTTGATGAACCTCTGCCGGAACTATCGAGAGTTAGCCTGCCTAATATGTTTTGCGAAATGAGTGAGGAGGATGTGGTTGCTCTTGTTAATAAATATGATTTTGTCGATCATGAGCGGCATCCGCAGGGAAATTTCAGTAATTATTTTGTTGATAATGGTGACGGCTTAACGATAACTGATCGGGTGACCGGGATTATGTGGCAACGAGGTGGTGTTGATATCATGAGCTATCGTTCCATGCAGAACCAAGTTGAACGGCTTAACCGGGAAGGGTTGAGCGGTTATAATGACTGGCGGATTCCCAGTATGGCTGAGGCTCTGTCCCTGATGGAGCAAAACTCTTTAAACGGTCAGTTTCTTCACCCATGTTTTTCCCAAGAACAGCCTTTTATTTTTGTGGATGCTGTTCGTAAGCCGGGCGGATACTGGTTTGTAGATTTTAAGCATGGTCGTGCTTTTTGGGCCTCCGGCACCATTCCGGGTGGGTTTGGTCGGTTTTGTCGTAAAGTACTATAAATCGTATGAGTTTTTATAGCTCAGCACTCTGCCAAAGCGACAAATATCGTGTCTTTCGGCATGTAGTTGCCGGAGGTAAGCGAAGACTCTGATTCATCCGCATACAATATGGATTCCGGGTCAAGCCCGGAATGATGGAGCCGGGGGAGTTATGAGAGGACAGCCCGGAACTCTCCGGATTTGGTAGAGACGGGTTTCAAACCCGTCTTTGGTCTTTTTTTCACAGATATCCTACTACAGATTGTCAGTTAGCTCGGGCTATTTGGGTTTTTTTTGTTTTTTCCCTGGCAAGCTGTGATTTTCTTTGAAAACCATATTCAACTAGTTTCTTAATGTCCGGCCACATGGTTTCACTGCCCATGATGGCAACGATTATAGATCCTTCTTCTCTGGTAAATTTCCCCACATAAGTTTGTCGAGCCGCTGATGTAAAGCCTGTTTTTCCGCCTTTTGTACCATCTACCTGCCATAACGCCCGGTTTCTATTGCGAAGAGTTGTCCCAAATGCGGTGTTTACCTTTGTTGTCTGTACGCGGCGGGCAAATTCTTCACTCTTCATGGCATGATTAAAAATAGTGGCTAAATCTCTGGCGGTTGATTGCTGCCCTTTGGCGGTTAACCCTGTTGAGGTTCGGAAAACTGTTTGTTCAGCCCCCCATAATTTTGCCCGCAGAGTCATTATTTTGGCAAAATCCTGTTCGTTTCCTGCTATTCTTTCTGCTAATGCTACGCTGGCATCATTAGCAGATATTAAAAGTACCGCATTTATCAGGTCATTAGCTTTATATTGCCTTCCGTAATTAAGATACATCTTTGATCTCGGCATTTGAGCCGCCCGTTTGCTTACAGTTATGGACTCATTGTCTTTGAGAGATTTCATCGCAATTAAGCCTGTTACAACCTTAATGGTTGATGCAGGCTGACGAGGAGTGTCAGGATTTTTAGCAAAGATTGTTTCTCCGGTTTCTACATTCATGATAAAAGCACTTCTTGAGCTTATTCTATTTTCTATACCAGCAGACCGACTGGAACGACCAGCTCTTCTCTTTATATAACTGATATCTCTGTAACTTCCGAGGCTGATTAATCTGTTGTTAAAAGGGGCGGTGGTGATGTTATTTGCAAAGTTTGGCTGGGGGCGTTGTTTGGCTGAGATGTCAAGAATACGCTGTTTGGCTGAAGTATCAAGAATAGGAATCGTTGTCGCCTGGGCAGGTAACGCTATGGTGACAAGGATACATGCTGGAAGCAGGATGCGGGTTTTTATAGATGATAATTTCATGAGAGGTAGGATAGTTTTTTGGAATAAGGGCCTATTTTGATAGAGCCTGTATTCTGAAGTTATAGTTGAAGAGGCAGATAGTCAACCTCCGTCCATTATAAATCATTCTGCGGGCAAAAAAACTGTAACCTACATCCTGAATATAAAAAATATCGGTAACTATTCAGCTGCACTCCACGGAGTCTCGTTCCTCGCTTACCTCTTCGCCCATTTTGAGCTTCTTGAGTAACATTAGTACGCTGCAAAGCTCAAAATGGACGGATATGAAGCACATCTGAATAGTTATAGCCTAAGATTATGGGAGTTTGCTCATTTCGCTGAATAGTTACTGTTTTTTTAGTTATACCTGAGTTGAGCGATTTTCTAACTTGATCTGTTGCAGGTATGAAACAAGGTTATAATTATTCGTAATGAGGAGAGATGCTTTTGATAATTTCAAACAAGAATCTCTTTCCTCCTGAACAGCTATAAGTTACAATTTAACACCTTATCTTTATTTGTAGAGTGATCTGGGAAACTTGTCAAGTTTTTTACTCTTTTTTTAGGATATATTTGTTCACTGAAGTTTTCCGGTTTTAAAAGCTTCTCAAGCCGCTGCGGCACGCCATTGTAACGGGAATGAATTTATTTTTTTTGCGGTGTTTGCCATGCAACTAACAAAACCCCATT
>CAYRGM010000105.1:0-6918 GCA_964423765.1 uncultured Desulfobulbaceae bacterium
ATAATAATCAATTATTAACAGACTAAAAGCCTGCCCTAAGGGTGCTAAATTTATTTCTTTCTGGGGAAAGACTAATGAAAGCAAACAATAACCAAAAGACAAAGCTTCATGCTGTTATCCGTTTAGTCACTGTTTTATTTTTAATCCTGACCTTAAGCGGTTGTGCAGGAACAAAGCGGGATATAGTAAAAATACCAGAGCCCTTGGAGGCACCGGTAATCGGTAATAGTACACCATCGTCTCCAGGTTCTCTATGGACAGACAGGGGAGGAAGCTGGATTTCTGACCTCAGAGCCCGTGCAGTAGGAGATATCGTTACGGTTATTATCAAGGAAAAGGCCAGTGCCAGCAAAAAATCGACTACCCAAACTGATAGAAGGAGTAGCATTACAGCTGGTATTCCTATCCTGTTTGGAATAGAGCAGAAGATTGTCGAAAGTTTTCCGAGGATAAATCCGGCAAACCTGATTAGGGCAGATTTTACAAATGATTTTCAGGGGTCAGGTCACACTATGCGAAGAGAAGACTTGGTCGCCACCCTGACCACCCAGGTGATCAAGATTTTTCCCAACGGGAACATGCAGATCAGAGGCGGCAAATCTATTATTGTCAACAATGAAAATCAAATTATTTATCTGACCGGTATAATTCGACCTTGGGATGTAAGTGCTGCCAACGAAGTCGATTCATCAAGAATTCTCAATGCCCAGATCGCCTACACCGGCAAAGGAATTATTTCAGATAAACAAAGACCGGGCTGGCTTACCAGAATTATTGATAATGTCTGGCCATTGTAAGACCGGTTTACTAAAAAACACAAGAACTAAAAAGATTCAGGTTTAATGGAATGGGAGGTAAAATGTTGAAAAAAAATATTACCATAGTGATTTTATTGATTTTATTTAGTCTGCTAACGGCCTCCCTCGTGAACGCCACTCTCATAAAAGACTTAACAAATATTGAAGGAGTACGGGATAATCAGCTCCTTGGTTATGGACTTGTTATCGGTTTAAATGGTACCGGTGATGATCTGAAAAGATCAGTTTTTACCAAGCAGGCCATGATGAATCTGGTAAAAAGATTGGGTATGGCCGTTACGCCTGAAGTCTTTAGACAAATGAGCACCAATAATGTCGCTGCGGTCATGGTAACAGCTGACCTGCCCCCGTTTGCCAGGCCAGGTTCAAGGCTGGATATCCTTGTTTCAGCCATGGGTGATGCAAGCAGTCTATCCGGTGGTACCCTCCTGATGACCCACTTAAAAGGAGCAGACGGCAAAACCTATGCCGTCGCCCAGGGGGCGCTTGCCCTTGGGGCGATCGCCTTTGGCGGCAGGGCTGCCAAAGTGCAGAAAAACTTTCCCACAGCCGGACGAATAGCCAACGGTGCCATTGTGGAAAGATCAGTGGGTTGGAAACTCCCGCCCAGCGGAGACCTTCTCTTTAACCTGAAACATCCTGACTTCACCACTGCCACCAGAATGGTCACGGCAATAAATAATAAATTTGGCACAAGAGTTGCCCATTCTCTTGACAGCGGTTCAATCAAAGTACTGATGCCTCTTGATTACAGAGGTGATGTGGTAGCTTTTGTGTCTGACATTGAAAACATTAGCGTAAATGCTGCTGTTCCGGCCCGGGTAGTTGTCAATGAAAGAACCGGAACCATTGTTATGGGACAGAATGTCAGAATTGCAACGGTTGCAGTTTCCCATGGCAACCTTAACCTTATAATCCGTGAAACTGCGGCTGTTTACCAACCTCTCCCGTTTGCCGATGGCGTAACAGTGATAGTCCCGGAAACAATTATTGAAGTAACCGAAGATGACGGAAATCTTGTCGTTCTGGAAATGGGAGTAAGTATCAGTGAAATTGCCAGAGCTCTAAATGCCATAGGTGCTACACCAAGAGACCTGATTGCTATTTTTCAGGCCATCCATGCTGCGGGAGCTTTGCACGCTGAGTTAATGATCATTTAGGGGGAAAAAACCACATGGGGTTTTGCCCCTACGACATTGCCAAATATTATCAATCATTATAACATATTAATAATAAAAGAAAAACACCATGAATAACATCCATGCCAACCTGCTAACCAATATTCCTGCCACGCCAAATATCCCGGCAACAGGCAAAAACAGCGACTCTGCCCGTCTGAAAGCTGCCAGCCAGGAATTTGAAGCTATCTTCATTGAGTCCATGTTCAAGGCTATGCGCAAGACCATTCCCGAAAGCGGATTTATCGAAAAATCTGCTGGTCATGATATGTATAGAGATATGCTGGACTCTGAGATTGCCAGAGAAATTTCCCGTCACCAGAGTATGGGTCTTGCCGAACAAATATACCGGCAAATGAAACAATTTCTCCCTCCCTCCAAAGAAAAATAATCACTCTTTTAGAGAATGTGTCAAAGCTAATTTCATAGTTGAGCAAGAAAAAAAATAAAAAAATGTAAAGTTTTTTCCTCCTTCTACCGATAATAAGATAAAGGATAACTATAAACTATTCAGATGCACTCCATCTTCGCCCATTTCGGAGTCTCGTTCCTCGCTTACCTGAGCTTCTTGAGTAGCATTAGTACGCTGCAAAGCTCAAAATGAACGAATAGGTAAGCGAGGAACGAGACTCCGTGAAGCACATCTGAACAGTTACAGTCCCAGATTATTGGAGTTTGTTCATATCTCGCTGAATAGTTATAGATAATTATAAGATATTTTTTGATCAAACCAAAGAGCAGGGAAGCTCAGGGAAGACCGGCAGGGAGGCAGGCAATGTTAGAGACAACTTTCTTCAATCCACAACAGAAAAAAATACCGGTAAATGATTATCTGCACAACAAACCGAACAATTTTTCTGTTGCCAATGACAAGATGAGCCAACAATCTCATTTAAGAGACCAGGTGAATATCCACAAGGAGTCTTTCCTTCATTCCCTGACCTATTCCAGTTCCATGACTATAAAAGGTGATGAGGGAGTAAAATATCAGCTATTACAGAGATTGGTGGTGAATTTTTTTCAAGCACAATCCATCAATACAGAAATAGTAATCGAAGATAACAAAGTAAACATCACTCAACTATCACAGGAAGAAGCTCAAGAACTCGTCTCGGATGAAGGGTATTTCGGCGTTGAACAGACTGCTGAAAGAATCTTTCAGCTTGCAATAACCATTGCCGCAGGTGATCCGGCAAAAATTGATGCTGTGAAAGAAGGGATTGAAAAAGGTTTTCAGAAAGCTCTCGATGCCTTTAATGGCTGGTTGCCAGATATATCGTATCAAACCTATGATAGAGTTATGGCAAAACTTGATAACTGGGTAGCAGAAAAATAAAGAACGAGGTAACCATGCTCCAGCTACCATCTTTCATAGTTGACCTAAAATTGGCTGATTTACTCACAGCCAATGTTAAGTACAAAAATCAAAACATCTTGAAATATGAAAGTCTGTTAAACATCAGACAAGGTGATCGTCATGACAGTTGAATTTTTTGGAATGCACGGAGTTGGGCAGATTGGAGGTCTTGGCAAAGCAACTAATTCCGCCGGAATAGAAAAATCTGGTAAGGCAGATGGAAAAACCGGTATCCCTTTTACTCAAGCGTTACAGGGAACAAAGGGGATGCAGGCAGTTAGCCAGGCACAAGATGCGGAACGGGCAGAACGAGTGGAACAGCTCAAGGAACAAGTTAATAGCGGTTCCTATGCACCTGATCTTAACAAGGTAGCTTCCAGTCTGCTTAAATTTCTGGTAGAAGAAGGATAATTGAAATGAATAGAGAAGAAATTCATACAAGTCTTATCCGGCTCCGTGACCTGCTTAGACAAGAGAGAGAGTATGCCAAAGTACTCGATATGGAAGGGATGATCCAGGTTATGGAAGAAAAAGAATCATTAATTGTCAGTCTGAACAAGCTTGAAGAACTTCATCCAGATCATAAAAAGTATGCTCTGCAAATCAGGGACGAAAACCGACGAAACGCTTTTCTTTTCAGGGCAACCCTGAACTGGATTCAGGATATTATGGATTTCTTTGGCAAAAAAACCGTGCCGGTTGCCTATGGCCAGCAAGGAGATACCGTTCATTTTAACACGCATGGTCGACTTATTTCCGGACGAATCTAATAGTTTTTCAATTAGCCCCCCATCACCTACCCCATCTTCTGTTTTTCTCAATTCCTCCTAAATTTTCATACCTTATCTGCCGATAATACAAGCAGGAATGATTCTCAGTGGAGATCGTGACGATAGTGCCAGTTTCAGTTGATTCAGCTAAAGGCTGTTAATCATTCTGCCTTCTGATTTCTAAATATGCCCACATGGTGTGCGGTGATTATTAAAATAAAAAATAGGAATACAAGTCATGGGTGGACTTCTCTCAGCACTTAATGCCGGCACAACAAGTCTGCACACCAATCAGAAATCAATTGAAATTATCGGCAATAATATTGCCAATATGAACACAGAAGGATACTCCCGCCAGCGGGCAATGTTAAAGCAGATTCCATCAGTTATCTTCGGTGAGTTTTTTGTAGGTCAAGGGGTGACTGTTTCCAATGTCCGCAGAGAACATGATATCTTTATCACAAGACAGTTACAAGAAAAATCCATTGCTTTTGGTGAAGAAACCAGTCGTTCAATCCCTATGCGAGAACTGGAACGGGTCTTCAATATCTCCGGAGAGAACCTTGCCTCGGAAATGGATCGTTTTTTTGACTCCTGGCAGAACCTGACCACTAATCCCAGCGGTCAGGTTGAAAGAGATATGGTCACTCAACGAGGGCAATTACTTGGTAATGCTTTTCGCAATACCTATGAAGAGTTGGATCTGGTCTCAGGAAATATCAATAACTCCATAATTGCCAAAGTCCCGTTTCTGAATGAAAAGTTTGCAGAAGTCGCAAGGCTTAATGAACGGATTCACTTGATAGAGATTTCAGGGCAGACGGCAAACGGAGCCAGAGACCAGAGAGATTTACTGATCAAAGACCTGTCACGGGAACTTGGCGTACAAACCTTTACAGATAACCAAGGCATGCTGGTTGTTCAGTTATCCGGCGGCACTCCGCTTGTCCATGGCACAGAGGCCATGACAGTTGAGATCGTGCAAAATGGTTCTGATGTCAATCTACAGGTTCGCATGAACCACAGTATCAAGAGCATTCTTCGTGAGGAAGTCGGTGGTGAGATGAGAGGATTACTTGAAGTAAGGGATGTGGTGATCAATGAACTTCGTACATATCTTGATAGACTTGCAGTTGAATTAACTTCAGCAGTAAATGATATTCATAAAAAAGGCTACGGTTTAAACGATGATATCCAGAGAAATTTTTTTGAAGACTTAAGCGGATCGTCACCAATGAATGCAAGCAGACATATTAGAGTTAATATGGATATAGTCAATGATGTCAACAACCTTGCTGCTGGCACTGAGTACCCGGCTGCCCCCGGAGATAACCGCAATGCCCTGGAAATCGCGACCTTGGAGACAAGCCATCATATCGCTGGCACAGGCACTTTTAATAATTTTTATGCCAAAATGGTCTCCTTCGTTGGTATTGAAGCCTCCCGTAACAAGTTGGCTCTCACCGGAGCACAAGACGCATTCATGCAGTTAACTAACCATAGAGAGCGTCGTGTAGGGGTTTCACTTGAACAAGAAATGATCGATCTCATTCGGTTTCAACGCGGTTTTGAAGCTTCGGCAAAGTTTCTTGCTACCATTGATGAAATGATGGGTACACTTCTTCGGCTCAGGAGGTAAATAATGCAGGCTACCCAGGGAACAACTTTTCGGATGTTAAGTTCCAGATTAAACGATATTACCAATGAGCTTGAACAACTACGAACCATTGGTGCAACTGGCAAGAGGCTAAATAATCCTTCTGATGACCCTGCCGCTATCCGACCGGTACTGACCACCCGCACCCAGATCAATAATGTGGACAGGTACCTGACAACCATGGGACATTCCATGGACAAAATGCAAGCAACTGACGGGTTTCTTAAGCATGTGGAAAATATCATGCAACGGGTCAAGGAAATAGCTATCAATGGTGTTAGTGGTGCTTTAAACGATAAAGATACCGCGGTACTGGCAGATGAAATATCCCAGTTGAGAAAAGAACTATTTGATACGGCCAATGGCATGATTGATGGTAAACATATTTTTGCCGGCTATATGGAACAGACCAAACCTTTTGTCCTCAATCCCAATCCATATCATAATCCGGAAGATCCACTCTACGATCCAAGCCTTTTTAACCCGGATGACCATCGGACCTGGCCGGTTATTTATAATGGTGACGAAAACCGGACTGAGTTGGACATAACCCCGGGAGAACGAATTCAGGTTAACCTGACCGGAAACGATCTTTTTTTAGGCACAAAAAACTGGAACCAGCCACCGTATGACTCTGTCGTAAATCCGCCCAATGGAGTTGATCCCGGCAGATTTAATCTGTTTGCCGTGCTTGTAGCTACGGAAAATGCCTTGCGAATTGCAACCCCTGATCCGAATACTGATCCTCCCCCTACTGATTTTGATCCCCGGGCAACAGCCCTAACGACACAAATAATTGCTATTGACGGGGCATCTGAACAGAACCGGCGGTTGCGCAGCCAGCTTGGTAACCTGACCAATCGAGTTGAAGAGGCCAGCCGTCACCAGGAAGTAGTCAGGATTGACCTGCAACAGATACTTTCCCGTTACGAAGACGCTGATGCCATTGAAGCGTTTAATAATATCATCAAGCAGGAGACAGCTTTTCAAGCAGCACTTAGCATAACCGGAAAAATTTCCCGAATATCTATCCTTGATTTCATCTAACTAGCATGGCTGGAACAAATTGACCCAGTAGTTTTAGGCATTGTTAATTTAGCATATCTATTAAGTGATTCAGCCCTTCGTTGCGTTTTGT
>CAYRGM010000106.1:0-6909 GCA_964423765.1 uncultured Desulfobulbaceae bacterium
TCGTTGCACTCGCTTACCTGGTGCAGATCAAGCTAAAAAATCGCTCAACTCAGGTGAAAGCTGTTTATCTGGACTTCTGAGATTTCTGTTGCGGGTGTATATGGCTTATTTGGGGTGATAAATGGTTGCGGGCTGGAAAGAAGATAGGAAAAAAATGGTGCCTGTATGATTAATATGTTTTTTGCTATTATCCTTATCCCTTTGTCAAGATGGTTCATGATGTTTTTGTGAACATGGTATAGCAGTGAGACTGCTTGTGCAATATCATGATGGTATGGCAATCCTGTCGGGCATTTTGGCTGGTGAGTAAGAGCAATATAGATATCGACTTTCCGGGCAATCCGGGTTGTGCAACTTGATAGAGAACACTATGGCGAACGGGTTGCGGTTTTGTTTAAGAGTACATAAAATAATCTGGCTATAACCGAAATAAAAGGAGAACAAACAATGGATGATCTCTCTAATCCCAATGAACCCTTGATCCAGGTAATACGCAAATTTGTCCATGTATCTGTCAGATGTCTGGCCGTGCTAATGACCTTTGTGATTTTCTGGGGCGTGGCCGATGTCGTCATGGTTTTGTATGATAGACTCATGAAACCGCCATTCATGCTGTTGACCATTACTGATATGCTGGCATTATTTGGGGCTTTTCTGGCAGTACTCATCGCCATTGAAATTTTAATTAATATCATTATTTATTTGCGAGACGATGTCATCCATGTGCGGATTGTTATGGCTACTGCCCTGATGGCCATTGCCAGAAAGGTTATTGTCCTTGATGTTGCAACAACCTCGTATCAGTATATGTTTGCTCTTGCGGCCGTGGTTCTTGCCATGAGTATTGGGTACTGGCTGGTAGTAATTAAGGAGAGACGGGATGCTCCAACAACAGATACTAGACTCTAATGTTTACCTGGAAACATGAGGAAGACAGGAGTGTATAACCTGAATTGTATGAAAAACTTAAAGCTGTTTTGGTACTTCTTTTTCCCAATGCTTTTTTTAGTTTTCTGGGTTGCTTTTTTTGCCGCCTGGTATGAAGGGAAAACTGTTTTTTCTTTCCATAATCAACAGATTCAGGAACAACTTGTTGGTTGGTCTCGATTTCTCGTACCCCAGGTTAAGGCGTTATCAACTGGTAACCTTGGAGATCTGCAGGACTTTTGTCGAAGAACCGGTCGTATCACGGCAACCAGGATTACGATTATTGATGATCATGGTACTGTGCTGGCTGATTCAGCAGCAAACCCGGTTTTCATGCATAACCATTATAATTATCCGGAAATAATTGCTGCCGTACAGGGTGATCTCGGTAAATCTTTGCGTTTTGATAAAGTCTTTAAAAAAGACATGGTATTTGTAGCCATTCCTTTTTATTTTGCTGACTATAATAAAGGAGTAATTCGCCTTGGTGTCCCTGCCCATGAGTGGTCTTTCTTTTCTTCTTTTTTAAATTTTAATTTTTTTTTTGTTGGCTTAAGTGTTCTGTTGCTTGTGGTTGTTTTGTCTTGGTTCTTGACCCGGACGATAAGGAATCCCCTGGAAGATATGCGTAAAGGGCTAAGGGAGCTGGCAGCCGGGAAGATTGATCAGTCTTTTGTTATGGTTAATTATCATGTCCCCCAGGAGATAGCAGTTTTTGCTCATACCTTAATTAAAGTGGCAGGACAGGTTAATAAAAGGGTTAACTTTATCATTCAGCAACGCAATGAACTGGAGTTGGTTTTTGCAAGTATGACCGATGGGGTGCTGGCAATTGGTAGTGATCACCGGGTAATTCGGATCAACCGGGCCGCAACCGAGTTGTTTCGGTTGGACGGTATGAAGGTGCGGGGGAAGCTGTTTGAGGGGTTTATCAGAGCCCGCCCGCTTCAAGATTTTTTATGTCTGATGCTGCAGAAAGATGAAGTTATGGAGAGAGAACTGGTTTTGCAGGGCAATGGTCATCCTATTACTCTTAATACCCAGGCGATTCCTCTTTATGATGGGGAGGGAAAAAAAATGGGGATTCTGGTGGTGATGAATAATCTGACCAGACTTAATAAATTGGAAAATATTCGTCAAGATTTTGTTGCCAATGTATCCCACGAGCTGAAAACACCAATTACTTCCATTCGTGGTTATGTGGAAACTCTACTTGATGGTGCTTTGGATGATCCGGAAGCAGCTGGGAAATTTTTAAATATTATTGATAGACAGAGTAAAAGACTTGAGGCTATTGTCGAAGACCTTCTAACTCTTGCCCGTATTGAAGACAAGGCGGACAAAAAAACTGTCCACTTGGAGATAGGAACAATCAAACCAGTTTTAGAAGCAGCCATGCAAACCTGTTTGGTGCAGGCCAGACATAAAGATATGGTCATTGGGCTGGAATGCGACTCTGCCCTGACAGGTAGAATAAATCGTCCCATGCTTGAACAGGCAATAATAAATCTGTTGAGCAACAGTATTATGTATTGCCCAGTCGGAACCCCAATTATTTTGTCAGCAGATAAATATGATGATGCACCCAGGGGTGAGTTTGTTTGTATTAGCGTTGCTGATCGTGGTCTTGGAATTGCTGACGAGCATCAGGAAAGAATCTTTGAGAGGTTTTACCGTTGTGATAAGGCAAGGAGTAGACAGCATGGCGGTACCGGTCTTGGTCTTGCTATTGTCAAACATATTGCTGCCGCCCATAATGGTAGAGTGGAGTTACAATCCGGTTATGGTCAGGGGGCAGTATTTAGTATTATTATTCCTGAGGATTGAGTTGTATTGGTAATGAAGGGTTATTTATTGTGCTACTGTCTTCATGTTCAGCCGAAAGTGCCAATGATTTTATACATAAGCTGAAGATCGTTTTGAAAGAATTAAATGAAACTAAAGTTTGGCTACAAATAATTATGCAGAGCCAGATGATACCAAAGCAAGAGTGTGCAAGTTTATATAAAGAGTGTAATGAACTTTGCAGGATTATAAGCGCGAGCGTAAAGACTCCTTTCCTTTCATCAATGTCCCAAGCAGGTTGCTTCAGCATTTTATTTGATTGTAATTGCATTGTTTTTATAGTTATTGGCCATACTTGCACTGCAAAGTCTATGTATTTCACTCACATTGGCATAGAGGGGGATACAGGATTTATCTTGACAATAAACCTTGCTGACTGTTAAAATGGCAATGAATGAGTGGTCATTCATTCATCTTGTAATATACAATTTACGGGATAAGTATTAAGCTGACAAACATCACTTATTAGATATTCAAATGCAGGTAATTATTCAAGTTGACCACAATAGTGGAATAATTCTCGTACTGTAATTATTGATGCTTGATTCATTATTTGTTTATTTTGGAGTCTTGTTTTTTACTTATTGGGATGACGAATCATATGGATGCTATTTGAGGAGTCCAGAGTGGACGCAGATGGAATGTTCCTGGATAGTTAAAAAACACATAAACATTATGAAATTACCTCTTGTCTCTATCGATGAAATCATCGGATAAACATGACAAAATAATCAAGGCGGCCATTAAAGTTTTTGCGAAAAAAGGTTTTTTCAACGCAAGAATCTCAGACATAGCCACAGAAGCCAAGGTAGCTGACGGGACAATTTACCTGTATTTTAATAATAAGTTTGATATACTTATCTCTGTTTTAGAAGAGGAAATAGGGTGCTTGGTCGATCAGGTAAAAAGGTTGTTAGTAAAAGAGGAAGACCCGAGGATAATGCTTGAGATTTTTATAAATAAACACCTGCGGGAGATGAAGAAAAATCGAAATCTGGCTGAGGTTATTCAAGTTGAGCTTCGACAGAGTAATAAGTTGATCAAAGATTACAGAAATAACAAGTTTAATGAGTATATCAATATCCTTGCCGAAATTATTCTCCTTGGTCAGCAAAAGAATATTTTCCGCAAAGATATAGTGCCTGATATTGCTAAAAGTATTATTTTTGGCAGTTTAGATGAAACTGCAAGGATCTGGTCAGCATCTACGCATACAAAAAAATACAGTATAGAAGAAGTCGCCAAACAGATAACAGATATTTTCCAGGCGGGTATACTAACTTCGCAAAAAACAGACTCCGGAAGTAATGTTAATCCCCAATAGAAAACCTTATCTGAAGATGCAACCCAAACATTTATAGTCCTGGATTATGAGATTCTTTTTTGCTAACCCGAATATTTACCTTTTATCTCCTACCTGAATTGAGCGATTTTATGACGCAGATATGTGCTGATATCTTGTGTGCCAAGGCTTTTAAGGAAACCGCAGGCTACCCGTTGGTCTTTTGAGGATTTCCTTAAAAGCCTTGGCGTGTAAGATGTCGGAGTCTCGTTGCACTTGCTTACCTGGTGCAGATTAGAAAATCGCTCAACTCAGGTCCTATTTATTATAGCACATCTACCCAACGGCAGGAGCTGTAATGTTAACGACTTCAAATTCTCTAATCCCGCCTGGAGTTTTAGCCACAACATCATCACCCGGTTCTCTGCCAATAATTGACCTGCCAAGGGGGGAAAGGATAGAAATTGATCCTTTTTTCACATCTGCTTCTTCAGGCCCTAATAGTTGATAGGTAACTTCTTCTTCTGTGTCCATGTCCATCAGGGTAACAATAGTTCCAAAAACTGCACGATCCGTAATCACTGCTGTGCAATTTATAATTTCTGCTCTGCCAAGCTTATCCTTAAGCTCCATGATACGCCCTTCTACCATTCCCTGTCGCTCTTTTGCCGCATGGTATTCAGCGTTTTCACTTAAATCACCATGGGCTCTTGCCACCTCAATAGCTCTAACCACCTCGTGTCGCTCAACCCGCTCAAGATTTTCAAGCTCATCACGCATTTTCTGATGTCCCTGAATTGACATTGGTATCCTTTCTACCATATTTTTTCCTTTTTTATATGAAAATTGATGGTTACGACCTATCGCTATGCCATAGCGATTACCCCTCATGGTTCGCTTAAAGGCTGGCCAATATGTTCCATCCATGCTGGTGATGAAACCCTTAGGTGATTATTCCGCTGCACTCCACGGAGTCTTGTTCCTCGCTTACCTGAGCTTCTTGAGTAGCATTAGTACGCTGCAAAGCTAAAAATGGACGAACATACTTTTGAATATTAAAGCTTTCATATAGAAAAACATTAACCCGTGTCAACAAACAACAAAAAAATATCCACAGCCCTTAAGGGTTTTCCTTTATTCTCGTACCCTGATTCTGACAGTATAACTAACTTCAAATTGATAGGGTTCTTGACATGTCATGATTACAGTTTGACCTCCTACTTCTATGCTATACACTGTACATTCAACTGGGTCTGTTTCTTTCGTCGGTCTAAGTCTTACAGTATCACCAGCTTCAAACCTATCGGCTTCTTCACATGTAATGGTTACAATCTGATCCTCTTCTTCTATGCTGTACACTGTACAGATAATTGGATCAGAAGCCATAGCACTGGTGAAAGCACTGACAATAAAAGCAAGAACCATAGCGATAATCATAATCTTTTTCACAACAATCCCTTTGGAACTTACAATTTTAAGGACATTATACTCTTGGTAAATCGTAACTATTTAGCGAGCTGAACAAACGCCCATAGACTTGAACAGTTACAGCCTAAGATTACGGAAGTTTGTTCATTTCTCTGAATAGTTACCGGAATATTAACTATATGCTTGCGGTAAAATTTTTCTTGTGCCTCGATTTAGAACGAAAATTCTAATTTTTCAAGGCACCCTTAAGTTAATGACATTGAATAACAAACGGCATCTCTGAGGGTCTCAACAGCTTGATTCAGGCAGCAAAAGTCCAGAGCAAGATGATTGCGGAACAAACAAGGATTGAATCGCCATGATTTATCTTATTGGCGGGAAGTCAAACTTTGGCTTATCCACTTAAAACAGCGAGAAGCCATTAAAATTCGAATTATAGGAGATTTTATGCTTTATGTCACTGTTTATATAGTGTGATTATTGATTTTTTCAATATCTCTTCATAATTAGATAGTTGAGCTTGATTTTCTGTAGGCCACCTTGAAAAATTGCCTTTTCGCCCAAACTCTTTGTTGCAAGAAAAATTTTATCCTCGGAATATTAACTATATGCCTGCGGTAAAATTTTTCTTGTGCCTCGATTTTGAACGAAAATTCTAATTTTTCAAGGCACCCTGTAGTATAATTTTAGCTTGACATATCTCGCAATAAGCACTTATTAATAATAGGTACTATATGCATAGTGTTGTTGTTGGGTTTGAATGGATCCCCCATATGAAGCCGGAAGCATTTTGTTTCCCGGTATCTATACATCTTACTTAAAAGGAGTCTAATTATGTCTAAGTTGTTTAGGAAAGTTACATTAACCGTCGCACTTCTTGTTGTCGCAGGGTTTAGTTTTACTACGATATCAGCACAGGCACACTGCCAGCTTCCATGTGGAATTTTTGATGATCATGCACGGATACAGATGATGCTTGAAGATGCTGTTACCATTGAAAGGTCAATGATACTTATTGACAAGATGTCAGATAAAACCGATCCAAGGTCACAAAATCAACTGGTTCGCTGGGTTATGAATAAAGAATATTATTCCCAGAATATCATTACCATCATCAGTGACTACTTTTTGGCACAACGGGTTAACTCTACCCAAAAAGATTTCAAGGAACGACTGGTAAAGCATCACGAGGTAATGATTGCTGCCATGCGAACTAAGCAAAATGTTGACCTGAAATATGTTGAAAGACTAAAACAAACCATTAATGCACTGTCGGTATACTACCCAGCATATTAAAAGATTAAAAGTAACTATTCAGCTATTCAGCTGCACTCCACGGAGTCTCGTTCCTCGCTTACCTCTTCGCCCATTTTGAACTTCTTGAGTAGCATTAGTACGCTGCGCAGCTCAAAATGAACGAATAGGTA
>CAYRGM010000107.1:0-6860 GCA_964423765.1 uncultured Desulfobulbaceae bacterium
AATTATCAATTATCTCACATACCATTATCTACTCCTTTTCTCAACGGTATTTGTAATTAGCCAGCGTAATTTTTCTCGTTCCCACGCGGGAGCGTTGGAACGAGGGAAGCGAGATGCGTCACATATCCTGTTTACGACAAGGGGTCAAATCTGCCAGTTTTTTATTTCTGCAATTGCCACGGTAACATTTTTCCATTTCATTTTTTTAATCAGTAATTTTCCTCCATCGGCAGCCAGAATTGCAGCCGGTTCTGCCACACCCTTTGCTCCTGTTGCCTTGAAAACCACAGCCGATACCGATACATCATCCACAGCGTTTAACTGATGACGGTGAAAAAAACTAATCTGATAACCATGTTGTTTGGCAAAATCCAATAATCCCGGTTCATCCTGTTTCAGATCAATAGAGGCCAGGGATTTAATGGATGAAAAGTTTATATTATTTATTGCACATGCCTCCTGCAAGGCATCTTCAATTTCCCGGGCCGGAGTATTGCGATTGCAGCCAATTCCAGCAACCAAATTTTCAGGATAAAGTTGTAATCCTAAACAATGTAAATCAGTACGATAACTTATAATTAAATCAGCTTTCTCCGGGTCGTCACAAATGTTTATCTCTGCCGGCAGATCAGCAATATGGTAATTGCTATAAAGAGTTATCATACCATTATTAACCAGCTTTCCGGTTATTTTTGTCAATTTATTTTTATCTGCTACTATAAGACCAAGTTTACGAACCCAGAGATCAAGGGGAACCAGCTTCTGAACATCAGAAGAAGTGGTAATTACCGGTTGTCCACCGGTGATTTCTGCAACTTTTATGGCGAGTTCATTGGCACCACCCAGATGCCCGGAAAGCAGGGAAATGGCAAAGTCACCCCGTTCATCACAGACCACGATAGCCGGATCCTTGTATTTATTTTTAAATTCTCCTGCTAAAATCCGTATCACAATGCCGGTGGCCATGATGCAGACCAGTCCATCATATTCATGCCATGCTTGGAGCAGGTTTTTTTTTAACTTGCCTCGGCAACTTAAAAAGACTGTATTATTGAGATGGGCAGTTAGCCTTTCTCCAAGCTGGCATCCATCCCTGGTGATGGCAAGTACTGCGATTTTCATAAGCGTTCATTAGGGGTATAGATTTTCATGGTTTTCCCTGACGATATTCATGGCTGAAACTGCCATCGTACAGCTTGGAAAGCGGAGAGCATTCATTGCCAAGAGCCTTGCCGACAAGGATCATAGCGGTTTTTTGGATAGCGGATTCCTTAACTTTTTCTGTAATATCAGCAAGGGCTCCTCTGACAATCTGCTCTTCCGGCCAGGAAGCTTTTTCCACCACTGCCACTGGAGTATTTTCAGGATAACCACCGGCAAGCAAATTTTCAATAACAGTTTCCATCATGGATACGGAAAGAAAAATACACATGGAAGCCTGAATAGAGGCAAGTTTTATCAGTGATTCTTGTTCCGGCACCGGAGTCTTGCCAGCTTGACGGGTAAAGATCACGGTTTGGGTAATTTCCGGCACCGTCAACTCCACCCCTAAAGCTGCTGCTGCAGCAAGGGCCGAGGTAACTCCGGGAACCACTTCATAGGCTATTTCTTCTCTATCCAGCCAATCCATCTGTTCACCAATAGCTCCGTAAATAGCCGGGTCACCGGTATGAAGCCGAACTACATTTTGCCCGGCTCTGACTGCAGATACCATTATTTCCATAATTGTATTCAGATCCATGGCGGCTGAATCATGAATCTCTGCTTTTACTCCGTCAAGAAGGGCTGGATTAACCAGACTGCCGGCATATACTATTAAATCTGCCTCGTTAAGGAGACGACGACCTTTAAGGGTAATAAGTTCTGGATCACCGGAACCGGCCCCGACAAAAAATATTTTTTTTCTTTCAGTTTTACCTGTCATAATACCCCTTTGATAGTTTTTTTATGTTATCTTTACCTTGTTCTGCGGCGTAATACAGCTTCAAATGCTCACAGCCCTATTTAAATGTCTAATAACTATGTTATTATTCCCTAATTAATGTCTCAGACAACAAAAAATAAAAAACAAAAACAAAAAAAATGCGCTCAACAAAAGATCACATAATCCTGGCCATCAAAGGTGCAGTCATGGGAGCAGCCAATGTTATTCCCGGAGTGTCAGGTGGGACCATTGCTCTAATTACAGGAATTTATGAGGAGTTAATCAACTCTTTAAAATCGTTTGATCTAAAGGCCATTAACTTATTATTGTCTTTTAAGTTTAAAGAGCTTTGTCAATATGTAAATGGATCATTTCTATTAGCGATATTTCTTGGTGTTGTTCTTAGCATATTCAGCCTGGCTAAAATATTGGTATGGCTTTTAACTGAACACGAAATATTAACTATGAATTTTTTCTTTGGTTTAATATTAGCTTCAGTTTGGCTGGTTGGTAAGACAATACGACAATGGCATTGGCAAACGATAATCAGTTTCTTCATTGGAGTTATCGCGGCCGTTGGAGTTGCTTTTATTAACCCAGGACAGGAAAATGCAAGCTGGTGGTATTTAATTCTTTGTGGTGTTGCAGCTATTTCAAGTATGCTCTTGCCTGGACTTTCCGGCTCATTTATCCTGCTTGTTATGGGAAATTATTTGTTAGTGTTAGGTGCTATTGGCAATTTTGATTTTAATGTGCTGATTCCCTTTGCGGTTGGCTGTTTAATAGGATTAATTGCATTTTCCAACTTGTTGTCATGGCTTTTCAGAAATTATAAAGAGATTACGCTGGCATTGTTAACCGGTTTTATCCTGGGATCATTAATGATTATCTGGCCATGGAAAGAGACACAATATTTGACCGATAAAGCTGGGAAATTAATTTATAAAGAAGGAAACGAGTTAATTCCTGCCGGTTATATCTGGTTAGCTCCAGAGATAAATACTCAATTTATATTGGGAATTGGCTTGATGATTATTGGCTTTTTTTCGGTCTGGGGGCTTGACAAACTTGGAGAAGAAGTAAAAACATAAACATTTACTTTTGATGGATTCGTAAAAACCCCAAAATCAATGGTTTTGGATAGCATAACATATTGAAATCATTAGGTGCGATTTCGGTAATTTTACCTTTTTACGAGACCATCACTTTTTACAGACCTCGTAAACTCCTTATAAAAAGTCCCTGTTTTTTGGACAATTTTCTTGTGCAGCTTTCCCTGTCCCCTGATAATCAAGCCCTTTTGATGTTCGATAATTATCAATTATCAATTTTCAATTTAAAATGTCTATTTTATCTGATATTTTTCCTGCGAATCAGCATGGTTGAAAAATAATGTAACTTCTTATCTACTGCTGCCCGGACATCGGTATGGATTTTCTGGTCAACCATGTCAGATCGTTCAACTAAAATCGCATGATCACATAAACCAAGTTCTTCAAGCATGGTAACCACCCTCTCCATACTGTTAAATACCTTCATAAGAACAACCACATCACTGTTTTGCAAGATTTCCCGTAACCGGTTATCCTCAAATGCTGCCGGAACAATAGAAACAACATCATCACCCAGGCCAATAGGCAGTAAAGCTTGAGCCGCACAACCGGACATGGCAGTTACCCCGGGAATAACAGATACTTTCACCTCCGGGTCCATTTCCTGCAAAACGCTTAGCAAGTAAAAAGCAGTGGAGTAAAGAGAAGGATCACCAAGGGTTGGGAACGCCACATCAAGCCCTTTTTCTATGTATAGCAGCACAGCCTTGGCAGCGTTTTCCCATCCCTGTATCAACTCAGGGTCATATTGTTTTCCAAGGAAAACTTTTTTCATGGGAAACTTCAACTCAACCACGGTTTTGCCGGTAACCGCAACTTTACCTTCGGCAATCCGGAGCGCATGACTATTGCCGTTATTCTTTGCTTTAGGGGCAAGCCAGATCGTTGTTTTTTCCAAGACCTCCACAGCTCGACAAGTCATCAGCTCCGGGTCGCCCGGTCCTACACCCACCAAGTATAAATGACCTTTTTCTTTAGTTAACATCACTTCCTACCGGTTATTATGGTAATTGGATTAAGCGAGACCTCGGCTCCGTCCATTTTTTTTCTGACCACAGAAACTGTTCTTGTCTCCACGGTAAAACCAAGTTTTTTCATGATTTGCGGAGCAGATTCGGCGGTTTTTTTTAATACCGCACTTACCACTATCAATCCTCCTGCCTGCAAACGATCTCCACAATAATTGATAAGTTGTTCAAGTTTGCCACCGCTACCCCCGATAAACACCCGTTTGGGAGCCGGAAGTTTTTCTAACGCCTCCGGGGCTTCACCTGCAACAAGCTGAATTGTGTAACGATTACAGGCAGCCAGATTGAAACGGATATTTTGCTGTTCTTCCGGCTTTTTTTCCACCGTGTAAATTTCCAGTTCCGGAAACATGCCTGCAGCTTCAAGGGAGATGGAGCCGGAACCGCCGCCCACATCCCAAAACACCCCGTGAGCCGGTAAACGCAGGCAATGAAGAATAACTGCCCTGATCTCATCTTTACTTATCAATCCGCGGGAGTGTTTTATTTCCGCTTCCTGTAAACCAAATCTGGTGAGTCCGGCAAAAGAATCAAGGTCCTGTTCAATCAGCATCATGTTTAATGGGGCAAATCGTTTTCTCGCTGTTTCCTGGAGATTTCCTGCAAATAATTGTTGATTGGCAAGGCCGATATTCTCTGCCACCCTGACCCGAATACTTTCAATTCTTTGTTTTTGAGCATGGGCAGCAAGAGTTTGATCAATCATGGCAGCTATGCTGTCCGGGCGGTTATGGTTGTCGGTAAAGATTAATGTTGCCGGGTTGCTGAGAATCTGAGCGATGAAGTTCTGCGGATTTCTGCCATGGAGAGTTAAAATTGTCAGCTTATCCCAGCTCACTCTAAAGCTGGCACAGGCAAGCTGAACCGCAGATAAAGCCGGGAAAATATGGACTCTCATTGCTCCAAACCGATTGATAAGTTTACTGCCAATCCCGAAAAAAAGCGGGTCACCGGATGCCAGCACTCCAACCGATCCCTGTTGCAGAAAGACCTCAATTTTTTCCATGGTCTCAGCTAATGGAGTGATGGGGATTATCTCGGCCCGAACTTCTTTAAGAAGCGGAGTAAACCTTTTAGCTGACAGAATTACTTTGCATTTATTCAGAACAGATAACTGTTCCGCACTAAGTCGATCTTCGCTGACCCCGATAACAAAAATATTATGGTCGTTATCCTCCTTAAACATGCTCCACCACTCCATTTTCAGAAGTTACCAGGTAAACTTCCACTGGTAAGCGGCAATTACTTTCCGCATACTCTTTTGCCTTTAAACATACAGCCCGAATCAGGTCATCCCGCCCTGCTTCTTTAAGACGCAGGTATATTTCCCGGGCAGTATTTGCCTGGGCCAGCTCAGTGGCTGTTTCCATATCCAACCCAAGTTGTACAAGAAGATCTGCCGCCTGTTGAACCTCAAGTACCCCGTGCCGGACATGGGTCTGGGGAATTTTAAGGGCACATTTTAGTATCTTTGCCCACATTCCGGCAAGATGGATTTTTTTAAATCCGTGTCGTTTTGCGGCCTTGAGGCTATAGACCAGGTAATCTCCCATCATCACTCCGGCTTCATCGGCAAGGTTGAGAGTTTTCTCAACTGCTGCTTCGGAAGTTCTGCCGGTGGAGAGAATAACTTCATCCAGACCGGCAGCTTTTGCCACCTTCATGGAGATATCAATGGTCTCTGTCCAGGCCTTTGCCGATACCGCTCTGACAATACCGGTTGTGCCAAGAATGGAAAGACCACCAATAATGCCAAGTCGTTTGTTTAAAGTCTTCTCTGCCAGTTTTTCTCCATCGGTAACACAGATAGTGACCCGCAGCGAATAATGTTCTTCCCCTGATTCCAGCATGGCTTCAAAAACAGCTTCACGGATCATTCTTTCCGGAACCGGGTTGATGGCCGGTTTTCCCACAGCCACCGGCAACCCTGGTTTGGTTATCTGTCCAACTCCGGGCCCGCCTTCAATGATCAGAGATTCTTCTTCATTGCCAACTTCCTGCTTTTTAACAATGGCGATGATCTCTGCCTTGTTGGTCACATCCGGATCATCACCGGCATCCTTAATGGTCGCAGCCATGGCCTGACCATCCTGATGGGAACAGAAATGGATAACAAAAGAATGCCGATTTCCGCCGGGAAAAGGTATCTCAACTTCCTTGAGGTTGATATTCTTGATTAGAGCCAGGGTTGCCGCCTTGGCAACCGCTGCTGCACAGGCTCCGGTGCTGAATCCTGATCTCAGTTTTTTCCCGGTTTTGTTACGGGTTTTTGCATTCATAGCTTGTAAGCGTTCACCAAGGAGGTAGAAATTGCAGTCAATGAGTTGCTGTAGCAGTGAAGCGGCGACCGTTCATCCAGTGCCTCCTCTTGGCTCATTCTGACCTGTGCAGCATACTATTGTTGTAAGCAGAATGGGTGAAGAGGAGGTGCTGGTGAACGGTTACCATAGCTTTGATGGACTCGGCAAGAAATGATGGTCTCGTAAAAAGTCAAATTTGCCCCTATTTCGTCATTCCGGCGAAAGCCGGAGGTAAGCACAGAGTTCGAGTCCGGCATGACGACCATGGGACTTTTTACGAGTCCATCAAGAAATAACTTCAACCTCAATAATGTCTATATGGCAAAAGTTACTTTAGCGAATGAGTCCGACCCTGGTTGTCTTGTTACCAGGGTCAGTTTTGCGGCTTGGTTAAGCATGGGCAACACCCTGTGCCCCGTGCCTCGCCGGCAGGCACGGTTAGCGGGTTCATTCTGCTGTGAGAAGGCTTCCTTTAATACCGCCTGCATCAGTTGTT
>CAYRGM010000108.1:0-6755 GCA_964423765.1 uncultured Desulfobulbaceae bacterium
CCTTGGCGTGCGGGAGATGAGTGCAGATCGAGTTAGAAAATCGCTCAATTCAGGTGAAAAAAAGCAGGAAAAGAAAGAATTTCTTCGTTGTAAAACCGAAGCCGAAGGGATTCCATAAAGAAAGGTGTGTTAAAAACTGAAACGTAATCTCAGGTAAACCATATCGTTTTTACTATATTGGCCAAGGCGGGAGTTTTGCGAACCGTTGAACAACAGACACCCCGGAGCAATCTGCCAGTTGTCGCCAATCTTGTATTCGGCAAATATCTCCAAGACTGAGCCATCGTTGCTGGTATAATATGTACCCCGAAATCCGGCGGATAAATCATCGTCAAGGAATTTGTCACTGATTTCAAAGGTGAAGCCGTGGGTTTTTCGTTCTGCAGCAAGGCTTTCCTGACCGTCTTCTATAAAGTTGGCAAAGAACTGAAAGTTTACATAGAGGTTGGTGAAAAATGTGCGGTCAATACCGATCACTCCTTGATATAAATTTCTATCAACAAGACCGTCACTGTCTTCTTTATATGACGAATCATCTGGATCAATCGAAAAAAGGAGATGTTTTTTTACCGCAAGCTCACCACGGACAGTAACTCGTTCAAAACCCTTTGCAAAATTAAATCCGTATGCCTGATAACTGGGGGTATGTTGGAGTGAACTGCATCCTGCCATCGGCAAGATAAGTGCGGTGAAAAACCGGATCATCTGTGTAACCGTTGTAATAAAGAAGAGCCAGGTCAAAACCTTTCCAGACCGTGGAAATCCTGAAAGCAAACTCGGCATCTGTCAGTTAGTCATCCGGTTTTTCTGCCGATGATGAAATTAACCTTTTCTCTATCCACTCTCAGGTATGCTTCGTGTACCTGAAGATAATACAATTCACTTTTTGAACTCGCTAACAGTCTATGAACTTTTTTTAACGGTTGATGAATTTCTGGCATTTAATGAGCAGTGGCACAAATCTTCCAACCACTGGTTGTCTGCTGGGTATTCCAGTATTGCGAATATAAACCTTTATGTTCGAGTAGCTCCGGGTGACTTCCTGTCTCTGAGATATGGCCGTCTTTAATGACAATTATCTGGTCGGCATTACGAATTGTTTGCAACTTGTGGGCAATGACCACCACTGTTTTTTCCCTGACCAACTCCTGGATTGCCCGTTGAATATGGATCTCGTTTTCAGGATCGAG
The DNA here is from genome assembly GCA_964423765.1 of uncultured Desulfobulbaceae bacterium. Classification (GTDB taxonomy): domain Bacteria; phylum Desulfobacterota; class Desulfobulbia; order Desulfobulbales; family Desulfobulbaceae; genus DRLX01. Next base: position 1,191 of record CAYRGM010000108.1, read on the forward strand.
GGCGGCTGTGGCCTCGTCAAGTAATATAATGGGGGCATCTTTGAGCATGGCCCTGGCAATGGAGATCCGTTGTTTCTGGCCGCCGGAGAGTTTTGAGCCGCCTTCTCCCGACCTGGTGTTGATGCCGTTTTCAAGATTCCCCAAAAAATCTGTTACCTGGGCTTTTTCCGCCACTTCCATAATTTCTTCTTTTGTGGCATCAGGTTTGCCTATTTTGATATTGTTATAGATGATGCCCTCGTAAAAAGTCCGAATTGTGCATTTTTACCATAGCTAACCTATTGAAATCATTAGGTGCGAAAATTGGCTTTTGGACTTTTTACGAGGCCATCAACATTGGCAAGGCCATAATTAGATTGCGACTGTGTATTGGCCGGATCAAAAAATATCTCACCAAAGTGGTTGTAGTGAGCATTGGCAAAAAAACCGTTGGCAAAACGATATGTTGCCCCGAGGTTCAGAGTGTATTCAGGAGAATCAATAACACGATTACCATTATAGACAGCAGCACCCAGTGAAAATTCATCATATTCAGCGTTGGTATAGGCTGCCCCGGCAATCACTTCAAGACCAGGCATTGGACGAGCTGAAAACTCCATTTCCACACCTTTGCTGGTTGCTTTTCCTGCATTGTCTATAAAAACAGTGGCTCCGCCGGGGGTCAAGACTTCAACCTGCATATCCGACCAGTCTATGTAAAATAACGCTACATTCAACTGTAGTCTTTTGTCCAACCAGGATGTTTTGGCACCTAACTCATAGTTCACTGTAAAATCAGGTTTAAAGAAAGTTCCGATTTCCTCAAAGGAATTAAAGCCACCGCTTCTGAATCCGCGGGCGACACTGACATATGACATTACCTGGTCAGATATTTGATAGCTGAGTGCCGCCTTGGGAAGCCAGGCATCAAAGGTTTCTTCTGGGGAACCGGACAATGGGGGATAGCCCAGCATCATGCTCTGCACCATACCTCCCGGCGTTTGGGTAAAATCAAAATCTTTTTGTTCCTGATCGTAGCGAAGCCCCAGTGTTGCATGCAAACGGTCGAAAAAAGTATATGTAACCTCGCCGAATACAGCGATTCCAAAAGTGTCGGTGACACCTTTAAGTCTCAGAGTCTCACCCGGCATTCCCATTCCCATTCCCATGTTCATGAAATTCATCCAGATATCACCCTGAGTGTCACCTTCCTCTGAAAGGCGGAACAATCCTCCTATCCATTTAAAATTTGAATCAGAATCATCGGAAACAATGCGAAACTCCTGAGACAAGGAGTTTATCTCATTAGACAGAGTTAATTTTGTTAAATCAAATGGCGTAAAATCAAGGTCATTATTTAGCCAAAAGTCCTCTCTACGGTACGAGGTGATAGATATAACTTTCTTACCATCCATTTGGTATTCTACTTGCAATGAGCCCCCATCAGCATCTTTATCTGATTCACCCGGAAAATCAACATTGATATCTCTACGCAAATCATCACTGTCAAGAGGTGCAAAGTTAGCGTACTTGGGGCTTTTGTATCGTTGTAGATCATAGCTGAAGTTGATGATGAGTTTGTTGGATGGGGTTGCCTTTAATGAGAATCTGCCATCAATATTTTCCACGCGGCCGACATCATCGGCCCCATCAAATTGATTTTCAAAATAACCATCTGTCTCGAAGTAGCGACCCGCTGCTCTGAATGCCAGCTTGTCAGCGATCAACGGTCCGCTCAGACTACCTCTGGCTTCATAACTGTTAAAACTGCCAAAGTCCAAAGTCATAGTTGATGCCCAAAAGTCAGAGGGTTTTTTTGTAATAATATTTATAATTCCAGCTTGGGAATTCCGTCCGTAAAGAGTACCTTGGGGGCCACGCAATACCTCAATGCGCTCAATGTCAAAAAGAGAGAGACTTAACCCTGAATGATAAACATTATCCACATATAATCCCAATGCAGGGTTCACATTCATCGAACCACTAATACCACGAATAGACGCAAAATCGGTCACCACCGCATTCCCTGTTTTGGTTATATAGAGATTTGGCACTAAAGAAGAAAGATCCATAGTATTTTTCAAGCCAAAGTCCTCCAGTTGGATATCAGACAAAGTTGTTATGCTTGTTGGTATTTTATGGGCATCTTCTTCCCGTTTACCGGCAGTAACTTTTACATCTTCTAACTTAATTTTCCTGCGGGCTTGTTTTATGGTTTTTTTCCTGTTCGACCACTGCTTTGTGATTTTTCTTCAAAACGACCGTGTCATTGGCTGCAAGCTGATAAGTCAAGCCGGTTTTCTGTAAAATCTGCCGCAGAGCAGCTTCGGGAGAATGTGTTCCCTGCACCCCCTGGCTTTTCTTTTCCGTCACCAGTTCGTTTAGATAGACGGTCCTGATACCAGTGGTCTTTGAGTAGGCTTCTAGGGTTTCTTCCAGGGAGCCTGCTTCAATATTGAACATCTGAGGTGTATCCAATGGGTTTGCTTTCTTTTGCTCTGCCATTGCCGGTATGGCAAATAAAAGCAGTAAAACAATGGTTGTTAGAAAAACTGTTTTCCCCTCTCCACTCTTCATCTCATTTTCTCCTTTTTTTATTCAACATTTTGAGATTAACAGTCGCCATGACATTGTTTTACTGCTGCAAAATCAACTACCGATCATTGCCAACTGATTCTCTATATAATGTTATTTTGCCATCAGCTTCTTTGGTAAGTTTCAACGAAGCGGCTGTTACAATAATTCCAAGGGTTTGATCCAGGTTTTGCATATCGAATGTGCCTGTGATTCCCTTTTCCTTAAGTTCCCTGGGTACCAATTTTATGTTTATATCATGATAGAGTTCCAGTTCATGCAGAACTTCGCTGACAGGTGTATTCTTAAAAACCGCCTGCCGTTGCTGCCAGGCCAGAACCTGCGTAATCTGTGATAACCGCAACCTCTCCAGACGACCCGATGGGTTGATATCTACCCCCTGTTCTGACACCAGGATTGTTCCTTTTATCCTCATATCTCCACGACCTCTCGGGTTGTCTTTGACCAGCACCTTTCCATGCTCAACATCCACGGAGACTCGTCCCCGGCGGTTTTCCACATTAAAAGCCGTACCCAGCACCTGAATCATACCGCTGGCTGTCCGAATTTCAAATGGTCTGTCCGGGTCAGGAGTGACCTGAAAAAAGACCTCACCCTCACTCATTTCCACCCGCCTTACCTGCTTGCTCATTTGCACGGAGAGAAAACTGCCGACATTCATCTCCAGAATAGAACCGTCGTTTAAGATCACAGTTCGCTGCTCACCAACAGTGGTTGTATAGGTATAAACCGGGCCAGATTGCTCTAAGGTGGAATAGTTTTTCAATACCGGCAAACAGAGAAGCACCAACATAAGCATTGCCGCCCCGGCCATGACTACTCGTCTTCGCCCAGGGAAAACACAAGAGAAAAAACCGCTCAATCCACTGGGTTTTTTAGTTTCATGGTGATAAGTGGGGGGCTCGGAATGCTTACACTCTTTTTCAGAAGCAAAGATATGTTCAAGTGCCCCCACTTGTTCCCAGGTACCACCCATTTCCTCAAATGCTGTACAGTTGGCCGGATCTTTTTCCAGCCATTCTGTCAGACTTTTCTGGTCATCGGATGTGAAATCCTTGTCTTGAGATCTGACAAGCCAGCGTGCGGCCAGCTCTATTCGTTTGTTTTGCAGAAAACTCAAAAGGTGTGTCCTCCTATATATTGATACAATGCACCAGAGGAGAAAAACCCCTACTGGAAAATTAAAATAATTTAAAATAAATGAAGATTTGGGGAAAGTCTAAGGGCAAGGCAGATTTTTGCGAAGGAAAAGAAGAGCTTTAACCATGTGATTTTCAACGGTCTTTGGCGAGATTTCCAGTTGTTTTGCGATTTCTCTGTGGGATAGTCCCTTGAAGCGATGGAGAATAAAAAACTCCCTGCATCTGGGTGAGAGTTTGTGTAAAACAGCGAGAATCTCTTCGGCTATCTGTTGATCTATCATCAGTTCCTCTGGCCCGGGAGCCTGAGAAGGAAGTTCATCAGCATCTTCAGAATGAGGTACCAGCCATTGAGAACGAATAGCACGAGTGCGTCTGATTTCCTTGACGAGATTCCGTGCTATTCTCCACAGATAAGCGGCCGAACACTCTTGTGCGGCAGCACCATTACTACGAACAAATCTTGTAAATACTTCCTGAGTGCTGTCGGCAGAATCTTCCGATAAGTGGAGTCTTTTGGAAAAAAATCTGAAAATGGTGTTGTAGTGTTCTTTATATAGCTGAACTACCTTATCCTTTTCATGACTCATGAGTACTTTTTCGGTATTCATTGGGTTAAAAGTTTATAGTGAGGAATTAAATTGTTAACTGATAACATAGTTGGCAGATACTATTTTGTGCTTTTTTTTTAGTCAATATTTAAAAATTTACGCCTTTGTGGATTTGTACATGCAATAAAGGGATATAAAGAGAAAGGATTCGACAAACGAAACCGATAAAGCCGGGCATGGGCAGATGGCCATGGAGAGAGATTAAATTGGTCGGCTGATATGAACGAAGATAGATGTCAATGTCATGCTATCCACTCCATCCGTGGTCGCGTATATCATTGAGAAGGGGCGGGGACAAACAGTTCATCCAAGGTGCAGCCATGCTGATATCAGCATATAGAAGCCGATGGCTCCTATCAGTAGAGCTGAAAACATTGGTGCATAGTCAAGGAAACTGGAAAATGACTGTGACTTTGCTGTTGCATAACGCATACCGAGGGCGGCAATCACTCCCACAATTACCAGGGTGATGGCAAGCTCAAAGCTGAAGGCGGCAAGCAGAGAGACACCGAGAAACAGCTTGCCGGTATTCATACACAGCAGCAAAACTGTAATTGCGGCCGGGCAGGGGATCAGGCCGCCGGACAATCCGAAGAGGACAACCTGCCCGGATGAAATCCTATCTCCACTGAAACGCCGTTCAATCTCTTGTGCATGGGATTGGGCGTGGGCATCAATAAACTGGTTTTTGGAATGAGTGTGATCAGAGATATCGATGTGTTTATGCCCATGTTCCATAACGGTGTCGCCATGGTGGTGTTGGTCGTTTCCATGAGTATGAGCATGTCGCTTACCATTTTGTTGACGTTTTTTCATTTTCACAACAGCCTGCAGGCCCATCCATAACCCTACCCCCAGGATAATAACTCCGGAAAGACCGATCAGGTAAGGTTAAAGTTCTTCACCGATAAGCTCATTACCGTAACTAAAGGGCAGCGAGTGAGAGCAGCCAGACAATCACGCTGTGAGAGGTGGCTGCAGAGAGTCCCAGAATAATCGCCTGGGTAAAACAGTCCCCCGTGTGGCAACAATAAAAGCGGCCATCATCGTTTTGGAATGCCCAGGTTCCAGGCCATGGAGAGCTCCGATGGTAAAAGCTAAAAGAGCAATAAACAAAAGCGACACCTCGCCTGCCCGCAAGAGTTCTATGACTTCCATTTTATGTCCTTATTATAAATACTTGGATATTTCCTGAAATACAAGAACTCAATTCATGTCGGAGCCGGGGACATCCGGGAAGA
>CAYRGM010000109.1:0-6732 GCA_964423765.1 uncultured Desulfobulbaceae bacterium
GCAGTGAAACGGCGGCAGTGAAACGGTGAGTAAGACTTCGAAACGGGCGAAGAGGTAAGCGAGTTCGAAGTTTGCACTTATGCGAGATTCCGTGAGGCATTGGTGAATACGACCTGTTTATTGCCAAGCGGTTATCTTGCATAGTTTGCTCAAAGGACAGACCGATCTAATTCTGATTCATCCATGCTGATTATTTAACCTGAATTGAGCGATTTTATGATGCAGATATCTGTGCAGATCAAGTTGTAAAATCGCTCAACTCAGGTCTAACATATATGAACCGAGAATGGTAGTAGTATGTAGTTCTTATGTTTTCTGCAAAATTCTGATTTACTGGGATTCTACTTGGTTGTTTGTTGTATTAATGGTACAGTACAATAAATTGTATTGTTTGAGATATGGGGTAGATACGGCATACGGGCAGTGGCGGTAATAATTTTCATTTGCTGGGGAGCTGGTTTAATTGTGACTGATTTAAATACAGAGCTGCAGAATAGCAAAGATGAAGTTCGCCGACTGGTGATAAACTGGCAGAGCTTGCTGGATGCCATGCCGGAGATGGTTTTACTGTTGCGTGATGATGGAGTTGTTGAGTATCAGAATCGCAGTAGCAGGAAGTGTTTTGGAGATATAACCGCTAAGGGTCAAGCGGGTGGTGCGAGCCAAAGTTTGAGAGATTTTGATATAAATGGGTTGGCAGAGCGTTGTCGTAATCAGGAAGATGGCGTGATGGTTTTGACGGAATCTCTGTTTAACGGGATAGCGGTTGAGTATTCGGTTGCTCCTTTTGTCGGTTACAGCGGTGATCGGCTTTTCATGGTGGTTATGCGTGATATCAGGCAACGCAAACAGTATGAGGAGGAATTGCTCAAGTTCAACACCAATATTGAAGTTATTCTCCGGAGAAAAATTATAGCACTCAAGGAGAGCGAAGATATAAGAGGGCTACTTGTCAGTCAGTTGAACAGCCTGAAGGGAAGGCTTGGTGTATATCATGAAGCAGATCGCATGGTGGGCAGCAGCCGGCTTATGTAGGATATGCGGGACATGATTCATCAGGTGGCAAAATCCGATGCCACCATTCTTGTGACCGGTGAATCCGGAACCGGCAAGGAGCTGGTTGCCAATTTGGTGAGAGCTATCAGTGATCGTAGAGATAAACCTTTTTTGACAATAAACTGCAACGCCATCAATGATTCCCTCCTTGAGAGTGATCTTTTTGGTTATGAAAAGGGTGCTTTTACCGGGGCTGTAACCAGGAAGAAGGGTAAGTTTGAGATCGTTGATCAGGGGACAATCTTTCTTGATGAAATCGGAGATATCACTCCCAGAATGCAGGCTGCTATGCTCAGGGTTCTGCAAAATGGTGAAATAGTCAGGGTCGGCGGTACAGAGCCTGTTAATGTTGATGTCAGGGTGATTGCCGCCACTAATGCGGAACTTACCCAGGCGGTTAAAGAGAAAAAATTCCGCCTTGATCTCTACTATCGTCTTAATATTATTCATATTCATGTGCCAGCTCTACGGGAGAGGAAAGAGGATATTGTGGAGCTGGTTTCGCATTTTGTTCAACATTATCGGATTGCTTTTAAAAAGGATATCGACTTTATTCCCCAGTCCATCATTAATCGTCTGCTTGAGCATGACTGGCCTGGCAATGTTCGTGAGCTTGAAAATTTGATTCAGCGAATGGTCTTGATGTCTACTGGCAAGATGATCACCGAGGCTGATTTATGTTTTGATGATTGTCTTGACTTAAACCGTGAAGACAGCTTGTTAACAGGTCTTAAGAATGCCATTGGTGTGCAGTCTTTAAAACATATCGTCTCCGAATTTGAAGCTCGGGTTGTTAGTCAGGCATTACATAAGCATGGCGGTAATGTTACCAGGGTGGCTGCTGATCTGAAAGTCGGCAAGACGGCACTTTATGATAAAATGCATCGCTATGGGATATCGGCTCGGAATATGCAACGAAGTGGATGAGTTGTTTTTATTTCAGGCGAGATAAATCCCTGCTGGGGGGTACCGTTTATTGTCGTTATGGATACTTATGGTTCAAAATTTGCATAGTTTTCTTGCAGATTGTTGCTTTGACATGAATGATGTTAGTTAGCCCTACCATATGCCATAGTAATGACTTTGTATAGTACGGTGTAGCTGGTCAATCAGTCAGCTATGCTGGTTACACTCATTTCAGAGAGGAGTTTTAGTGAAAATGACCTTGGTACATGCTTCCGAAACGGTTTGTTGTCCATACTGGTCTGCTTCGGTGAGTGGGTGTTGTTTGGATAATGAGGGTTTGCGTCTGCCTGTTGCCGGCCATGTGGATTTGTATTGCCGGGGAGAAGACTTTTCGTCCTGCCCTTATTATACGGAAAACTGTATTGGAATTCGGGAGCAGGAACGGTCGGATGTTCGAAGTGACCGCCGTCGTTATCGGCGGCTTAGCAGGGTGGCTTATGCTAATTTTGACAGAGATAACACCTGTACCTTTGATGATCCGGTAAGTATGGTTGATTTCAGTTACGGTGGTATCTGCTTTGAGTTAAGCCGGTCTGTTTGTAAAAATACAAAAGTCCTTTTTTCTTTGCATGCTGGTTCTGGTTCTTCTTTTCGTTCTGTTACCGGTCAGGTAAAATGGTGTCGGCCAGTTAATTATTCCCCCTCTGTGTACCATTTTGGTATTGCCTTTGCAGGCAACAGTCCTGCTGTTGCCGATATTCGCGAGCGGTTTGATCTTCTGGCTGCTTGACTTGTAACAAGGTTTACAAGCTTTTTCATCTTCGCCTTTTTCCGTTTTTCCGGAAAACTATCCTGTCTCTATCTTGTTGATTCTTCTCATTTTTCTGATGTATATTTCGGGAAACAGTACGATTTTTCCTAAAGAGTGGCTGATATCGGCTATTTTCTACAAATTCGTACTTATAACAGACACCGTAAAACAAGCAGACAACCGTAGAGATGTATTTCAAACATTTTTAGCAAAAAATAAACCAGTCGCAAAACCAAAGTATGTGTTAATATCACCGCCATCGTAGAGACGGGTTTGAAACCCGTCTCTACCAAATCCAGACAGTTTAACCTGAGTTGAGCGATTTTATAACTTGATCTGCACAGATATCTTGCACGCCAAGGCTTCCCGCAAATCCGTGGGCAGACCAACGGGTATGCCTGCAGTTTTCGAAAAACCTTGGCACACAAGATATCAGCACATATCTGCGTCATAAAATCGCTCAATTCAGGTTTAAGAAGACGGCAGATGAGACCGGTGCAGCAGGGAGTAAAATTGTCCAAAAAACAAGGCATTTTTATAGGGCGTTTACGATGTCTGCAATTCACAATTATAAATAGTTTATGCTGAATCTTATCTTCTCTCCCCGGATGCTGGTCGCTTTTCTGATGGGGTTCTCCTGCGGAGTTCCGCTTCTGCTAACCTTGTCGGTTCTTCAGGCATGGATGAAGGTGGAAGGGGTAGATCTCGCCACCATCGGTCTTTTTGCTCTTGTTGGTCTGCCTTATACTCTCAAGTTTCTCTGGTCACCCATAGTTGACCGTTTTACTCCGCCTCTGCTTGGCCGCAGGCGGGGCTGGTTGTTATTTTTTCAGATTCTACTTGCTTTTGCCATTGCCGCTCTTGGAATGACTAATCCGGCTGACAACCTCTGGCTCGTTGCCGCGGTTGCTTTTATTGTTACTTTTTTCTCCGCCTCCCAGGATATTGTCGTTGATGCCTATCGCCGTGAAGATCTGCAGGATAAGGAACTTGGACTTGGTTCGGCCCTCTATGTCAATGGTTATCGGGTTGGTATGCTCCTTGCCGGCAGCGGCGGTTTGATTCTTGCCGATCATTTCAGTTTCGCCCAGGTTTATCTTGTGATGGCAGGCTCTCTGGTGGTTGGAGTTGTCACCACGCTTCTTTGCCGGGAACCGGAGGTGGCAGAAGGTACTCCCAAGACTTTCAAAGAAGCTGTGATCCAGCCTTTTGCTGAATATTTCAGCAGGGACAGAGCCCTGATTATTCTTCTTTTTATCCTGCTCTACAAGATTGGTGACCAGATGGCATCCACCATGACCATCCCTTTTTATCTTGATATCGGCTTTTCCATGACCGAAATCGGGGTAATCGCCAATATGTTTGGTTTCTGGGCCACCATTGCCGGTGGTCTGTTAGGTGGTATTATTCTTCTTCGTCTGGGTATTATTCCCTGTCTCATGTTCTTTGGTATTCTGCAAGCCTTGTCTACGCTCGGGTTTTCTCTGCTTGCCATAATAGGTAAGAGTTTATCTGGTCTTGCCGCAGTGATAGCTTTTGAAAATCTGGCAAGTGGCATGGGAACAGCCGTCTATGTTGCCTATATGGCATCGCTGACCAATAAGAAATTCACTGCTACCCAATATGCCCTGCTGACAAGCCTGATGGGGATTCCAAGGGTCTTCGCCTCGGCACCGACTGGATTTATGGTTGAAGCAATGGGCTGGGTATGGTTTTTTCTTTTCTGTGCTTTGCTGGCAATTCCTGGATTGATTTTGATTCGTTTTGTTACTACCAGAGGACAGAGGACAGAGGACGGAGGACAGATGCCAGATGTCAGATGATGGATGGTGGAATGCCCTCTCGTTCCCACGCTCCCGCGTGGGAACGAGGGAGAGACCGTGAGCCCCCCCCTCTGGGGACAAGAGGCATTCTTATCCCCTTTTAGGGGTAACCTCAAGGCTACCCGCTCAGTGGGCGGATCTTTATAATTTTTAATTAGAACCCCGGAAGCGGAATAAAATGTCGATAAAAATATACAATACCCTGATTAGGGAAAAGGAACTGCTCAAACCCCTTGAAGAAAATCATGTCAAGATATATGTTTGTGGGATAACTTCTTATGATTACTGCCATATAGGTCATGCCCGCTCAGCCCTGGTTTTTGATATGGCGGTTCGTTATCTTCGTTTTTGTGGTTACAGGGTAACTTTTGTTCGTAACTTTACCGATATTGATGATAAAATTATTGACCGGGCGGCAGAGCAGGGTGTGGATGCAGCAGAGCTTGCCCATCGGTTTATTGGTGAATTTTACACGGATATGGATGCATTGGGGGTGTTGCGACCTGATTTTGAACCGCGGGCCACTGATCATATTGCCGAAATGATTGACTTGATTAATGAGTTGATTGACCAGAGGCTGGCATATCCTGCCGGCGGAGATGTCTATTATCGGGTGTCTGAATTTTCAGAGTATGGAATGCTTTCCGGTCGCAATCTTGATGAGATGCGAGCCATGGCCCGGGCCAGGGTAGACATTAACGATAGAAAAGAAAATCCCATGGATTTTGTTCTCTGGAAAGGGGCTAAACCGGGTGAGCCAAAATGGGAAAGCCCTTGGGGAGAAGGACGACCGGGCTGGCATATTGAATGTTCAGCCATGGCTAAAAAATATTTTGGCGATACCTTTGATATTCACGGCGGCGGTAGTGATTTGATTTTTCCCCATCATGAGAATGAACTCGCCCAGAGTTACGGGGTGTCCGGCAAACCTTTGGCTAATATCTGGATGCACCATGGTTTTGTGACCATTAAAGATGAGAAGATGTCAAAATCCCTTGGCAATTTTCTTACCATTCGTGATGTCCTTCAGGAGTATTCACCGGAGATACTGCGGCTTTTTATCTTTTCTGCTCAGTACCGTAATCCCCTTGATTTTACTGAAACAGCTCTCCAGGATGCGGGAGCGGGTCTTGATCGTATTTATGAATGCCTGGCTTTGCTGGTTGACCTTCCGTCCGGGGGAGAAGGAGAAGGTATTGCCTCTGAAAAAGATCGGGAAAAGCTGCAAGGTCTGCGGGACCGGTTTTGCCAGGCCATGGATAATGATTTTAATACGGCCCAGGCCCTTGGCTTTTTGTTTGATGCTCTCAGGGTGATTAATAAACTTGTTCGTCTTCTGCCCCAATGCCCCTCTGGGGAAGATATTGCTCTACTTGAACAGGGGGGTTGTGATTTACGGGAACTATCAGGAATTTTGGGGCTGGCCGGGCAGGATGCCCGCTCTTATGTTGAGAGAAAAAAAGAAAACCTGCTGGCGGACATAGAGCTGTCTGTCGAGGATATAGAGGCCATGATTATTGCGAGGAATGAGGCCAGGGGTAAAAAAGATTGGGTTGGGGCCGATGCGATTCGGGATCGTCTTCTTGCCTGTGGGATAGAATTGCAGGACACTCCCGAGGGAACAAGCTGGAGTGTTGTTTCATCATAGGTAAATATTCGGGTAGCACCTCACGGAGTCTCGTTCCTCGCTTACCTATTCGTCCATTCTGACCGGTTCGAGTAGCAAAAGTACGCTTCACCGGCCAGAATGAACGAATCTAAGGCACTACCCAAACATTTACAGTCCTTGCTTATGAGAGTTTTTTAACCAACCCGAATATTTACCATCATAGAGGTAACCGCTTATGATTCGTCAACCAGCAGTCAGTGGCAGTTTTTATCCAGGCAACTCTGCATCGTTGCGGCAAATTCTTGCCGAACTGATTCCAGTTGTTACTGAGGATAAAAAGCAGGAGGCAGTAGCGGTGATTGTTCCCCATGCCGGTTATATCTATTCCGGAGGGGTGGCTGGTGAGACCTGGGCCGGGGTCAAAATTCCTGAAACCGTTATTATTCTGGGACCGGGTCACCAGGGCCAGGGACAGCCCCTTGCCCTTGGCGTTTCAGACTGGGATATGGTTTTAGGCAGGGTGGAAA
>CAYRGM010000110.1:0-6716 GCA_964423765.1 uncultured Desulfobulbaceae bacterium
ATTATAAGGCCATGCCAGTTTCTTGAAATCGGGAAGTTATTAATTTTACATTCCTAAGCTCAGCGACTGGGACCGCACCGGCGGTTACAGTTTGCTGTAGTGCTGTAGTATACTTGGTGATGCGTAAGCGTTCAGTTCATCATAGGTGTAGATTTGCATTAAATGACTTGCTGTAAATCTTATATCCTTGGTGAATGTTTACATAAATTGGACGATATCAAAAAATCAAAACGGTTGCATTCTCCAGATCCCGCAGGGACATGTATCTGCACAAAAGCCGCAGGCTATACATTTACTGTCATCAGATACATACTCATAGTTCACCCCTTTGTCTGTCTCTGCCACAATTTCCCGCCGGGAAATTGCATGGGTCGGGCAGATGGTCTCGCAGAGATGACAGTCCCGGCATGAACCACAGCTCAGACAACGGGCTGCCTGATGATTTTCGGTATCACCTTTTTCTTCAGCCGGATCATAATGGGCAATGGTCAAGTCTTCATATTTAATCAACTTTCTGGCAAAAGGTTTCCACTCCACTCCCTTGAGCATAGCAGATAAATATTCACCTGTTCTTTTGCCGGCTCCAAGAGCATCAGTGGCAAGACCCGGTCTTTCAACATCACCAACCGCCATGATCTTCGGGTCGCTGGTCAGGCCGGTCTCGTCTGTCTTAATCCATGCACCTCCGGCAACCTTGACAACTTCGACTGAATCAGGAAGAAAATCCATCTTTGGTATATCGCCAATGGAAATAATCACGCTCTGAGCCGCAATCAGCTCACCCTTATCAGTTACCAATCCTTCTTTAGTAATCTCTTTGGTCATGACCGGCCATTTAAATACTGCTCCAAGGGCTTCAGCAGAATCTCGTTCCTTGCCAAAGGCAAGAGGTTTCTGGATATCAACCAGAGTAACCTGTTCAGCACCAAGGCGATATGCCTCAGCCGCCACATCACAACCCACATTACCTGCTCCGATTACAACCACCTGTTTGCCGGTTTTCATGGGTGTCTCACTCTTGGCGGCTTTCAGATAATCAAGGGCCGGGATAACCAGTTCATGACCGGTGAAAGGAATAGTCCTGGGCTGATGGGTTCCCACCGCAATCACAACAAAGTCATACTCTTCTTTAAGAGATTCGACCTTGTCCTGACTTAAGAAAACACCAAAATGGACGGTTATATTATCTGTCTTCATAAACCGTTCAATTTCCTGATCCCATACGGCCTTGGAAAGCCGCTCCCAGGGAATGGTCTGAGCCAGTTTGCCACCCAGTTGATGATCAGATTCAAAGATATGAGCCTCAACTCCGTTTAAGGCAAGATGCCAGGCCGTACCCATACCCGCCGGGCCGCCCCCGATAATTGCCACTTTTTTACCAATGGAAGGTGCCACTTGCGGAGGTTCGGCAGTGTGAACCGCCCGACCCAATACCTGAATATCAATTGAATAGTCAATTTTCTTTCTGGAACAGTTCTGAATACAGAGATTCGGACAGATGGTTCCGCAAACCGAGGCCGGCAGAGGAGTGTAGCGAAGCAGCATCTCATAGGCGTCATCATTTCTGCCCTCACGGATCATCCGCAACCGGTCAATGGTCGGGATATGCATGGGACAATAGTAGGTACAGGGAGCCGCAGAATCACGATTTGCCCAGAATGGTTTCCGGCGCCGCAAGTCTCCGGTTTCAATGACTCCTATCAGAGATCGTTCCAGTCCGGGAGCCAGATCACGAAGAGGATCACCACCGCCAAAACCCTGGCTCCAGACCCGCCGGGAAAACTCGGCCATGCCCATATGACCGGCAAACATCAATACCCGTTCTTGGGGAGTAATTGCCGTGAGAAGCTGCCATTCTTCACGAATGGCAAGGGTAGTGAGCAACTCAGATCGCTTGATCAGCTCCAGGTACTCAGGCAGTCGCCGGGTCAGCCATTGCCACTCATTATCATCAGGTTTGCTCAGTTTGGCATTGGTTTTAGACCAGGAATCATCAATTATACCACGAAAATATACCTGTCCACCCACCATTCCAACACAAGGCCGATAGCCCAGGACATTGCCGGGATTTCCAGCCTCAATCCCGCAGACAATCCCGACCCCGCCGCAGTTAAACTCAGCAAAGGTATCCCCTACGGAACCAAGTACCCACATCTCCGGTCGTTCATGTTCAGGGTTCCACTTGGTCATGCTCAGGCCGCGGGAACCTATGGAGCCGCCTATCATCACCTTGCCACCGGCCATGGCATTACAAACCCCGTTGGTGGCATTACCGCGGATAATTATATCTGCCCCAATATTCAGGTAACCAACATCATCAGAAGCTGCACCATCACAGATGATGGTTAACCCTTCCATTCCCATACAGCCCAACCGCTGGCCAACCGGCCCCTTAACTCGAATAGTTAAGGGGCTATCCTTACTGCCAAGCCGCAAACCAATATTATGCTGGCCAAATGATTCAAGAATCACCTCATCAGCATCATGGGCAGCAGCACGCACTTCTTCTTCAAAAATCTTGGATGTTAATCTCAGGCCATGTTCATCTTTGCCACGGACTGTTATAGTTTTATTTTCCTGGACACTCATTATATAGTTTAGGGTCTTTATATTTTCAGTTTCGTCTTTGTAATCGTTCTGGTTATGATCAGCAGATATACTTAATCTGCAACCGTTCTGCGGCAGCCGCATCATCAATGCCAAGGGCATCAGCCATGCCAATGGGCAGGCTCTGAGAGCGGCCCAGGGGAGCCATAATCTTTCTCATTTCGATACGAATAGCCGCAAAAGTATCGGCAACCCGCTGGGCTACCGCATCAGGGTCAAGGCGACGATAGATCTTGGCATTCTGCGAGGTAATTCCCTTGGGGCAGATTCCTAAATTACAGACATTACAACGACCCATTTCATTACCAAGACAACCGGCACAGGCCTGCATAATATATTTGCCTATATGGACACCGGAGGCCCCAAGCATGATCAGAGCCATACCGTTTTGGGTAACATTGCCGTTCTTGCCTACTCCGCCGCCGGCAAACAGAGGGATTTCATTTTGTCTTCCTTGAGCAACCAGATCAAGGTAACATTCCCGCAGATTGGAGGCAATGGGATGACCGGTGGCATCCATGGAAACATTATAGGCTGCCCCGGTACCCCCGTCGATTCCGTCTATGAGTAAAGCCGAGGCATAGGGATTGCGCACCAGGTTGTTCAACACTGATTTGGCCGAGGTGGAACCGGAAATTTTAGGGTAGACCGGTACCCTGAAACCAAAGGCCATGGACATGGTTTGAATCATCTTCATGACACTTTCTTCAATGGAATAAAGGGTCTGATGAACCGGCGGCGAGGGCAGGTCAACCCCTTCAGGCACCCCCCGTAATCTGGCAATCAGCTTAGATACCTTGAACCACATCAAAAGACCGCCATCACCGGGTTTGGCTCCCTGGCCATATTTAATCTCAATGGCTGCAGGGTCACATTGCATATCTGGAATGGCACGGATAATTTCATCCCAACCAAAATAACCGGAGGCAATCTGGAGAATGATATATTTAAGAAACGGACTTTTCAGAACCCAGGGCGGACATCCGCCTTCACCGGTTGCCATGACCACTGGAATCCCTAAAACCTCGTTACAATAGGCAACCCCCTGGAGAAGTCCCAGCCACATATTCGGCGATAAGGCCCCAAAAGACATGGAACCGATCACAAAGGGAAAAATTTCTCTGGTAGGAGGAATCCACTCGCCTTTGGCATAGCGACGCAAATACTCCTCAGGAGGAAGAATCCTACCAAGAATGGTGTTCAGGTTAAATTCATGACGACCGGCATCCAGGGCAGGGTCAGTGAGCATGGAAATACGATCAAAGGCAATCCGGTCCAGGATGGTCGGCCCGGTCTTGTTGCGGCGACCGCCCCGTTTCCAGGCATCACCTTTCTGGTTCTGAAGAAAAACCGTACGGTGTTCATTGGGATTGGGAACAGTAATAATGGCCTCGTTGGGGCATACTGAAGAACACATGCCACAGCCAATACATTTGTTTTCTATAGAGGTTTGTTGACGGATACCGACAAAATGACGAAACTCATTGCCCCTTTTCTTGCGCAGGACATCAAGTTTAGGAACCCGCTGCCGCCTGTAGGTCAGATATATGGCATTGACCGGGCAGACAGAAGTACATTGACCACAGAGAGTACAACGGTCTTCACGGTGCTGAATAATCCAGGGCAGGTCGCTGTAGGTTAAGCTGCTTGGAGATGTGTAAACGGATCGAACTGAGTCCATATAGTTAATTCCTTACGATCAGGTGGAATGATAACGGTATGCTCACGCATTGGTTGAAAATCAAGGGCAGGGTCACGATCAGGCACCATGGCCTGCACCCCGCACATTTCAGAAGCAATTGCCCAGGTTCCGGGCTTGCCGCCCACTGTGGCAGGTCGCAGTTTTTTGGCATCCATAGCCAACATGCAGGTTTCATCAGACAGGGTTCCGATAATTGCATTGGGCCCATCAATTATCAACCGCCGACACGCCACCCGCAGCCCTTTAAGAAACTCTCCCTGGGGATGAGCATTCAACTCCAGGGTACTAAGCGGGGTAATAACATGCTTGTATGCCTGTAAAGGAAGTTTCAGTTTTCGAATTACATAGTGAAGGATATGGGCAAACACTTCGGAATCACTTTGATAACCGGTATAGCCGGCAATATTTTTCCCCTCCAGCCATTCCTTGATGGGGATAAAGGCCGTGTTCTCGCCATTGGTCATGGTGGCAATCCCCTGGATAAAAAAAGGATGACAGGCATAGAGATTGATTCCGTAATTAGTATTTTGCCGTCCCTGAGCCATGACTACTCTGGCCATGATCCGGTTTTCATTAAGAGCCAGTGCATCACCAATTACAAGGGGCCAGCCAACCTCCTTGATGGTGATAACATCAGGCCATAATGAAAAAACCGTCAAATCACCACCATGGTCTTCACCGTCCCGACGCAATTCCAGTTTGGTCTCAAGGAGATAATCCTCCAGCTCATCCTGCTCCATGCCAGATGGTTTCCGGTACACCCTAACCACATATTTAAAACGATCTTTTGCCTCAACAAGCTCAGGCCTGACCGTGAACTCATGGTCATATTTTTGAACAAAGCCCCGCTCGTCCATATACCTGTCCATCCGATACAGAGCTTTTTCGCTATGAGCTATGCCGGAGAGAATAACCTGTTTTTCTTTATTGTAATTAAAATCAACAAAACTGATCCCTCTGAGCAGTAGACCAAGACCACTGCCATCATAACCTTCCTGCATGGCCTCCATGGCCTCAAGTACCTCATAGGGTGAGAAAGGTGTTTCTGAGGTTTTTAATGCGAGACGACACATAGTTAAAAGTACTCCTGAAAATTATTAGAAGCTGATCCCTTGAAGAGATGCGGGCAATTTGTAAGTGCAAACTTTGGGTAACTATTAAGAGAGCTTGCGAGACTCCGTGGAGTGCAGCTGGATAGTTACGACTTTGGCGTTGGGGCTACGAGGTAAGCGAACTTGAAGTCTGTACTGACCTGCGAGACTTAAACGAGGTTCTGGTGAACAGAACGATTACAGCAATTTGATAGTCCCCGCCCTAAGGGGCTTCCTCAAAGATAAAAAACTATCATCCGATGGTCATATTTTATTTTAATCCCCGGATGGTTTTAGAAGAAAACCTTTATTTTATTATTTTTGCAGACACCTTACAAACCTGATCTATTTTTTCTTTTACCTCAGCAACTTCTTTGACCCCGGGCAGTTGTTTTTTGATATCAAGACCAGCCTCCTCAACATCATCAATTCCCCGTTTAAAAGAGCCAATGGCCTTGCCAAGACCGGCACCGATCTCTGGAAGTTTTTTGCCGCCAAAAAAAAGAAATGCTATACCAAGGATAACTATAAGTTCAGGAGTTCCAAGTCCAAACATAATATTCTCCGCTGTTTATAGTGATTTTTAATTCCAGGGTTCCAGTTATAGATTCGAAATCTGTAAATTCTGTCTCTTGTAACCTGCCTCAAACATCTTTCTTTTTATCTTCATCCTCAATCGGCTTTGGCTCGTTTTCTTTTTTGGTGGCATCCTTAAAATTTCTGATACCCTTGCCAATTCCGCCCCCTATTTCCGGCAATTTTCCGGCGCCAAAAATAATAACAATGATAACCAAAATAATGATTAGTTCAGGCATTCCAAGACCGAACATGGCTTAAACCTCCTATAAAGTAGTTATAAAATCGCTCAACTCAGGTTTCAGATGAGCAGTATAGCACCAATCTGCCCTGACTGTCAATAACCAGTAACCGTCTATCAGCACCTCATTTAAGTATCTAAATCTTCACTCACCGTTTCACTGCTACTGTAAATTTATTTTTGGTCGAACCCTTACCAGAAAACAATAACGATATCCCAACAAAAAGCTCGTTCTTAGGCAATGGACGGCCCTTTGACGGGTAAAAAAGATTACGCTTGAGTAAAGTTGAGGTCAACGAAAAACAAGATCAGGTCTTGAACGAAAGATGGGGAGGGGAGGGCTTAAGAGATTCTTTTTGCCAACCCGAATATTTACAAAAAAACAGGGCATTTCCATGTGGTGTTTACGATGTCTAAGAGACGAATTTCAAACATTTTTAGCAAAAATAAACCAGTTGCAAAACCAAAGTATGTGTTAATATCACCGCCACCGTAGAGA
>CAYRGM010000111.1:0-1173 GCA_964423765.1 uncultured Desulfobulbaceae bacterium
CCATAACTAAACAGCGGTAAGGGAATCCCCACCACCGGCAACATCCCCAAAATCATAAAAAGATTCATAACTGCCTGCCAAAAAATCAACATCACCAGACCAAAGGCAAGAATTACCCCAAACTTGTCACGGGCAGTCATGGCAATGTTGAGTCCCAAAAGAAGCATAATAAAATAACAACTTAGAAAAAACAAAGCACCAATAAATCCCCACTCTTCTGACCAGACAGCAAAAGCAAAATCCGTATGTCTTGCAGGAAGAAAATGAAGATGACCCTGGGTACCTTCCCTGAACCCTTTCCCAAAAATTTGCCCTGAACCAACTGCAATTTTTGACTGCATAATCTGAAAACCATGGTGCAGGGGATCAGCTTCAGGATTAAGAAATGTTTCAATCCGGCGGCGCTGATAATCTTTAAGAAAAAACAACCAGCCCAAGACTACCCCCGCAATACCAAGCCCGACAAGAAGACCCACCGTCAGCCAACGCACCCTAACCAGAAGAGTCATTGAACCAAAAACCATTACCATCATTAGGGCTGTACCCAAGTCAGGCTGGATACAAATCAGCAAAAACGGCACAGACATCAATATCCCCGGGATCACAAGATCACGCAGCCTATAACCATTGCTAACCTCTTTTCTTGAATAATAGGAGGCAAGGACTATAACCAATGCAAGCTTTGCTGGCTCAGATGGCTGTAACCTGAAAAAACCAAGATCAATCCAGCGCTGAGTGCCGGCAATGGTACCCTGGTTAAGAAAAACCGTATAAAGAAGAAGAATAATAATGCCCGCGTAAAGAATATAACCAAGAAATTCAAAATCTTTATAATCAATACCCATGAGTAAAATAATCATAACTACACCGGCAAACAAGATATAAATTTCTTTAAGGAAAACTGCTGAGGCACCATCCCCGCTCCAGGTTGAACTGTATAGATTAACAAGAGCCATACCCATGACCAACATCAGCATGAACAGCAGACCCCAGTCAAAATGATGTACCAACCGACGATCAAAACGAAACATCAATCCACCTCTTCAGGAGTCCTGATTCAGGATAATATTATCAGACAACAGAGAACAGAAGTCAGAAAATGGGAATTATTTTTGGTATATTACTTCCCTAACTTCTCGGAGTCTCGCAAGCTCACTTACCGGGAGTCTCGCA
>CAYRGM010000111.1:1273-6654 GCA_964423765.1 uncultured Desulfobulbaceae bacterium
TATTACTTCCCTAACTTCTCGGAGTCTCGCAAGCTCACTTACCGGGAGTCTCGCAGGCTCACTTGCCTGTCTTGCTATTTTCATTGTTTGTTATGCCCGGCTCGCCGAGCAGAAACATGAAGGTTTATATAAAAGTTGACAGTTAACCCATGCTACAGCGACCATAGTCCATGGTTCGTTCAAGGGCTGGTCAATTTGCTCCAACCAAGCTGGTTACTGTCACCTAAATTGAGCGATTTTATGACGCAGATATGTGCTTATATCTTGCGTGCCAATCACGGAATAGCCCCCTCCAGAATCTCGACAAAGACCTCTTCGGGCATTCGCCCCTTGCCTTTGAAATATGCTTCCATAACAGCCCGTGCCACAGGAGCAGCGACCGCACCACCACTCAACCCATGCTCAACAATCACAGCCACAGCTATTGTAGGGTTTTCAGCCGGTGCAAAGGCAGTGAACAAGGCATGGTCACGAAACCTGTATGGAATATCTTCATCTGCTAAGTGCTGAAATTTTTCCAGGCGAACAACCTGAGCAGTGCCGGTTTTCCCCGCCACCGTAATCCCCAACTCGCCCAGCCGGGCTCTGCGGCCGGTTCCATGACGACCCTCCACGGCCTCAATCATGCTTTGACGGATCAGACGAAGATTATGCCCCTGTCCGGTAATACGCGACACGATCTCAGGTTCAAAATACTCTATGATATAGCCTTCCGGGTCACGAACGATATCAACCAGCCCCGGCTTATACAGAGTGCCGCCATTTGCCAGCATGGCAGTCATGAATGCCAACTGAACCGGAGTCACCAGATTAAACCCCTGACCTATGGCCACAGACAGGGTTTCCCCATCCTGCCAAGGCTCAGAATGTCGTCTTAGCTTCCACTCGGCAGTGGGAACCAGACCTGGTTTTTCCCCTTCCAGTTCAATCCCGGTTTTACGACCAAATCCAAAGAGACGAGCATATTTCGCCAACTTGTCCACGCCAAGCCGATGGCCGACCTGATAAAAAAACACATCACATGATTCCGCCAGGGCCCGCTTCATGTCAACCGCTCCATGACCGCTTCGATTCCAACAATGATAGGTACGATTACCAAATCGATAACTTCCTGGACAATAAATGATGGAGTCCGGAGTAATAACACCTTGACTAAGCCCAGCCAGAGCCGTAACCATCTTATAGATTGAAGCCGGGGGATACTGCCCCTGAACAAGCCTGTTAAACAGCGGATAATATGGGCTATCTAACATTTCCTGCCAGTCCTTATGTGAAATACCGCCAATAAATTTATCAATCTCCAAGGGGGGAACACTGGCAAGAACCAGCATCCTGCCGGTATTTACTTCCACCACCACCACTGCCCCTGCCTTGATGCCGGACTTTCCCATGGCCTTCTCTGCCGCAAGCTGCAAATCAATATCAATGGTCAACTGAATATCATTGCCGGGTAATGGTTCTATTCCTTTTAGATTCCTCTGCTCAAAGCCAAGGGCATTAACCTCCATATAATGACGCCCCTTTTCTCCGCGCAGGTCTTGCTCACGGAGCCGCTCCAAACCCATCTTACCAACCAGATCACCACCACGATAAATGCCAGGCTCTGCTGCCTCTAATTTTTCCCTGCTGATTTCAGCAAGATAACCAATAACATGGGAGGCAAGATTTCCATAATGATAAACCCGGCGGGACACAACTTCTATTCTGATCCCGGGCAGTCTCATCCGATTACTTTCAATATAGGCAACTTTTTCCCAGGTAATATCCTCGGCAAGACGAATTGGAATATGACCCGGGGTACCTGCCATTCTACGGATTTTGGCAAGAATCTCCATGGTATCAACATTAATAATCTCCGCCATTTGCTTAATCAATTCATCATCAAGACGATTATTTTCCCGCACCCATACCACATTAAATGAAGGACGATTAGTAACGATCTCCCGTCCTGTTCTATCTAATATATTTCCTCTTGGTGCAGCAATTTCAAGATGCCTGATCCTGTTATTATCGGCAAGCCTGCTATATGCTTCGCCCTCTTGAACCTGGAGAAACCAGAGACGGGCGATCAGGATTGCAAAGAAACAAATAATGAGAAACGAAGAAAAAAAAACCCGTTTTCGGAAAAAATCCACTTCTCCTTTATCCCGGTGAATCAAGTGGACTTCACCGCCACCATTTTCCTTAACCATTCCTGATAAATTATCAGGTCGTTTTCTATTTATCCGTTTACCGCCAAAGCCTGCCACAACTCACCCCCTGTACCGGTTGCCAGTGCGAACCCGTACCTTGCCAAAAAATGCAGTGGTTTTTTTTTCCGTATACCTGTGAAAAGCGTCAAAAAACTGTAAAAGAGGAAATGCACAAATCATTACAAGTCCGGCCCGGAGAAGCATTACCGGCCAAGACCAGGGAACCAGCCATTGGGGAACAGTAATAACCATCATCATGTAGACTAACCAATGGGTAAAAAGAAAACATACAGCAATCATCGGCACCTGATACAAAGATTCCCGAACCGGCAGCCGTAGGGATAAAAATCTAAGGATAAAAAAGCCAAGCAAAAATAATGCCGGATACATCCACAAAACAAGTCCCGACAAAACATTAAAAATCATGCTCAAAGGTAACAAAATAATCAAGCTGCGAGTTATATCATGTCGATAGGCAAGATATGCCACCAGGATAAAATAAAGATCAGGAGAAGCAATCCAGAGCGGATTCATCATAAACAATGTTGTCTGCAGACCAATAAGAGCAAGACCAAAAACGAAGAACCCAATAATAAACATAAGACTGCCTTGAAAAATTAGGGTTTAGGGGTCTTGCTCCTCGCTTAAGGGTTCGGAAAGAAATAACTTGTGCTTTTTCAGCCGTAAATGTGCCGCAGGTTCGGTTGACTTTGTATCTTCGCAACCGCAGCATAGCTGTGATATGTGAGGATTGTGAAGATACAAAGTCAACTGAGGATGTGGTACAGTTACGAGATGAAAAGGCCAAGTTATTTCTTTCCGAGCCCTAAGATCAGGTAAGGGTCTGTGACAAAATAATATGGCTAAGTCTAATCGAGTGCAATATAAAAAAGTGGTAACTATTCAGACCTAATGAGTGGTAACATCCCTTTCGATAATAAGCAGGTCTTCAAGTGTGAGGAAATTAACCACCGGGGTAATTTCAATATCCAGAAACATGCCGCGCCGGCTCCTAACCACCTTTGACACAATACCCACGGGCATCCCTGTAGGGAAGATTCCACCATAGCCAGCGGTCACGACCACATCTCCCTCCGTCACATCTGCGGTTCTAAGAACATAATCAAGGCGGTAACGCAATGCACCAGTACCCCTAAGTATCCCCCGTACCCGGGATTTCTGCAAAAGTACATCAATGGCACTTGACGGTGATATGGCAAGTAGCACCTTGGCGTAGTTAGGTGAAACTGAAAACACCTGGCCAACAACCCCGTCCCCGTTAACCACAGCCATACCCTTTGCAAGACCATCGCCAGCTCCACGATCGACCACAACACTCCTGAACCAAACCGAAGGGTCTTTGCCTATGATCCGTGCCGATATCATCGGCAACCCGGTGGATTCCCTGAAATCGAGAAGCTTACGCAACTTGACATTAGTAGCAAGTGCTTCCCGATTTTTATTACGCTGCAGTCGGCACGCCTGTAAATCCGCCCGCAATTGTTTATTATCCTCACGAACAGATAACAGATCCCAATAATTCTCTCTTAAGGAAGTTAACGAATCTGTACCACGAGAAAAAATCTTCTGGACAGGTCCTGCCGCTTCAAAAAGTAACTCATGTAAAGGTCCAAATCTTTGACTTCCCAGAACAGAAACCAAGAAAATCAGGACCATAGTCACAAGGAATCCAATGAGAAACACGACTCTCCAGGTCGGCAGCCGACCTTTACTCTTTCCTTTACTCTGTTTTTTCACGAGATCCAAAACAGTTAAGATAAATATCAGTCAATGGCAATTTCCCGCAAGATTTCTATATTATCCAACGCCTTCCCCGAACCTAACACAACTGACAAGAGAGGATCATCAGCAACAATAATAGGCATCCCGGTTTCATCTTTCAGCAGAGAGTCAAGATTTTTCAATAGACCACCACCACCGGTCAAGACAATCCCCCTGTCAACAATATCTGCTGAGAGTTCCGGCGGAGTTACCTCCAGGGCAACTCGCACAGCATCAACAATAACATCCACCTGTTCGGCAATTGCTGACTGAATCTCCTTAGAAGTGATCGTCAGAGTTTTTGGAATACCTGAGACCAGATCTCTGCCCTTGATATCCATGGTATCATAAGGCTCTTCCGGCTGCACATTGCCAATAGTAGTCTTGATCCGCTCCGCTGTTCTCTCACCAATAGCCAAATTATGCTTGCGTTTTATATACTGCATAATAGACTCATCCATCTTATCACCAGCGACCCGAACGGATTTTGCATAGACGATCCCGGCAAGAGAAATGACCGCAACCTCGGTTGTCCCCCCGCCAATGTCAACAATCATATTGGCTATGGGTTCCGTAATAGGAAGCCCTGCCCCTATTGCCGCGGCCATGGGTTCTTCTATCAAATACACTTCCCTGGCCCCGGCTGATTCAGCCGATTCACGAACAGCCCGTTTTTCCACCTGGGTTATGCCAGAAGGCACCGAGATAATAATTCTGGGATGAACCAAAGTACGACGATTATGCACTTTATTGATAAAATATCGTAACATGGCCTCGGTAACTTCAAAGTCAGCTATCACCCCATCCTTCATAGGCCGGATAGCATCAATATTGCCCGGCGTTTTCCCAAGCATCTCTTTAGCTTCCCTGCCCACAGCCAGCACCTTGCTGCCCCCCCGTTTATCCCTACGAACGGCAACCACAGAAGGCTCACGGAGAACAATCCCCTTGCCTTTCACATATAGAACAGTATTAGCCGTACCAAGATCTACAGCCAAGTCATTTGACATCCAGCCAAACAAAAAATTAAACGGAGAAAACATTCATAATCACCTGTAATTTATATTAATAATATTTGTTTTGAGTAGAGACGGGTTTCAAACCCGTCTCTAAGGAATTGTCTACTTATTTCACGATTTCTGATACTATACCAAGGTAGATAAAGATTAACAACTTGATACCGGGGCAATCCCAGAAAAAATCACTTTACCAGCTACCGGCAGACTGATTTTATATTGACATACTTAATAATCCGATGGTATAGGTAATAGATTTTCGTCAAATTTTCAAACATTATATTAAGACATTATGGGGGGGTATAGCTCAGATGGGAGAGCGCTTGAATGGCATTCAAGAGGTCTGCGGTTCGATCCCGCATACCTCCACCAGACTTAATTTATCAGTTTC